>JBIQJM010000057.1:0-19902 GCA_044507525.1 Burkholderiales bacterium
GAGGTCATGACCGCCTTCACCTCCGCGTCGAAGCGCGCGCCCCAGTCGTAGGTCGTGTCGCCGAGCGCCGGGTTCATGCGCCGCAGGTTGTGCACGACGTTGCCGCTGCCGACGATGAAGATGCCGCGATCGCGCAGCGGCGCCAGCCGGGTGCCGAGGTCGAAGTGGTAGTCGAAGGGGGCACCGCCGTGCAGCGACAGCTGCAGCACGGGTACGTCCGCGGCGGGAAGAACGTGCGCGAGCACCGACCACGTCCCGTGATCGAGGCCCCAGCTGTCGCGATCGAGTCCCACGTACGAGGGCTTGACGACGTCGACGATCTCGTCGGCGACGTCGGGCGCGCCGGGGGCCGGGTAGTCGTATTCGAAGAGCTCGCGCGGAAAGCCGTAGAAATCGTGGATGACGCGCGGCCGCGGCATCGCGGTGACGGCGGTCCCCGCGATGTACCAGTGCGCCGAGATCGCCAGCACCGCGCGCGGCCGCGGCAGCTTGCGCCCGAGGTCGCGCCAAGCCGACGTGAATCGATTGACCTCGAGGGTGTTCATCGGGCTGCCGTGGCCGACGAAGGCGGCCGGCATGCGGGAGGGGGTCGTCATCTGCTCGTCCTTGCCGCGCTTCGAGGATGCGGCTCCTGCGCCTCGCGAGCCGCTGCTCGATCGGTTGCGGTGATGGTGCCCCGGCAAGCGAACCATTTCCACGGCCGGGTCATGGAACGGAATGCCGGAGAAGCGATGCGACGGCGAACCACGCCGTCTCGCGCTAGAGTCGGAAGAACGCACACGGAGGGAACGGATGGGGATCGGCGCATTCACTGCCTATCGGATCGAGAAGGACGGAGACAGGGTCCGCGGACGGCTGACGACGATGTCTCCCGAGCAACTGGACGACGGCGAGCTGACGATCCGCGTTCATTTCTCGAGCATCAACTACAAGGACGCGCTGGCTGCCACGGGCGCCGGAAAGATCATCCGGCGATTCCCTTGCGTCGGCGGAATCGATCTCGCGGGCGAGGTCGTCGAGAGCGCGGACGCGCGCTTCCGGCCGGGCGACGCGGTGATCGCGACCAGCTTCGATCTCGGCGTCGCGCACCACGGCGGCTACGCGCAGTACGCGCGGGTGCCCGCGAAATGGGCGCTGCCGCTGCCCGAGGGCCTCACGCTGTTCGAGTCGATGGCGCTGGGAACCGCCGGCTTCACCGCCGGGCTCGCCGTCGTGCGCATGGAGGCCAACGGGCTCGCGCCCGCGAACGGGCCCGTCGTCGTCACCGGGGCGACCGGCGGCGTCGGCGGGCTCGCCATCGACATGCTGGCGCGGCGCGGCTACGAGGTCGTCGCGCTGACCCGCAAGTCGTCCGAGCAGCAGTACCTGCTCGATCTCGGGGCTTCGTCGGTCGAGCTGGTCTCGGACATCGATCCGGCGAAGGCCCGGCCGCTCGAACGCGCGCGTTGGGCGGGCGCGGTCGACAACGTCGGAGGTCCGATCCTGCACATGGTCCTGGCGAGCATGCAGCAGGCAGGGACGGTCGCGAGCATCGGCAATGCGGCGAGCATCGAACTGCACACGACCGTGTTCCCCTTCATCCTGCGCGGCGTCAGCCTGCTGGGCATCGACTCCGGCTACATGGGTTTCCCCACGCGCGGGCAGGTGTGGGAACGGCTCGCCGGGGATCTCCGGCCGCGGCGGCTGCACGAGGTGACCCGTACGATCGGCCTGAACGAGCTGCCCGGTGCTTTCGACGACTACCTGCAGGGACGCGTCAAGGGACGAACCGTCGTGCGCGTGCTTTCGTGAACGCCGCCGCGCGCGCGGAGCGCCCCGACCGGCATCGTCGCGGCGCCCCGGCGACGGCCGAGCGAAAGCAGGTATCGCGCGCTTGCGGCGCCGGCCGTGGTAGAGCAGGGGTTCCCTTTACGACGAATCAAGGAGAACCCCGGATGAAGCCCCGCCTCGACGCCTTCAAGGCCGCTCCCGATGCAATGGAGGCAATGCTCGCGTTCGAGAAGGCCGTCAGGACGAGCGGGCTCGAGTCGAACCTGATCGAGCTGGTGAAGACGCGTGCGTCGCAGATCAACGGCTGCGCCTATTGCATCCACATGCACACCCGCGATGCGCGCGCGAGCGGAGAGAGCGAAGCGCGCCTGTACCTGCTCGATGCATGGCGCGAATCGCCGCTCTATACGCCGCGCGAGCGGGCGGCGCTCGCCTGGACCGAGGCGCTGACGCTCGTATCGCGGACGCACGCGCCCGACGAGGACTACGAGGTGCTGCAGGCGCAGTTCTCGCCGCAGGAGCAGGTGAAGCTCACGCTGCTGATCGGCGCGATCAACGTCTGGAACCGGATCGCGGTGGGCTTTCGCTCCGTGCATCCGACCTGAGTCGGGCCGAGGCGATTAGCCGGCCGGGAGAGGCGGCCGGTTCTTGCGGTAGGAGTCCTTCAGCGCGATTCGATCGCCGCGGAAGGAGAAGAGATCGCATCCGTCGACCTCGACCCGGCTGCCGTCCGCGCGCGTTCCGGTGAAGGTCCACTCGGACACGCCGCGTTCGCCGCAGACGAAATGACGCGGAGCACGCCACTGCGCGTCGGGGTAGGTAGCCCAGACGTCGGCGAACGCTGCGCGCACGGCTTCGCTGCCCACGTAGCGGGCGCCGCACGCGTCCGCTCCGGCCGAGGCCTCGAACACGCAGTCTTCGGTCATGAAGCGCATCAGTGCGTCGGCATCGTGCCGGTTGAAGGCATCCGCGAACGCCTGCAGGTGGGCGACGGTGACACTCATCTCGAGCCTCGGCGACGGGCGTGGGGCAAGCCCGAGATTATCCGGCGGGCGCCGCGCGGGACGCGTCTAGCGCCCGGTCGCGCGCGCGGGTTCCCCGGTCCGCAGCCGATTCCAACGTGCCAGCACCTCGTCGTACGAGCGGCCCTCGATCTCGAAGCCGCAGCCGCCGTCGTGCTCGTTGCAGCCGGCGCGCCAGATGCCGCTCCTCGGCCCTCTGGGGTAGCAGAAGTCGAGGCGATCGGCGCCGATCGCTCGCGCGCAATTCGGGCAGTCGTTCGGTGCCATCTCGACTTCCCACGGGTCGCCGGTTGCGCGCCGGAGCTCTTCGGCCTTCTCGCGGGCCGGTGCGTGCGGACGCAGGGCAGGGCGATAACGCCACGGCGTAGCGAGCGACCCATGGGGCACGAGCTCGCCCGTCTTCGGGTGCTCGACGAGGTAGTCGTTGCGCAACTCGCGCGAGCGACTCGGCGAGACGCGACAGCGAACGGCGTAGAGGGTACGGGCAGGGGACCGGCGTTTCATTCGGTTGGTGTGTGACTCCGTGGATTTATAAGAAACTGGTGGATGATACTTTTTCGAAGAAAAACATTATAGAACAATAACTTGGCGTATGCAATCCAAGTAGTGTTTCAAGATCGGAGGTGCGCTGCCGACCGCCGGCGTCCTTGCCGCCGTCGCGGGACGGCGGACGACGGCTCAACGGTCCAACCGAAACAACTCGTCCACGATCTCGCGATGCGCGTCCAGGGCTTCCCGCCGCATCTTCTTGCCGAGCGGGATCTGCACCACGTAGGCCGTGCTCACCAGGTAGTCGATCCGTTCCTTCTGGTCCGGCGTCATGACGGCGTATTCGGCGTCCGAGACCACCGCGGCACGGTTGCCGCCGTTCTTGAGAAGCGCCTCGGCGTCCCGGTACCAGTTGCTGCTGCACACCTCGAAGCGATCGCCTTCGCTGAGGAACAGGCCGCGGTACTTCTCGCTCAGGTCGTATTCCTCGGGGTTCGGCCGCTCGCAGTCGTATTGGTAGCGGGCGAAGCGGGCTTCGATCTTCGCGAACTCGACGTCCGTCAGGCGGATACTGGACGCCCTGCGGCGGTATTCCACGACGATTTCGTTGAGCAAGGTGCTGGTCTCCTCGACACGCGGGCCCACGACGGCCAGCTCGGCATCGGCCGCTTCGGCGACCGCCTTGCGATAGCGCTCCCTCTGTTCCTCCGACATCCGCTCGACCAGCGCCGGGAACTCCGTCCACTCGAGCTCCACGAAGGCCCGCATCTGCGCGTCGTAGTCGCGCACGCATTCCTTCCAGTCGTCGATCTTTCTCTTCAGCTGCGCCGCCGTGGTGTGGTCTTCGATGCGGAACTTCAGGGTCACCGGGGGGCGACACTCGAACGCAAAGAACACCCGTGGGTTCTTCAGCAGGCGCTCCATGTCGGCGTCGGAGATCGCCGCGGAGGCAAGGGATGCGAGAGCGAGCGCGGCAAGCGCGAGCGAGCTTTTCAGGACAGAGCCAAGACGCGACATGGGATGCAAGGGGTCCAATGGGAAATGAGGGCCTCGATCTTGCAGAAGCACCGGTACGGTGCGAGGCCGCGACGCCCGCCGGTCGACTGGCGGACGGCTTCGGCAGCGAGACGGCGGGCGGCAACGTTACGGCCGCGTGTCGATGTCACTGTGATTTGACATAACACACATTATGCGCATTCGGGCCGGCGCAAAGAATGCGGCAGCGAACCCCGCGACTCCAGCTACAACGCCCTCGTCGTCCGCTCCGCGCGCCGCGCTTCGAGCGCCGCCAGCAACTCGGTCAATGCGACGAACTCGACCGGCTTGACCAGGTGCGCATCGAAACCCGCCTGCAAGGCGCGCTCGCGGTCTTCGTTCTGGCCCCAGCCGGTCTGGGCGATGACGATCAGGTCGCGGCCCCAGGCGCGACCGCGCAGCGCGCGGCATGTCTCGTAGCCGTTCATCTTCGGCATGCCGATGTCGAGCAGCACGATGTCGGGGCGGAAACGATCCGCGACCTCCAGCGCCTCGATGCCGTTGTACGCCGTACGGACCTCGTCGCCGTGCAGGCGCAGCAGCAGCGCGAGCGACTCGGCGTTGTCGGTGTTGTCGTCGACGACCAGCGCGCGCCTGGCAGGCCGAGGCATGGGCGCGAGAGCGTTCGGCGTCGGTTGGGCGGGGGTCACGTTCGGGTGCGGGAAGCGGGCGCCAAGGATTGTAGTAGCGCCCCTCCCCGATTTGCGCTGTTCCTGTTCCCGCACCATGCCCAACGAAGCGTTATTGCTACAGTTCGCGCTGTCCAAGCAGTCATCGATTTGCGCATGAGCGACACGATCGAGCGGAACACGACCAAGCGGGTCGGGATGATCGGCGTCGGCCTGATGGGCCACGGCATCGCGCACAATCTCGCGCGCCACGGTCACGAAGTCGCTTTCCTCGAGCATCCCGGCAACCAGCCGGTGGACGACCTGCTCGCCGCGGGCGCCCGTTCCTGCGCGAGCGCCGCCGAGCTCGCGTCCGCGTGCGAGGTCCTGATCCTGTGCGTCACCGGCACGCGGGAGGTGGAGGATGCGTTGTTCCGCGACGGCGGCGCCTTCGCCGGCCTGCATCGCGGCAGCATCGTCATCGACTGCTCGACCGCGATCCCGTCGTCGACCGTGCGCATCGCGGCGACGATCGCGCGCACCGGGGGGCGTTTCCTGGACGCTCCGATGACGCGTACGCCGAAGGAGGCCGCGGAAGGCCGCCTGAACGTCCTCGTGGGCGGCGACGCCGATCTCGTCGAGGAATGCCGTCCGCTGCTCGCATGCTTCGCCGAGAACATCGTGCACGTCGGGCCGATCGGTGCGGGTCATCGGCTCAAGCTGCTGCACAACTACGTGTCGCTCGGCTTCGGCGTCGTGCTGGCCGAGGCTGCCGCCTGCGCGCGCCGCGCCGGCGTCGACGCCCGCGTGTTCGTCGACGTGCTCGCGCGCGGCGGCGGCCAGGGCGTCGTGCTCGATCGGCTGCGTCCGTTCATCGAGGCGGGCGACGACGCGTCCTTCCGCTTCACGATCGCGAACGCCGCGAAGGACATGGACTACTACACGACGATGGCGCAGGAGATCGGCGCGGCGCGCGGCACCGCCGAGGCGGTGCGCAACGCCTACGTCGGCGCCGCCGCCGGCGGGCACGCGAGCTCGACCGTGCCTACGCTGATCGAGCTCTTCGCGCAGCGCGCCTAGCCGCGCTTCATCGCACCGGGGCGGTCCGCAGGTTCTTTTCCCGGTGGCTCTCGTCGATGCTGAAGCGGCCGGCGCCGAAGGCGACGACGAACAGCAGCCCGCCGAAGATCGCGACGTTCTTGTCGAAGTTGATCTTCTGCGCAGCCTGCCGCTCGGCCGGCATCGACCAGTAGTTGTGGAAGCCGAAGGCGGCGACGATCGTGAACAGCGCGAGCACCGCCGCCGCCCAGCGCGCCTTGTACCCGACGAGCAGCAGGATTCCGCCGGCGAGTTCGATCAGGATCGCCAGCGCCGTCATCAGCGGCGGGAACGGCAGGCCTGCGGAAGCCACGTATGCCGCGGTGCCGGAAAAGCCTGCGATCTTGCCCCAGCCTGCGGGCACGAACAGCCAGGCCATGCAGATGCGGCCGATCAGCGAAAGGAACCCCTGCAGTGCATCCATTCGACTGTCCCTCCTCGGTGGACGCGGCGCATCGGGCGACGGCCGCGTGCCTATCGTAAGCGAGCGAGCGGCTTCCTGTTAATCTTCGCCCGGTCGCGATGGCAGGCGCCTGCGCCGGCCCCCCGCCGCTCCGCCCTGCCCGATGGATCCGTCCGCGTTCTTCGAACAGTCGTCGCCGCTGCTCGCCGCCTTCGTCGCGAGCTTCGTCGGCGGAGCGCTCGCCACCGCATTCGGCGCGATTCCCGTCCTGTGGATCGGGCGCCTGACGCCGCGCACGAGCAACGCGATGCTCTCGTTCGCCGCCGGCGTGATGCTCGCCGCGACGATCTTCTCGCTGCTGCTGCCGAGCTATGCGCTCGCCGAGGGCATGATCGGCAACCGCATCGGCGCGGCGATCGCCGTCGTCGCCGCGCTGCTCGTCGGCGGCCTGTCGATGGGACTCATCAACCGGGTCCTGCCCCACGAGCATTTCCTGAAGGGGCCCGAAGGCCCGAGCGGGGAGCGCATCGCCCGCGTCTGGCTCTTCGTGCTGGCGATCACGCTGCACAACTTCCCGGAGGGCCTTTCGATCGGCATCGGCGCGGCGAGCGGCGACGCGCGCATCGGCCTGGGCGTGACGATCGGCATCGGGCTGCAGAACATGCCCGAAGGGCTGGCGGTGGCGATGTCGCTCGCGGCCCTCGGCTACTCGCGCGCCTACGCGCTGATGATCGCCGCGCTCACCGGTGCGGTCGAACTCGTCGGCGGAATGCTCGGCGCCGGCCTGCTGGTGCTCTCGACGGCGATCCTGCCGCTCGCGCTGGCCTTCGCCGCGGGCACCATGCTGTTCGTGATCAGCGACGAGGTCATTCCCGAGACGCACCGCGGCAGCTTCGGCGAGACGGCGACCGCGGCGCTGTTCGCGGGCTTCGGGCTGATGTTCGTGCTCGACGTCGTCTTCCGCTGAGCCCGCTTCCTTCGGATCAGCGCTCGCCGGGCAGGCGGGGCGCGTCCAGGCGTTGCCGGCGCTGGCGTTCCTCGGCCTGCGATTCGGCGGTGCGCGGTCGCTCGACCGTGCCGTAGCGGCGGGCGAACGCCGCTGCGCGTTCGCGCATCCATCGCGCTTCCTGGGGCTTGCCGTTGCCGTCGAGGTAGTCGGCGGCATCGCGTCCCGCGTCGTTGCGCGGCGTCGGATCCGCGCCCGCCTCGACGAGCATGCGCACCGCATCGATGCGGTCGTGGCGTGCAGCCATCATCAGCGGCGTACTGCGGTTCGGCGATTCCGCGTCGATATAGGCGTGCTGATCCAGCAAGTAGCGTAATAGCTCGACGTTGCCGCTGACGCCCGCATAGTGGAGCGGCGTCCAGCCGACGCGGTTGATCGCCGCGCCTTTCTCGACGAGCACGCGCACGGTCTCCAGGTTTCCCTGCAGCGCAGCCAGCATGACCGCGGTTTCGCCGCGCGAGTTCGGCGCGTCGATCCGCGTGCCGACGATCTGCGCGAGCGCGCGGACGACGTTCCACGAGCGCTCGCGCGCGGCCACGACGATCGCCGGGCCGAACTGCGGGTGGACTGCATTCGTGTCGGCTCCGCGAAGGAGCAGCGTCTGCACGCGCGCGACGTCGTCGCGTGCGATCGCTTCCCAGAAGGGCTCGTTCGCGTCGGGCACCGGCTTGGCGTCGGGCGCCCGCCTGGCGTCGGCCGCGGGCCTGGCGGGCTCGCCGCGGGCATCGGCCTGCGCGCGCGCGTCGCCGACCCCGGCCAGCGACGCGAGCGCCAGCGCGACGCCGAGCAGTCGTCGCAACTCAGCCGCGCGCATCGGCGACCGCGTGACCGGCATCGCGGAAGAGGCGGAAGAAGTTCGCCGTCGTCACCGCCGCGATGTCCTCGAGCGTTCGCCCGCGCAGTTGCGCGAGGCACTCGGCGACGTGCAGCACCCACGCCGGTTCGTTGGTCTTGCCCCGTTTCGGCACCGGCGCGAGGTACGGCGCGTCGGTCTCGACCAGCAGCCGGTCGTCCGGAATGCGCACCGCCACCTCGCGCAGCGACTGCGCGTTGCGGAAGGTCAGGATTCCCGAGAAGGACACGTGGAAGCCGAGATCGAGGCCGGCCCGCGCGGTCTCCCAGTCTTCGGTGAAGCAGTGCAGCACGCCGCCCGCCTCGTCGGCGCCCTCCTCCCGGAGCAGCCGGATCGTATCCGCCGACGCCGCGCGCGTGTGCACGATCAGCGGCTTGCGGCTCGCCCGCGCGGCGCGGATGTGCACGCGAAAGCGCTCGCGCTGCCACTCGGTGTCGCCTTCCGTGCGGTAGTAGTCCAGGCCCGTCTCGCCGATGGCGACGACCTTCGGGTCGGCGGCGAGCCGCACGAGCGCATCGACGTCGGGCTCGGTCGCGTCGCGCGAATCCGGATGCACGCCGACCGAGGCGCTCAGCCGCGCATCGCTGCGCGCGATGCGCAACACGTCGTCGAAGCCTTCGAGCGAGACGCAGACGCACAACGCATGGCCGATCCCGTTGGCGTGCATCGAGGCGAGGACCTCGTCGAGGCGGTCGGCGAGTCCGGGGAAGTCGAGATGGCAGTGCGAGTCGACGAGCATCGGGCGGGAGAAGCGGCGGGCGCTCGTCGTGCGCCCGGAGTCCCGATTGTATCGATGCGGCGAAGGCCGGCGCTTCGGGCGGCGCCTCAGATCGTGTGCGTCGGACGATTCGCCTTCAGCGTACCGCCCAGCAGATCCTCGATGCGACTGCGTGCGCAGGTTCCCGCCTCGTCCTTCGCGAACTGCACGCCCAGCCCCTGCTGGCGTTGCGGCGTTCCGGGCGGAGTGATCCAGACGACCTTGCCGGTGACCGAGAGCTTGTTCGGGTCGTCCATCAACGAGAGGAGCAGGTAGAGCTCGTCGCCCAGGCGCACGGCGCGCGTGGTCGGAACGAAGAGCCCGCCGCCGTCGAGAAAGGGCATGTACGCGGCGTACAGCGCGGCCTTCTCGCGGATCGCCAGCTGGACGACGCCGGGGCGCGCACCGGTGCGCTGCGGCGCGGGGCTGCCGATCGACGTCGACTGCAGGCCGACCCCGGTGTTCGGTCCGGTGGCGTCGATCCCGGGCGACGGGGTGGTCAGCGGCCCGGGCGCGGTCACCGGTGCGAGGCGCACCCCGGTGTCGAGACCGTCGAGCAGCATCGCGCCGGTATCGGGTACGGTGGTCGTTGCCCCTTCGCCTGCACTCATCGTCGTCCCCTTTTCACCCGTGTCATCGCGCCAGCGCGGCCCGGACGCGCAGCAGCGCGTCTTCGATCATCAGCCGCGGGTTCAGCGGGTGATCGACGGCTCGCGCCAGCGTCGCGATCTCGGACGCGAGCCGGTCCAGCGCGCGCAGAGTCGTCGCCCGCGACAGCGATCGCAGCCGCGCCGCACGGTCGGGGAAGAATCGGGGTTCCGCGCCGGCACAGCATCGCTGCAGGTCGGCAATCCACGATTGCAGCGTCCCGATCCACAGCGACGGCTCGATGCCGGCCAGCGTGTCGGCGGCTCGCACGACCGAAGTTTCGGGAAGGGACGAGAAGGTCTCCACGAGCAACCGATGAGTGGACACTGTCGCGGGATCGGCGAATGCGCGCGCCCGCAGCGGGGCGCCCCCGGCGGCGGCGAGCCAGCTCGCCGCCTGCGTGCGGTCGGCGCCCGTCTGCGCGACCAGCCAGTCGACGGCGACCTCCGGCATCGGCAGCGACAACGCGATCGCCAGGCAGCGCGAGCGGATCGTCGCCGCCAGCGCATCCGGCCGATGGGTGACCAGCAGGAAGCGGGTACCGGTACCCGGCTCCTCGAGCGTCTTGAGCAGCGCATTGGCCGCGGCGACGTTCATCGCGTCGGCCGGATCGATGCGCACGACCTTGCAGCCGCCGCGATGCCCCCCGACCCCGATGAAGCGCTCGAGCGCGCGGACCTGGTCGATCCGGATGTCGGTCGAGCGGGCCGGCGCGCGGCCGCTGCGCGGGGCGCCTTCGCCGTCGTCCGGCTCCTCGGCGAGCGGCGCGAGCACGCGCAGGTCGGGATGGTTGTCGTGCGCGATCCAGCCGCAGGATGCGCATCCGCCGCAGGCGCTGCCGTCGGCGGCCGGCGATTCGCACAGCCACGCGCGCGCCAGCTCGGCGGCGAAGTCCGACTTGCCGATCCCGGCGGGCCCGTGCACGAGCAGTGCGTGATGCGTGCGATCGCGCTGCGCGAGCAGCGCGCGCCAGCTTGCGTCGAGCCAAGGATAATTCATTGGGAACAGAGGGTTGCGAGATCTTCTTCGATCATCGCTCGAACCTGCGCGACGCTCCCGCTGCCGTCGATCCGAAGAATGCGCGCGGGGTCCGACGCGGCGCGCCGTCGATAGCCTTCGCGCACGCGCGCGAAGAACGCCAGGTCTTCGCTCTCGAAGCGGTCGGCTTCGCGCGACCGCGCACGACGGCGCGCGGCGACCTCCGGCTCGACGTCGAACCAGTAGGTACGCGCCGGCTGCAGCTCGCCCTGCACCCACGATTCGAGCCACGCGATGCGCTCGGCGCAGGCGCCCCGCCCGGCGCCCTGGTAGGCCCAGCTCGAGTCGGTGAAGCGATCGCAGACGACCCATTGCCCGCGCTCGAGGGCGGGAACGATCAGCCGCTCGAGATGGTCGCGTCGCGCCGCGAACACGAGCATCAGTTCGGTTTCGAGCGACATCGGCCGGTGCAGCAGCAGCTCGCGCAGGGCCTCGGCGAGCTCGGTGCCGCCCGGCTCGCGGGTGGCGAGGACCTCGTAGCCGCGCGCGCGCAGCGAATCGATCGCTTGCGCGACGTGCGTGCTCTTGCCGGCGCCGTCGATGCCCTCGAAAGTGACGAAGCGGCCCTTCATCGGCCGCCCCGCTGGTACCGGGACACCGCGCGGTTGTGGCTGGCGAGATCGCTCGAGAACTCGCTCGTTCCGTCGCCGCGCGAAACGAAGTACAACGCGCCGATGTCGGCCGGTCGCAGCGCCGCTTCGATCGACGCCTTGCCCGGCAGCGCGATCGGCGTCGGCGGCAGCCCCGGGCGCGTATAGGTGTTGAACGCGGTGTCGGTGCCCAGGTCGCGCTTGCGCAGGTTGCCGTCGAAGCGATCGCCCATCCCGTAGATGGTCGTCGGGTCGCTCTGCAGCAGCATGCCGCGCCGCAGTCGGTTGACGAAGACGGCGGCCACCTTGTCGCGCTCCTCGGCCAGCCCGGTCTCCTTCTCGACGATCGAGGCGAGCACGAGCGCTTCGTACGGATCGCGATACGGCAGGTCGGGTTGCCGCTCCGCCCACGCGGCATCGAGCGTCTGCTTCAGGGCCCGATACGCGCGCCGGTAGATCTCGAGGTCGCTCGTTCCGGGCGAGAACAAGTAGGTGTCCGGGAAGAAGAGCCCTTCGGGCCGCGCTTCGGAGGCGCCGATGCGGCGCATCAGTTCCGCCGCATCGAGGCCGCGCGTTTCGTGCGCGAGCTCGGGATTCGCGTCGATCGCTTCGCGCATCTGGCGGAACGTCCATCCCTCGATGAAGCGGATCGAGAGCATCAGGACGTCGCCGCGCACGAACTTCTCGAGCAGCGCGTCGATCGTCAGCGGTGCGGCGAGCTCGTAGGTTCCGGCCTTGAGCTTGCCGTCGTGGCCGCGCAGCTTGTACCACAGCCACAGTTCGGTCGGGTGCACGTCCACGCCCTGCGCGCGCAGCGCCTTCGCGACCCCGCGCACGTTCGCACCGCGCGGAACGGTCAAGCGGATCGGCGACTCGTGGAATTCGAGCGGCTCGACGCGGAAGCGCTGCCATCCCCACGTCGTGGCGACGGCGGCGGCGATCAGCAGCGAGAGCAGGACGAGCGCGACGATTCGGCCTTTCGACACGGCGCGGGTGGTTCGACAACGACAGGAGGGATCCCTATGATAATCGGTCGATTCCGCGACCCGACCCATGCATCCCGCACGTTCCCCCTCGGCTCCGAACGTCGCTGCGGCGGCGCCCGATCTCGCTGCCGTGCACGCGGCTGCCGCTCGCTGCAAGCTCGCGCTGCACGAAGACGCCTACGGCACGCAGGCGCGCGTCGAGACACCCGGGAAGAGCGTCGAAGCGGCGCTCGCCGGCGGCGCCCTCGCCTGGCTGGCCGGCCATTCGGTGCTGCGGCTCGGCGGGGACGACGCGGTGCGTTTCCTGCAGTCGCAGACGACCAACGACGTGCAGCGGCTGGCGCCCGACGCGGCGAACTGGCACGGCTACTGCTCCGCGAAGGGCCGGCTGCTCGCGACGATGCTCGCGTGGCGCGAAGACGCGTCGATCCGCCTGCTGCTGCCCGACAGCGTCGCCGAGACGATCCGCAAGCGGCTGACGATGTTTGTGCTCCGGTCGAAGGTGCGCATCGCGAACGAGAGCGGGGCCTTCGTCGTGCTCGGGCTGATCGGCGCCGCAGCGGCCGAGGCGCTGGCGGCCCTGCAACTGCAGGCGCCGGCGCCGATGCAGACCGCGGCCCGCGCGCTGCGGTCCGAAGCGTCGTCGGGCGCCGGCGACGAGCCCTCCGCGCCCCTTCTCACGGCGATCGGCCTGTCCCCGCTTCCGGCGGGCGCGCTCGCTGCCCATGCGCCACTGCCGCGCTGGCTGCTCGTCGTGCCGGTCGATGCGGTCGACGAGGTGTGGACCGCGCTGCGCGGGACGCTCGCGCCGATCGACAGCGCTTGCTGGCGCTGGACCGACGTGCGCAGCGGCATCGCCTCGATCGTCCCGGCGACGAGCGAGCAGTTCGTGCCGCAGATGCTCAACCTCGAGGCCGAGGCGATCGGCGCGGTGAGCTTCACCAAGGGCTGCTACCCGGGACAGGAGGTCGTCGCGCGCAGCCACTACCTGGGCAAGACGAAACGGCGCAGCTTCCTCGCGCGGCTCGATTCGTCGGAGCGCCCCGGCGGCGCCGACGAGCCTGCACCGGGCACCGACGTCGTCGACGCGTCGGGGCGCCCGGTCGGCGCGGTCGTCGCGGCGGCGCGCTCGCCCGACGGTGCGGTCGACGTCCTGCACGAGGCGCAGGTCGCCGCGCAGCAGGCGGGCCCGCTCGCCGTCGGCGGGCGAAGGCTGCAGCCGCTCCCGCTGCCCTATCCGCTGCCGACCGAATGAACGCACTCGTCGTCCTCGTCTGGTTCCGCGCCGATCCGGCGCGCAGCGACGAATGCGAACGCGCGCTGCGTGCGCTCGCCGACCGCATCGAGGCGCGCTTCGCGTTGCGCGCGCGCTTCGGCTGGCGCGACGAGCCCGAGAAGAACCGCCGCACCTGGCTCGAGTCGTGGGAGCCGCTGCGCGAAGACCAGGAGAGCGCCTTCGTCGAAGCACTGGGCGCCGAGGCGGCTGCGCTCGGCTTCGACGCCTTCGCCCCCGGCGGGCGCTTCGTCGAGGTCTTCCGCTGGGCCGACGCAGCGGCGCACGTGCCGCGATGTGCCTGATCGCCTTCGCGCTCGACGCGCACGAAGAACTCGCCTTCGTTGTCGCGGCGAACCGCGACGAGTACTACGCGCGCGAAGCGGCGCCCGCCGCCTGGTGGGACGAGCGGCATACGATCTTCGGCGGGCGCGACCTGCGCGCCGGCGGCAGCTGGCTCGCGATCGACCGGCGCGGTCGCTTCGCCGCGGTGACCAACGTTCGCGAGCCGGACCCGAGCAGCGGGCCGCGCTCGCGCGGGGAACTCGTCGCCGCTTTCGTCGGCGGCTCCGAGCCGGCATCCGAGTACGCCGACCGCATCCTCGCGCGACCGGAGGACTACGCGGGTTTCAACCTGCTGCTCGTCGACCTCGCTGCCGAACAGCCGGCACTGCTCGTCTCGAACCGCGATGCACGTCGCGTCGTGCCGGCGAACGGCGGCGTGCACGCCTGGTCGAACGGCGAACTCGACGCTCCGTGGCCGAAGGTGCTGCAGATCCGCGAGCGGCTCGCGCATGCGATGAACGGCCCGATCCGGCAGCTGGGCCCGACGCTGTTCGACGCCCTCGCCGACCGCAGGATCGCCGACGACGCGGCGCTGCCCGATACCGGCATCGGCAGCGAGCGCGAACGGATGCTCGCGCCGGCGATGATCTTCTCGCCCGAACTCGGCTACGGGACGCGCGCCTCGACGATCGTCGCCGTGCACCGCGACGGACGCGTCGTGTTCGTCGAGCGCAGCTGGTCGCCCCAGGGCGACGTGCTGCGCAGGGCCGGCGAGCGGCGCGTGCGTTTCCGGCTCGGGCCCGCCGCGGTCGACGCGATGGCGCGCCGCGCCGCGCGCGGCGCGCGATAGCGGCGTTCAGGCATCGGCGCGGCGCAGCACGCGCCGCATGCGAAGGTGCTCGATGCCGGCCTCGAGGTAGGGCCGTCCGATCGCCTCGAAGCCCCTCTTCCGATAGAAGGCCGCGGCGGCGACCTGCGCGCTGAGCTCCACGCAGGCGTCGCCGCGGGCGCGCGCGCGTTCGACCAGCGCGTCGAGCACGCGCCGGCCGACGCCCTGTCGGCGCGCCTCGGCACGCACCGCCATGCGTCCGATCTTCGCCTCGGGGAGCAGCCGGCCGGTGGCGAGCGCCCGTCCCGCGCGATAGGCGACGCAATGCAGCGCCTCGGCGTCGCGTCCGTCGTGCTCGATGTCGGCCGGAACGCCCTGCTCCTGCACGAAGACCTCGACGCGCAGCGGCAGCGCGTCGGCACCGAGCCGCGTCCAGTCGGCGATGCGCAGCACCAGGGCATCGGCGACGTCGTCGACGAAGGCGGCGATCTCGCGCGCGACCCTTTCGGGCTGCTCGTGGACGAGCCAGTGCGTGGCCTCGGGCAGGCGGACGATGCGCAACTGCGGCACCAGGCGCTCGAGTCCGTCGAGCAGCACCGGCAGCAGCGCGGTGTCGCGCTCGCCCCAGAGGACGAGCGTCGGCACGCGCACGACGAACCTCGACGCGTCGAGTGCGGGGACCGGTGCGGCCTTCGCGTCTTCTTCCTGCGGCGGATGCAGCGCAGACGCGCGGTAGTAGTTGACCGCGGCGCGCAGCGCGCCCGGCCTGCTCCAGTCTTCGTGATACTCGCCACGGGCCCGGGCGTCGAACCACTGCGCGTCCCCCATCGATGCCAGCATGGCCTCGAGCCGCGCGAAGCCGTCGCGCGCGAGCACCTCCTCGGAGCCCGGGCGACGCAGCCAGTTCATGTATGCGCTCGCCGCCTGCTGCGCGGCGTCGTGCGCGAGCGCGCGCGCGAAGGGCACCGGATGCGGTGCATTGAGGATGACGAGCCGCTCGACGCGCTCGGGGTGCGCGATCGCGAACGCCCACGCGAGCGCTCCGCCCCAGTCGTGGCCGACGAGCACGCAGCGGTCGTGGCCGAGCGCGTCGACGAGCGCATCCAGGTCGGCGACGATCGCGCCCGCGCGGTAGGCGTCGATGCCTTCGGGCTTGTCGGAGCGGCCGTAGCCGCGCAGGTCCGGCGCGACGACGCGGAAGCGCCGGGCGAAGGCCGGCATCACGGCGCGCCAGCCGAACCAGCCTTCCGGAAAGCCGTGCAGCAGGAGCAGCAACGGGCGACGCTCGTCGCCGCAGGAGGCGTAGTGCAGGCGAAGCGGCCGCCCCGGAGCGCCCACCTCCGCATACTGCCCGTCCCGGATCGTTTCCTGCATCGCGGCATCGGCTCCGTCGCTTCGGTCGGCGGCCTCGGCGCGCGCTTTCCTATCGGCGCGTGCGCTGCTGCGCGACACCGGGCTTGTAGGTGTACGGGTCGCTCGGGTTGCGTTGCATCAGCACGTCCTGCATGCGCAGCTCGACCGACGGCAGGATGCCCGGATGCGTGAGCACGTAGAAGCGGTTCTCGCGGATCGCCTCGAAGGTCATCTGCGCGACCTGCGCGGCGCCGATGCGACCGGAGGAGACCGCCTTCTCGGTGGCGCGCTGCGAGGCCAGCATCGATTCGGTGGGCGGTGTAGCGTCGCGCAGCTCGCCGGGGCGATTGCGTTCCGACTGCGCGATGCCGGTCGGCACGAAGGCCGGGCACAGCAGCGTGACGCCGATCGACGCGCCGACGGTGCGCAGGTCGTGGTAGAGCGTCTCGCTGAGCGCGACGACGGCGTGCTTGCTGACGTTGTAGACGCCCATGCTCTGCGGCGCGAGCAGGCCGGCGACCGAGGCGGTGTTGACGACGTGGCACGCGTCGCCCTGCGCGAGCATGCGGGGCACGAAGCTGCGAACGCCGTGGACGACGCCCCACAGGTTCACGCCGAGCACCCATTGCCAGTCGCGCTCGGTGGTCTCCCACAACAGCCCGCCGGTGCCGACGCCGGCGTTGTTGAAGAGCAGGTGCGACGCGCCGAATCGTTCGATCGTGCGTTCGGCGAGCCGCTCGACCTCGTCGCCGCGGCGCACGTCGACCGTCTCGCCGAAGACCTCGGCACCGCCGTCGCGCAGCTCGTCGACGACACGTGCCAGCGCGTCGGCCTCGACGTCGGCGAGCGACAGGCGCATTCCGAGCGATGCCCCGAGGCGCGCGAACTCGCGGCCGAAGCCGCTCGCCGCGCCGGTGATGACGGCGACCCGGCCGGCCAGCTCCTGCATCTCAGTCAAGCGCCACGAGCTGCTTGCCGACGTTGCGCCCCGCCAGCAGCCCGACGAAGGCGTCGGGCGCGCTCTCCAGCCCCTTCGCGATCGTCTCGCGGTAGCGCAGGCTCCCGTCCGCTACGCGCTGCTTCAGTTCGCGCAACGCGGTCGGCCAGACGTCCATGTGCTCGGAGACGATGAAGCCTTCGACGCGCAGGCGGTTGACGAGCACCGAGCGGAACTGCGTCACGGGCATCGGCTGCCCGCTGTAGCCGGAGATCAGCCCGCAGACCGCGACCCGCCCGAAGGCGTTCATGCGCCGCAGCGTCGCGTCGAGCGGCTCGCCGCCGACATTCTCGAAAAGTCCGTCGACGCCGTCGGGCGTGGCGGCGCGCAGGTCTTCGTGGAGGCGCCCCGCCTTGTAGTCGACGCAGGCATCGAAGCCGTATTCATCGGTGACGATCGTGCATTTCTGCGGGCCGCCGGCGATGCCGACGACGCGGCAGCCGGCCGCCTTCGCGAGCTGCCCGACCACCGAGCCGACGGCCCCGCTCGCCGCGGAGACGACGATCGTCTGGCCCGGCTTCGGTTCGATGATCCGGTTCAGCCCGTACCAGGCCGTGACGCCCGGCATGCCGACGGCGCCGAGGTAGGCCGACAGCGGGACCGACGACGTGTCGACCTTCATCAGGCCGCCGCCGTCGGATACGCCGTAGAGCTGCCAACCGAGCATCCCGACGACCTGGTCGCCCGCCGCGAAGGCCGGGTTGCGGCTCTCGAGCACCTCGCCGGCGGTGCCGCCGACCATCACCTCGTCGAGCTTCTGCGGCGCCGCGTAGGATTTCGCGTCGTCCATGCGCCCGCGCATGTACGGATCGAGCGACAGGAAGCGGTTGCGCACGAGCACCTGGCCGTCGGCCGGCTGCGGCACCGGCGCCTCCTCGAGGCGGAAGTCGTCGCGCGATGCGAGGCCCTGCGGCCGGCGCGCGAGCACGATGCGGCGGTTCATTGCAGCCATCGCCCTTCTCCTCAGACCGCGGTGACCCCGCCGTCGACCGCGAGGATCTGCCCGGTGATGTGCTTGCCGGCGTCGGAGCAGAAGAGCACCGCGGCACCCTTGAGGTCTTCGTCGTCGCCGAGGCGGTGCAGCGGCGTGCGCGCCTTCACCGCCTGTTCGATCTCGGCCAGCGTCGCGCGCGACATCTTCGACGGGAAGAAGCCCGGTGCGAGCGCGTTGACGGTGATCCCGTGTTCGCCCCATTCGCCGGCGAGCGCGCGCGTGAAGTTGACCAGCCCGCCCTTCGTCGTGTTGTACGCGATCGTGTGGTTGGTGCCCGGCTCGTTGCCGCGCAGGCCGGCGATCGAGGCGACGATCAGGATGCGGCCGTAGCCGCGCGGAATCATCGAGTGCTTGCCGATGTGCTGCGTGAGCAGGAAGACGCCGGTGAGGTTCAGGTTCACCAGCTTCATCCAGGCCTCGAGCGGATGATCGGCCATCGGCGCGCCCCAGGTCGTGCCGGCGTTGTTGACGAGGATGTCGCAGTGGCCCAGCTTCTGGAGCGCCGCGTCGGCGAACGCGGCGACCGACTCGGGCTTGCCGAGGTCGCTCGCGATCGCGTGCGCCTGCACGCCCAGCTTCTCCAGGTGCGCCACCGCCTCGTCGAGCTCGGCCTGCTTGCGCGAGGTGAGCACGATCTCGGCGCCCATCTCGCCGAGCGCCTCGGCGATCTGCAGCCCGAGCCCGCGCGAGCCGCCGGTGACGATCGCCTTGCGGCCGGCGAGGTTCATCGCTTCACGTACCGACATCGCTGTCTCCCGGTCAGACGATTTCGAACAGGCCCGCCGCGCCCATGCCGCCGCCGATGCACATCGTGACGACGGCCCAGCGCGCGTTTCGCCGGCGTCCCTCGATCAACGCGTGCCCGGTCAGGCGCTGGCCGCTCATCCCGTAGGGATGGCCGACCGCGATCGCGCCGCCGTTGACGTTGAGCCGGTCGTCCGGGATGCCGAGCCTGTCGCGGCAGTAGAGCACCTGCACCGCGAAGGCCTCGTTCAGCTCCCACAGGTCGATGTCGTCGACCTTCCGTCCCGTGCGCTCGAGCAGCTTCGGCACCGCGTAGACGGGACCGATCCCCATCTCGTCGGGCTCGCAGCCGGCCACGGCGAAGCCCCGGAAGTAGCCGAGCGGCTTCAGGCCGCGTTTCTCCGCGAGCGCGGCGTCCATCACGACGCAGGCGCCCGCGCCGTCGGAGAACTGGCTCGCATTGCCGGCGGCGACCGATCCGCCGGGCAGCGCCGGCCGGATCTGCGAGATGCTCTCGACGGTGGTACCCGGGCGCCGTCCTTCGTCGTCGGAGAGCGTGACCTCGCGCGTCTCGAGGCGTCCGCTCGCCTTGTCGGCCACCGCCATGCGCACGGTGATCGGCACGATCTCGTCCCTGAAGCGCCCGGCCTCGGCAGCGGCGACTGCCCGCTGCTGGCTGCGCGCGCCGTATTCGTCCTGGCGCTCGCGCTCGATGCCGTAGCGGCGCGCGACGGTCTCGGCCGTCTGCAGCATGGGCCAGTAGAGCTCGGGCTTCGTCTTCTTCAGCCCCTTGTCGACGAACATGTGCCGGTTCGACTCGTTCTGCACGCACGAGATCGACTCCAGCCCGCCGGCGACGAAGATGTCGCCTTCTCCGGCGATGATCCGCTGCGCCGCCATCGCGATCGTCTGCAGTCCCGACGAGCAGAAGCGGTTCACGGTGACGCCCGAGACGCTCACCGGGCAGCCGGCCGCGATCGCCGCCTGGCGCGCGATGTTCCAGCCGGTGGCGCCTTCGGGCGTCGCGCAGCCCATCAGCACGTCCTCGACCTCGCCGGGTTCGATGCCCGCGCGCTCGATCGCCGCGCGCACGACGTGCCCGCCCATCGTCGCGCCGTGCGTCA
>JBIQJM010000204.1:0-2882 GCA_044507525.1 Burkholderiales bacterium
TGTACTGCATCGAACGCGCGGTGAGCGCCCAGAACGGGAACTCGTCGGGGTCGCGACCGTATTCGCGCGCGTACTCGATCCAGATCTCGGGAAAGCGCTCGTAGGTGGGGAGGAACTCGTATTCGGCGAGCTGGTGCTCCCACCACGAAACGCCGATCTCGTGCAGCCGATTGGCCAGCTGGCGCCCGTGGCGCACGACGCGCTCCTGGTACGGAAGCTCGAAGCGCAGGTTCTGGCGCTCGAGCGCGGGGTACAGGTACCAGTCGAGCTGCGGGAACGGACGCAGCAGGAAGCCGTTGTCCTTGAACCAGTCGAGGTCGTGCACTTCCTCGCCGCCGGTGAGGTCGTGGCTGGCCGCCTTCGCGATCGCGTTCCATACCTCGTCGGAGGTCGGCGCCTTCGACTCGTCCAGCGCATAGTCGAAAGTTCCCTTGCGGTCGCGCAGCGCCATGCCGGCGGCGCCCTTGTTCACCGCTCGCACGTACTCGGGCAGGATGCCGGCCCGCTCGGCGAGTGCCGTGGAGATGTCGGTGAAGTCCATGACGTCGCACTGCGACTGGACCGCCGGCTGGCGAATCGCCCAGCCCTCGTGCTTCCAGAACTGCTCGGTGAACTTCGTGCTGCCGATCCGGATGATCTGCGTGCTCTCGAGATCGAGCGCCTCGGGCAGCAGGATGTCGGCGAAGTGATTCGTTTCATCTTCGGTGTACGAGAACGCGACGATGAACGGGAACTCCGCGAGCCGCTCGGCGATCTCCGGCGCGTTCCACGACGAGATCGCCGGGTTCGTCCGGTAGCAGATCCACATGTCGGGCGGCGTCGTGCGCGGCCAGTTCTCCGGCGCCTTCTTCTGGAACAGCCATGGCAGGTGGGCCGGCCCCAGCGCCGGCGACCACGGCGAATCGGAGACGAGCGGGACGAGCGTCTTGTACGCATTGCGGATGTGCGGCTGGCGCATCCACCCATCCCGCGAGGTCTCGTTGAACTGGTACTGCATCAGCCCGTCGGGGCCGGGCAGCACCGAACCGACGCGCGAAACCGCCGGCCGCACCAGCTTCACCGCCGTTCCGAGCGTGCCGCCCGGAACCTCGAGTGCGCCGACGAGCACGGCGAGCATCGTGCGCGCCCAGCAGCAGTGGTATCCGCCCCAGCCGTTGTTCACCGACTTGCCGACCATCACCGCGACCGGTCGGAAAGGCAGCGTCTTGCCTTCGATCTCGATCGTCTCGCCGATGCAGGCGTGCGCCAGGTACTCGTCGCCGATGCGGCGGATCGTGTCGGCCGGCACCCCGCATTCGTCGGCCGCCCAGTCGGGCGTGTACTGGCGCATGTGGTCGAGGAACACGCGGAACGACGGCCGCGCGACGGCCGCGTCGTGCTCGATGCGCTCGTCGTCCGGACCGTGCTCGACACCGGCGATCGTGAACTCGCCGTCGAGCGCGGGCTCGCGCAGATCGGGATCGTCGTAGACCTTCGCCCGCGCGTCGGCGAGGTCCCAGATCAGCGGCTTGCCGCTGTCGCGGTCGCGCAGGAACCAGCCGTTGGGGCCGACGAGGTAGGGCGAGCTGCTGCGGTCCTTCAGGAACGGCAGGTCGCAGACCTCGGACCATCCGCGCTCGTGCACGATGCGATGGATGACGCCGAACAGGAACGCGGCGTCGGTCTTCGGGCGAATCGGCACCCACTCGGCCGACAGCGCGCCGGTGACCGAGAGATGCGGCTCGACCTGCACGCGCTTGGCGCCGCGCACCCGCGCATCGGCCTCGCGCCAGATGCCGACGACGCCGCCCGAGGCCTCGACGTTGTTGCCGCAGTTGATGATGTAGTTCACGTAGGGCGTGTCGGGCGACACGATGAACGCGCGGTGCCACAACTCGCCGTACAGGTGCTCCGAGTGGTAGCACTTGACGCCCTGCCCGGCGCCGTAGCCCTGGTCGATCGGACCCCACGCCGCCATGAACGCGGGAAAGGTGCCCATGTACTGCACCGGCGTGCCGCCGCCGCCCGTGGACGTGGCCAGGCGCGGCACGCCTTCGTCGTTGAGCAGCCCCTTCGCGCGGATCTCGCGCATCTTCGCGCCGACGATGTCGAGCGCCTCGTCCCAGCTGATCGCGACGAAACCCGGGTCTTCGTTGCGCCCCTTCTTCGGGTTGGTGCGCTTCATCGGCTGGCGGATCCGGTTCGGGTTGTACGTCTTCTGGATCAGCCCGTAGGCCTTCACGCAGACGCGCCCGCCGCCGGGGTGCTTGCCGCTGATGTCGTAGTTCGACTCGATGCGCTTGGCGACACCGTCCTCGACCTCGACCTTCATCAGGTCGGGGCCCGCCACGCACTGGTAGCAGTAGATGGGAACCTTCTTCGAAGCCATCGCGTTGCCTCCTCGGGTCGACGATTGTGACGTCCGCCTCGCAGGCACACCTTAACGCGCCTCAAAGAACGAGCGCCGATGCAGCTTCAGATGAGACCGGCCGGCGCGACGCGCGCTGCGAAAGCGGACGCAAAAAAGCCACCCCGTTCGGGGTGGCTTCTTCGCGTCGGAGAATTGCCTGACGATGTCCTACTTTCGCAAGCGAGATGCTCACTATCATCGGCGCTGCAGCGTTTCACGGTCCTGTTCGGGATGGGAAGGGGTGGTTCCACCGCGCTATGGTCGTCAGACGTAACTTGTCGCCCGCCCGCTCGCCGGTTGCCCGGCGGCGAACGAACCAATCCGGAAAGAAGATATCGAGACAATCTCGTCGATCTGTTCGTCGCGCCCGGACGGGTAAATCCGGACACGGGGTTGTGAGGCGCACACACAACCTTGCGGTATCACGCTGAGCTGATTCGCAAAGTTATAGGGTCAAGCCTCACGGGCAATTAGTACCGGTTAGCTGAACGCA
>JBIQJM010000058.1:0-19749 GCA_044507525.1 Burkholderiales bacterium
AGCGCGCGCAGCGAGTTCGGCCGCGCGACCCCGAGGCGAGCAGCGCAGGGTAGTCGGCGCGAAGCGCCGACCGCCGCGGCATCCCCCCGATATGCGCATCGCCCGCCAAGGCAGCGCCACCCCCATCGGCCCGCTGCCGCCTGCCGCGGGCGCTGCTGCACCCGTTCAGACGTCGATCGACCGCAATGCCCGCGGCGGATCGACGTGCGCCAGCCGCGTACCGGCGATGACGTCGTGCAGCGCGCGCCGGTCGCGATCGACCAGCGTCCACAGGTAGGGCACGAGCAGCAGCGCGTACAGACCGGGGTGCCCGAAGTAGCCCGCCGCGAGCGCAGCGACCGCGAGCGCCGCGGCGGCGGCGAAACGGGAGAAGGCGCGCGCCACCGGAACGTCGTCGCCATCGCGGGTCTGCAGCTGCAGCGACAGCGTCTTCATCGGCAGCGAGCGCCGGCCCTCGCTCCAGAATCCGGTGAAGTACACGGCGAGCACGCCGAGCGTGAACCACTGGAACACGGTGCGCAGCGCGCCCGGATGGCCACGGAACTGCGTCAGGGCGGAGAACGCGTAGTCGGCGAACCAGACGACGCCGAACAGGATGATCGCCTCGTATGCGAAGCCCATGAACCGGCGCCAGGGGTCGGCGGCCGGCGCGAGCGAGCGTTGCGGCATCAGTAGGCGACCCGCCTGGGGCGCTGCCCGCGCTTGCCGTTGCGCTTCACGATATCGGCGAGGGGCTGCGCCGCATGCTTGGCCAGTCCGGTACGCGCGCCCGCGTGCCGTGCGGCCGTGTTGCTCGTCGTTCCGCTGGTGCGCAGCACCGAGCGCTGCTCCGGGGTCATCTCCCGGTAGCGCTCCCACTGCGCCTGGCGTTCGTCCGGCGCAAGTCGCTTGGCGAGCCGGTAGTTCTGCCTTGCGAGGCGTCGCTGCTCGGGGCTGAGCGCCGCCCACTCGCGGATGCGTTCGTCGGCGCGTTCGCGCGCGGCCGGCGACATCTCCGGCACGCGGTCGGCCAGCTTCACCCAGCTGCGCTTCTCGGCGGCGGACCAGCCGTTCCACTGTGCTTCGAAGGGCTCGAGCACCGCCTGCTGCGCCGGCGAGAGATCGCTCCACAGCGGTTGCACCAGCGGCAGCAGCGATGCGCGCACCGGGTGCGCATCGTCGGCGGCCGCCGGCGGCGAATGCACGCCCAGGCTCGCGGCCAGCGCGAGTGCCGCAGCGGCCAGCCAGCGTATCGAGCGCAAGGCGCCTGCGCCCGAGGCGCAGGCGACGCCGCTGTCGCGGTGCGATGCGGCCGTCATTCTTCCGCGGCCTCCCAGGAGACGTTGCGCAGGAACACGCCGAAGCCGCGATCGGCGTAGGCGGAGATCGGGACGTCGTCGGCCAGCATCGCCGCATCGAGTGCCGCGAGGTCGTCGGCGCGCTGCTGCGTCTCCCAGACCGAAATGCCGAAGAGGCCGATCGCCAGCGCTCCGATGGGGACGACGACCGCCGCGATGCGCCAGACGAGCCGCGGAGGTGCTGCGCCCGCCGGTTCGGCGGCGGATCGGTTCGTGCTGCGCAGCGACGCGTGCGCCGGGTGCTCGTCCGACTGCGCGTGCGCCAGCGCCTCGGCGCGCGCGGCCGCCAGCCGACGCACGGTCCGATGCGACAGGCGTTCGGCGGATTCGTCGAGCGCGCGGCGCACGATCCGGGCGAGTTCTCGTTCCTTCATCCTTCGATTCCGCGGGCGGCGAGGGCTTCGGCCAGCGAATGCGCGGCCCGCGAGCAGTGGGTCTTCACGCTTCCTTCCGAACAGCCCATGACGAGCGCCGTCTCGGCAACGTTCAGATCCTCCCAGTAACGCAGCAGGAAGGCCTCGCGTTGACGACGGGGCAGTCGGGCGATCTCCTCGTCGAGGATCGCCCGCAGCTGGCTGCGCTCGACCGAGGCGGCCGTCTCGTCGGCCTCGGTGCCCGTGTCGAGCGACTCGAGCACCTCGCGCTCGCTCTGTTCGCCGTGTTCGTCGCCTTGCAGCGAGGAAAGCGGCGTCGTCCACAGCCTGCGCAACCGCTGCCGACGGAAATGGTCGGTGATCGCGTTCTGCAGGATGCGGTGAAAGAGCATCGGCAGCTCGGCGGCAGGGCGAGCGCCGTAGCGGCTCGCCAGGCGCAGCATCGCGTCCTGCACGACGTCGAGCGCGGCGTCGCCGTCGCGCAGCGCGAACATCGCATGCTTGAACGCCCGGCGCTCGACCCCGGCTAGGAAATCGGACAACTCCTGGCGGCTTGCCATTCGGCGGTTCGAGCGGCGCGATCCTTGGCGATGAGACGCTGCGCATGCTAGCAGAAGGGCCGCCGCCGCAGCCCCGGGCGTCTTGACCGGCGCTGTTGCGCCGCAGTATTCTTGCAGGCTTATCCCATCTTCGCGCAGCTTGCACCGGGCCGCCTTCACGAGAGGCACGTCCGGCGCATCCGATCAAAACTCGCAGGCCCCGTGTCGAGGTCTGCGTCGTGGCCCCGGGTCGAACACCCGGTCGGCCATGGCGCCGGCGGCGGATCCTCCTGCCCTTGAAAGGACTACTTCGATGGAACTCACCGGCGCGGAAATCGTCGTCCGCTGTCTTCAGGAAGAAGGCGTCGAGCACGTCTTCGGCTATCCCGGCGGCGCCGTCCTCTACATCTACGACGCGATCTTCAACCAGGACAAGTTCCAGCACATCCTGGTGCGGCACGAGCAGGCCGCTGCCCATGCGGCCGACGCCTACGCGCGCTCCACCGGCAAGGTCGGCGTCTGCCTGGTCACCAGCGGGCCGGGCGTCACCAACGCGGTCACCGGCATCGCCACCGCGTACACCGATTCGATCCCGATGGTGGTGCTCACCGGGCAGGTGCCCACGCACGCGATCGGCGAGGATGCGTTCCAGGAGGCCGACACCGTCGGCATCACGCGTCCGTGCGTGAAGCACAATTTCCTGGTGAAGGACGTCCGCGATCTCGCCACGACGATCCGGAAGGCATTCCACATCGCGTCCACCGGCCGTCCCGGGCCGGTGCTCGTCGACATCCCGAAGGACATCACCCGCGCGCAGTGCCGCTTCGAGTATCCGAAGGCGGTGCCGATGCGCTCGTACAACCCGGTCACGCGCGGACACCAGGGGCAGATCAAGAAGGCGCTCGGTCTCATCCTCACCGCCGAGCGGCCGATGATCTACGCGGGCGGCGGCGTCGTGCTGGCGAACGCGTCCGAGGAGCTCAACCGCTTCGTCGAACTGCTCCAGTTTCCGGTGACGACCACGCTGATGGGCCTCGGCGGCTACCGCTCCACCGAACGCAAGTGGGTCGGCATGCCCGGCATGCACGGGACCTACGAAGCGAACATGGCGATGCAGCACTGCGACGTGCTGATCGGCATCGGCGCGCGCTTCGACGACCGCGTCATCGGCAATCCGAAGCACTTCGCGCAGAACCCGCACAAGATCATCCATCTCGACATCGACCCGTCGTCGATCTCCAAGCGCGTGCGCGTCGACGTCCCGATCGTCGGCGACGTGCGCGAGACGCTGCGCGAAATGATCTCGCTGCTCGAGCAGACCATCGCCGCCGGGCAGACGACGAACGCCGCGGCGGTCGAGACCTGGTGGAAGCAGATCGACGAATGGCGCGGCCGCAACTGCCTGCGCTATCGCGCGAGCGACGAGGTGATCAAGCCGCAGGCGGTCGTGCAGAAGCTGTGGGAGATCACCGACGGCGACGCCTTCGTCACTTCCGACGTCGGCCAGCACCAGATGTGGGCGGCCCAGTACTATTCGTTCGACAAGCCGCGGCGCTGGATCAACTCCGGCGGCCTGGGCACGATGGGCGTCGGGCTGCCGTTCGCGATGGGCGTGCTGCTCGCCAACCCCGGGGCGAAGGTCGCGTGCATCACCGGCGAAGGCTCGATCCAGATGAACATCCAGGAGCTGTCGACCTGCCGGCAGTACAACCTGCCGGTGAAGATCGTCAACCTGAACAACGGCTACCTGGGCATGGTGCGCCAGTGGCAGCAGATCGAGTACGGCAGCCGCTACTCGCAGTCGTACGTCGACGCGCTGCCCGACTTCGTCGCGCTCGCGCAGGCCTACGGCCACGTCGGCATCCGCGTCGAGCGCCCGAAGGACATCGAACCCGCGCTGCGCGACGCCTTCGGAAAATACAAGGACCGGCTCGTCTTCCTCGACTTCATCACCGACAAGACCGAGAACGTCTGGCCGATGGTGCAGGGCGGCAAGGGATTGACCGAGATGCTGCTCGGTTCCGAAGACCTGTGAGGCGCCGGCGATGCGACATATCGTTTCGATCCTGATGGAAAACGAGCCCGGCGCGCTGTCGCGCGTCGTCGGGCTGTTCTCGGCGCGCGGCTACAACATCGAGACGCTCACGGTGGCACCCACCGAAGATCGTTCGCTGTCGCGCATGACGGTCGTCACCACCGGCTCCGACGACGTGATCGAGCAGATCACGAAGCAGCTGAACCGGCTGATCGACGTCGTCAAGGTCGTCGACCTCACGGAGAGCACCTACATCGAGCGCGAGCTGATGCTCATCAAGGTGCGCGCCACCGGGAAGGAGCGCGAGGAGATGAAGCGCATGGCCGACATCTTCCGCGGCCGCATCATCGACGTCACCGACCGCACCTACACGATCGAGCTGACCGGCGACGGTCGCAAGCTCGACGCCTTCATCGACGCCCTCGACCGCGCGTCGATCCTCGAAACGGTCCGTACCGGCTCGTCGGGGATTGCGCGCGGAGAGAGGGTGCTTAAAGTCTAGGGAAGGGAGAACGGGAAGCCCGTCCCTCTCACACAAAGGAAAGAGCGGATGAAAGTTTTCTACGACAAGGACTGCGACCTCAAGCTCATCAAGTCGAAGAAGGTCGCCGTCATCGGCTACGGGTCGCAGGGCCACGCGCATGCGCAGAACCTCAACGACTCGGGGGTGAAGGTGGTCGTCGGCGTGCGCAAGGGCGGCGCGTCGTGGGACAAGGTCGGCAAGGCCGGACTCGAGGTCGCCGAGATCGGCGCCGCGGTGAAGGACGCCGACTTCGTGATGCTGCTGATGCCCGACGAGCACATCGCCAGCGTCTGGGCGAGCGAGATCGAGCCGAACGTGAAGCAGGGCGCCACGCTCGCCTTCGCGCACGGCTTCAACATCCACTACGGCCAGGTCGTGCCCCGTGACGACCTCGACGTCGTCATGATCGCGCCGAAGGCGCCCGGCCACACCGTGCGCTCCACATACGCGGGCGGCGGCGGCGTGCCGATGCTCGTCGCCGTGCACCAGGATCGCTCCGGCATCGCGCGCGACACGGCGCTGTCGTACGCGGCGGCGATCGGCGGCGGCCGCGCCGGCATCATCGAGACGAACTTCCGCGAGGAGACCGAAACCGACCTCTTCGGCGAGCAGACGGTGCTGTGCGGCGGAACGGTCGACCTGATCAAGGCCGGCTTCGAGACGCTGGTGGAAGCCGGCTACGCGCCCGAGATGGCGTATTTCGAGTGCCTGCACGAGCTGAAGCTCATCGTCGACCTCATCTACGAGGGCGGCCTCGCCAACATGAACTACTCGATCTCGAACAACGCGGAGTTCGGCGAGTACGTCACCGGCCCGACGATCGTCACCGCCGAGACGAAGAAGGCGATGAAGCTCGCGCTCGAGCGGATCCAGAGCGGCGAGTACGCCAAGCAGTTCATCCTCGAGAATCGCGCCGGCGCGCCGACGCTGCTGTCGCGCCGCCGCATGCTCGCCGAGCACCCGATCGAGCAGGTCGGCGAGAAGCTGCGTGCGATGATGCCGTGGATCAAGGCGAACAAGCTCGTCGACAAGTCACGCAACTGAGCGCGCAAGCGAGAACGCCACCGAGCGCGCCACCGGGCGCGCAACCGCATACGCGAGGGCGCCGGAGCAATCCGGCGCGCACCCGACCGGGATACGCAATCGAGTGAGCAGCCCCCGCTACCCGCATCCGATCATCGCGCGCGAAGGCTGGCCGTACCTCGCGCTGGCCGTCGCGGTCGCGCTCGCGGTCACCCTGATCGGCGGGTGGTGGTCGCTTCCGTTCTGGCTGGTCGCGCTGTTCGTCCTGCAGTTCTTTCGCGACCCGCCGCGCGACGCACCCGAAGGCGAGCGGCTCGTGCTCGCTCCGGCGGACGGCCGCGTGATCGCGATCGAGACGGTGCGCGATCCGTACGCCGGCGACCGCCAGGCGATGCGCATCTCGGTGTTCATGAACGTGTTCAACGTGCACTCGAACCGCTCGCCGGTCGACGGGCGCGTCGAGCGCATCGAGTATTTCCCGGGGAAGTTCGTCAACGCCGACCTCGACAAGGCGTCGGAGCACAACGAACGCAACGCGCTGCTGATCCGTGCCGAGGGCGGCGCGCTGGTCGGTTGCGTGCAGGTCGCCGGGCTCGTCGCGCGGCGCATCCTCTGCTATGCGCGAGCCGGCGACGTGCTGCGGCGCGGCCAGCGCTTCGGCTTCATCCGCTTCGGTTCGCGCGTCGACCTCTACCTTCCGCCCGGGTCGCGTCTGTTCGTCGGCGTCGGCGAGCGGGTCCACGCGACGTCGACGCCGCTCGCCGAACTGCCGCTCGAGGCGCGCGCCGGCGAAACGCGCGCCGTGCGCGAGCCGGCGGCGGGCACGAATGCCCCGGCGGGGCAGGCCGGCCGTGCCTGAGGAGCGCAGCGGCGAAGGGCTCGCGCCGCGTCGATCGCGGCGCATCTATCTGCTGCCGAACGCGTTCACGACGGCGTCGCTCTTCTGCGGCTTCTACGCGATCGTGCAGGCGATGAACCAGCGCTACGAGGCGGCTGCGATCGCGATCTTCATCGCGATGGTGCTCGACAGCCTCGACGGGCGCGTCGCCCGGATGACGAACACGCAGAGCGCGTTCGGCGAGCAGTACGACAGCCTGTCCGACATGGTGTCCTTCGGCGCGGCGCCCGCGCTGATCATCTACGAGTGGTCGCTGCGCGGGCTGGGCAAGTGGGGATGGCTGGCCGCCTTCGTCTACGTCGCCGGCGCGGCGTTGCGCCTGGCGCGCTTCAACACCAACATCGGCGTCGTCGACAAGCGCTTCTTCCAGGGACTGCCGAGCCCGGCGGCAGCCGCGCTCGTCGCCGGGCTCGTCTGGATCGTCACCGACCTGCGCGCGTCGAAGTGGATCTCCGTGAGCGGCGAGGACCTCGCCTGGCTGTCCTTCGTGCTCACCGTCTACGCCGGCATCACGATGGTGTCCAACGTCCCCTTCTACAGCTTCAAGGACATCGACCTGAGGAAGAGCGTGCCGTTCATCTTCGTGATCGGCGTCGTGATGCTCTTCGTCGTCGTTTCCTCGGATCCGCCTTCGGTGCTCTTCGGGCTGTTCCTGCTCTACGGCATCTCGGGGTGGGTGCTGTGGTTGTGGCGCTGGCGCAAGGGCGAGGTCCGGCCGTGGCCGCGCCGGCCGTGGGAGGACGACGATGCGCTCGACGACGACGACGTCGACGATCCCGACGACTACCCGAACGAGCGCTGACTCTCCTGACGGCCCGTGAACGGCCGGTGCTCATCCGGTAGAATGGCGGGTTTCCCTCCGAACCGAACGCCATACACCGCATGAAGTCACGAAAGCGGCTCGTCGCCGGCAACTGGAAGATGAACGGCGACACCGTATTCAACGAGCACCTGCTCGGCGAGCTGCGCGCGAGCCTCGGGCGCGAGCCCCTCGCGTCGGTGGAGGTCGTCGTATGCCCGCCCTTTCCCTATCTCGCGCAGGCGGCGAGCCGGCTCGAGGGAAGCACGATCGAGTGGGGTGCGCAGGACGTCTGCGCGAAGCCGAACGGCGCCTTCACCGGCGAGGTCTCGGCGTCGATGCTCGCCGACCTCGGCTGCCGCTGGGTCATCGTCGGACACTCCGAGCGTCGGCAACTCCTCGGTGAAACCGACGAGGAAGTCGCCGCGAAGGCGGTGATGGCGGTCACGCAGGGACTGGGCGTCATCGCGTGCGTCGGCGAAACGCTCGAGGAGCGCGAGGCCGACCGCACGGAATCCGTGCTCCAGCGACAGGTCGATGCACTCGTTCGCGCCGTCGGAGAGCAGGGCGGCAAGGAAGTCGTCGCGCTGCCGCCCGAACGCTTCGTGCTCGCCTACGAACCCGTGTGGGCGATCGGCACCGGACGCAGCGCTTCGCCCGAGATCGCGCAGCAGGCGCATCGTTTCATCCGTTCGCGCCTGGCGCCGCTCGACGGCGGCGGCGAGGCGACGCGCATCCTCTACGGCGGCAGCGTCAAGCCCGAGAACGCGGCGAGCCTGTTCGCGATGCCCGACGTCGACGGCGGGCTGATCGGCGGCGCGGCGCTGATCGCCGACGACTTTCTCGCGATCTGCCGCGCCGCGGCGGCGCGCTGATTCATCCGATCGGAGCGGTTGCTATGAACTGGCTGTCCAATCTGCTGGTCGTCGTGCAGGTACTGTCCGCGCTCGGCGTGATCCTGCTCGTGCTCCTGCAGCACGGCAAGGGCGCCGACATGGGCGCCGCATTCGGCGGCGGTGCCTCGGGAAGCCTCTTCGGCGCCACCGGTTCGGCGAACTTCCTGAGCCGCTTCACCGCCGCGCTCGCCGTCGTGTTCTTCGCCAGCACGCTCGTGCTCGCGATGTTCGGTCATCGGCGCCCCGAGGCGCCGACCAGCGTGATGGAAGGCGCGCCCCCCGTCACGGCGCCGGTGCCCGCGCCCTCCGACGTGCCGGCCACCGACGTTCCGACGCCCGCCCCGGATGCCTCGTCGAATGCCGCGTCCGGTGCCTCGTCGGATGCGGCGGTGCCGCCGTCGCAGCCGGCTTCCTCGCGCAGCGATTTTGGAACGAACGACATTCCGAAGTAGAATTGCGGGCTTGCTCGATGCCGGGCTCGCCCGCGCGGTGGGCTCGAATACGAGTCCGTTCCAGGGCGGGCTCACGGTGGATTCGTGCCGACGTGGTGGAATTGGTAGACACGCTATCTTGAGGGGGTAGTGGCGAAAGCTGTGCGAGTTCGAGTCTCGCCGTCGGCACCAGTCAGGATGTCTTGATGCTCGAAAATTACCTGCCCGTCCTGCTGTTCATTCTGGTGGGCATCGCCGTCGGAATCGGTCCGATGCTCATCGGCAAGGTGCTCGGTCCCTCCCGCCCCGATCCCGAGAAACTGTCCCCCTACGAGTGCGGCTTCGAGCCATTCGAAGACGCCCGCATGAAATTCGACGTTCGCTACTACCTCGTGGCGATCCTGTTCATCCTCTTCGATCTCGAGATCGCCTTCCTGTTCCCGTGGGCGGTATCGCTCGACGCGATCGGTTTCTTCGGCTTCGTGTCGATGATGATCTTCCTGGCGATCCTCGTCGTCGGGTTCCTGTTCGAATGGAAGCGGGGCGCGCTCGACTGGGAGTGATCGTGCGACCGGCGCGCCGTTGTGACCTGATCGCGCGGCTCATGGACCGCGATGTCTTCATCGCGCGGCTCATGGATCGCGAAGCCGTTATCGCGCGGCTCGAGGGCTGCGCTCTGCCCCGGAGGGGCTTTCGATGAGCATCGAAGGAGTACTGAACCAGGGTTTCGTCACGACGCAGCTCGACAAGCTCGTCAACTGGACGCGAACCGGGTCGATGTGGCCGATGACCTTCGGCCTCGCCTGCTGCGCCGTCGAGATGATGCACGCAGGCGCCGCGCGCTACGACATGGACCGCTTCGGCGTCATGTTCCGTCCGACCCCCCGGCAGTCCGACGTGATGATCGTCGCCGGCACGCTGTGCAACAAGATGGCGCCGGCGCTGCGCAAGGTGTACGACCAGATGCCCGAGCCGCGCTGGGTCATCTCGATGGGCTCGTGCGCGAACGGCGGCGGCTACTACCACTATTCGTATTCGGTCGTGCGCGGTTGCGACCGCATCGTTCCCGTCGACATCTACGTGCCCGGCTGCCCGCCCACCGCCGAAGCGCTGATCTACGGAATCATCCAGCTGCAGAACAAGATCCGGCGCACGAGCACCATCGCTCGCTAGCCCGCGATGCCGAAGTCTCCCGCCCCACGTCCCTATCCGCCGCCCATGCCCGTATCCGATGCCCCCGCCACCGCGCTGCAGGCGCTCGAGACGGCGTTGCGCGACGCGCTCGGCGAATCGCTGCGCTCGCTCGTCGTGCGCCTGGGCGAGATCACGATCGAGATCGATCCTGCGATGCAGGAAGCGGTTGCACTGCGGCTGCGCGACGACGCCCGGCTGCGCTTCGACACGATGGTCGACCTGTGCGGCGTCGACTACTCCTCCTATCGCGACGGCGGGTGGACCGGCTCGCGTTTCGCCGTCGTCCTGCACCTGCTGTCGGTCGAGCTGAACCAGCGCGTTCGCGTCCGCAGCTTCTGCGCCGACGACGAGTTCCCGGTCATCGGTTCGCTCACGAACGTCTGGCCGGTGGCCAGCTGGTTCGAGCGCGAGGCCTTCGACCTGTTCGGCATCGTGTTCGAGGGGCACCCCGACCTGCGGCGCATCCTCACCGACTACGGCTTCGTCGGGCATCCGTTCCGCAAGGATTTCCCGACCAGCGGCTACGTCGAGATGCGCTACGACCCCGACCAGCAACGCGTCATCTACCAGCCGGTGACGATCCCGGCGAGGGAGATCGTGCAGCGGGTGATCCGCGAAGAGGGGTACGGGCCGGCGTACGAGGGGCGCGAAAGCCGTGGCTGACATCAAGAACTACACGCTGAACTTCGGTCCGCAGCACCCGGCGGCGCACGGTGTGCTGCGCCTGGTGCTCGAGCTCGACGGCGAGATCGTGCAGCGCGCCGACCCGCACATCGGGCTGCTGCATCGCGCCACCGAGAAGCTCGCCGAGACGCGCACGTACCTGCAGAACGTTCCGTACATGGATCGGCTCGACTACGTGTCGATGATGTCGAACGAGCACGCGTACGTGATGGCGGTCGAGCGGCTGCTCGGCATCGAGGTGCCGCTGCGCGCGCAGTTCATCCGCGTGATGTTCGACGAGATCACGCGCATCCTGAACCACCTGCTGTGGATCGGCGCGCACGGGCTCGACGTCGGCGCGATGGCGGTGTTCCTCTACGCGTTCCGCGAGCGCGAAGACCTGATGGACGTCTACGAGGCGGTGTCGGGCGCGCGCATGCACGCGGCGTACTACCGTCCGGGCGGCGTCTATCGCGACCTGCCCGACACGATGCCGAAGTACCGTGCGTCGAAGATGCGCAGCGACGCCACCGTGCGCGAGCTGAACCGCGACCGCGAAGGCTCCGTGCTCGATTTCATCGAAGCCTTCACCAACCGCTTCCCGGGCTACGTCGACGAGTACGAGACGCTGCTCACCGACAACCGGATCTGGAAGCAGCGCCTGGTCGGGGTCGGCGTCGTCGACGCCGACCGTGCGAAGGCACTCGGCTTCACCGGCCCGATGCTGCGCGGTTCGGGCGTCGCGTGGGACCTCCGCAAGATGCAACCGTACGAGGTCTACGACCTCGTCGACTTCGACATCCCGGTGGGCACCAACGGCGACTGCTACGACCGCTATCTGGTGCGCGTGCAGGAAATGCGCGAGAGCAACCGCATCATCAAGCAGTGCGTCGAGTGGCTGCGCAACAACCCGGGCCCGGTCATGATCGACAACTTCAAGGTCGCGCCGCCGTCGCGCGTGGCCATGAAGAGCGGCATGGAAGAGCTGATCCACCATTTCAAGCTCTTCACCGAAGGCATGCACGTGCCCGAGGGCGAGGCCTACGCCGCCGTCGAGCACCCGAAGGGCGAGTTCGGCATCTACCTGATCTCCGACGGCGCCAACAAGCCGTACCGCATGAAGATCCGCGCTGCAGGCTTCGCCCATCTGGCGGCGATGGACGAACTGGTGCGCGGCCACATGCTCAGCGACGTCACCACCATGATGGGCACGCTCGACATCGTGTTCGGCGAGATCGACCGCTGACGAGCACACGAGCATCCACCGGCCACCCAGACCCATGAACGCCGTTCCCGAAACCAGACGACTGCTCAGCGACCAGGCCTACGCGCGCATCGATCGCGAGCTGAAGAAGTATCCGCCCGAGCACAAGCGCTCGGCGGTGATCGCCGCACTCGCGCTCGCGCAGGACGAGATCGGCTGGGTGTCGAAGGAAGTGATCGTGGAAGTGGCGAGGTACCTCGAGCTGCCGGACGTGGCGGTCTACGAGGTGGCGAGCTTCTACACGCTGTTCAACACGAAGCCGGTCGGGAAATTCAAGCTGTCGGTGTGCACGAACCTGCCGTGCGCGCTGCACGACGGCGCGAAGGCCGGCGAGTACCTGAAGCAGCGCCTGGGCATCGACTACGGCGAGACCACCGCGGACGGCGTCTTCACGCTGATGGAGAGCGAGTGCCTCGGCTCGTGCGGCGACGCGCCGGTGCTGCTGGTGAACAACAAGCGGATGTGCAGCTTCATGGGCAACGCGCAGCTCGACGCACTGCTCGACGAACTGCGTGCGCAGGCCGGTGCCTCGCGCGGAGACGGCCATGGGCGCTGACGACCTGAGGATCGACACGCGGGCGCAGCCGACCTGCTTTCACGGGCGCCACATCGAGCCGCAGATCTACGCCGGGCTCGTGTCGCCCGACGGCTGGCGGCTCAAGGACTACGAAAGCCGCGACGGCTACAAGGCGCTGCGCAGGATCCTCACCGAGGGGATGACCCCCGAGCAGGTGATCGCCGAGGTGAAGGCTTCGTCGTTGCGCGGGCGCGGCGGCGCGGGCTTCCCCACCGGGCTGAAGTGGAGCTTCATGCCGCGCCAGCACCCCGGGCCCAAATACCTGGTGTGCAACTCCGACGAAGGCGAGCCGGGCACCTTCAAGGACCGCGACATCCTTCGCTACAACCCGCACATCGTCATCGAGGGCATGGCGATCGCGGCCTATGCGATGGGCATCGCGGTCGGCTACAACTACATCCACGGCGAGATCTGGGAAACCTACGAGCGCTTCGAGGAAGCCCTCGAGGAGGCGCGCGCGGCGGGCTATCTCGGCGATCGCATCCTCGGCAGCGACTTCTCGTTCCAGCTGCACGCGTTCCACGGCTACGGCGCGTACATCTGCGGCGAGGAAACCGCGATGCTCGAATCGCTCGAGGGCAAGAAGGGCTGGCCGCGCTTCAAGCCGCCGTTTCCCGCGAGTCACGGCCTGTACGGCAAGCCCACCACGATCAACAACACGGAAACGCTCGCCGCGGTGCCGTGGATCATCCGCAACGGCGGGCAGAAGTACCTCGAGGTCGGGCGCCCGAACAACGGCGGCACGAAGATCTTCTCGATGTCCGGCGACGTCGAGCACCCGGGCAACTACGAGGTCCCGCTCGGCACGCCCTTCGCGAAGCTGCTCGAGCTCGCCGGCGGAATGCGCGGCGGGCGCAAGCTGAAGATGGTCATCCCCGGCGGCTCGTCGATGCCCGTGCTGCCCGGCGACGTGATGATGGCCACCGACATGGACTACGACTCGATCGTCAAGGCCGGCTCGATGCTCGGCTCGGGGGCGGTCATCGTCATGGACGAGACGCGCTGCGCCGTGCGGTCGCTGCTGCGCCTGTCGTATTTCTATTACGAGGAGTCCTGCGGGCAGTGCACGCCCTGCCGCGAGGGCACCGGCTGGCTGTGGCGGATCGTGCATCGCATCGAGCACGGCGAGGGCACGCTGGAGGACCTCGACGAGCTCGACCGCATCGCCTACAACATCCAGGGCCGCACGATCTGCGCGCTCGGCGACGCGGCGGCGATGCCGGTGCGGGCCTTCCTGAAGCACTACCGCGACGAGTTCGCGCACCACGTCGAGCACAAGAGCTGCATCGTGCCTGCGTACATCTGAGGCGCGCCCGGCGCGCAACGAACGGAATCGAGATGGTCAAGCTGGAAGTCGACGGCCGCGAGGTCGAGGTGCCCGAGGGCAGCATGGTGATGCATGCGGCGCACAAGCTCGACATCTACGTGCCGCATTTCTGCTATCACAAGAAGCTGTCCATCGCGGCGAACTGCCGGATGTGCCTGGTAGAGGTCGAGAAGGCGCCGAAGCCGCTGCCGGCGTGCGCCACGCCGGTCAGCAGCGGGATGAAGGTGTTCACGCGCTCCGAGATGGCGCTGCGTGCGCAGAAGGGCGTGATGGAGTTCCTGCTCATCAACCATCCGCTCGACTGCCCCGTCTGCGACAAGGGCGGCGAATGCCAGCTGCAGGACCTCTCCGTCGGCTACGGCTACTCGGCCTCGCAGTTCAAGGAGCGCAAGCGCGTCGTCACGCCGAAGCCGATGGGGCCGCTGATCTCGGCGCGCGAGATGCAGCGCTGCATTCACTGCACCCGCTGCGTGCGCTTCGGCATCGAGATCGGCGGCGTGCAGGAACTCGGGATGGCCAACCGCGGCGAGCATTCCGAGATCCTCTCGTTCGTCGGCCGCGCGGTCGACTCCGAGCTTTCCGGCAACATGATCGACGTCTGCCCGGTCGGTGCGCTGCTCAGCAAGCCGTTCCGGTTCACCGCGCGCAACTGGGAGCTCGCCCGGCGCAAGTCGGTCTCGCCGCACGACTCGCTCGGCTCGAACCTCATCGTGCAGGTTCGCGGAAACCGCGTGATGCGCGTGCTGCCGCTCGAGAACGAGCCGGTCAACGAATGCTGGCTGTCCGACCGTGACCGCTTCTCGTACGAGGCGCTCGCGAGCGAGGCGCGCCTCGAGGCGCCGATGATCCGCCAGGACGGCGAATGGCGCGTCACCGACTGGCCGACCGCGCTCGACTACGCGTCGCACGCGCTGCGCACGGTGCGCACCGAGCACGGCGCGCAGGCCATCGGCGCGCTCGGCTCCGGCCAGAGCACGGTCGAGGAACTGCACCTGCTCGCGCGGCTGGTTCGCGGCATGGGCAGCGAGCACGTCGACTTTCGCACGCGCCAGGTCGACTTCTCCGCCGATGCGCTGCGCGCAGGCGTCCCCTGGCTCGGCATGCCGGTGGCCGACGTCGAGTCGCTCGACCGGCTGCTGCTCGTCGGCTCGACGCTGCGCAAGGACCATCCGCTGTTCGCCTCGCGCGTGCGCAAGGCGGCGAAGGCGGGCGCGCAGGTCTCGATCGTGCATGCGGCCGACGACGACCTGCTGATGCCGCTCGCCGGCCGCATCGTCGTCGCGCCGTCGCGCTGGACGCAGGCGCTGCGCGAGCTGCTCGCGGCGCTGCGCGCCGAGGGCGGGCAGGCCGGCGATTCCGGTCCTTCCGACGCTGTCCGCGCCGTCGCCGAGTCGCTGCGCAGCGGCGAGAAGCGTGCGGTGCTCGTCGGCAACGAAGCGATGCATCACCCCGAGTTCGCGCAGATCGTCTCGCTCGCCCGCGCGATCGCGGAAGCGACGTCGGCGCGTTTCGGCGTGATCGGCGACGCCGCGAACGCGGTCGGCGGCTACCTGGCGGGTGCCGTGCCGGGCAACGGCGGGCTGAACGCCGCGTCCATGTTCGAGCAGCCGCGCAAGCTCTACCTGCTGCTGAACGTCGAGCCTGCACGCGACGTGGCGCGTCCCGGCCTGGCGCTCGACGCGCTGGCGAAGGCCGACTCGGTGATCGCGTTGTCGGCGTACCGATCGCCCGAGCTGATGGAGCTCGCCGACTGCCTGCTGCCGATCACGCCGTTCACCGAGACCTCGGGCACCTTCGTGAGCGGCGAGGGCCGGGTGCAGACCTTCAACGGCGTGGCGCCGCCGCTGGCCGAAGCCCGTCCGGCGTGGAAGGTGCTGCGCGTGCTCGGCAACCTGCTCGAGCTCGACGGCTTCGACGCCGACAGCGCCGAGCAGGTGCGCAAGGGCGCGCTGCCCGATGACGTCGCCGCGCGACTCGACAACGCGCTGCGCGAGGCGCCCGCTCCGGGCGCGTCGGGCGGCGAAGGCGCGTCGTCGCGCAACGGCGGGGCCGCGCTCGAGCGGCTGGCCGAGGTGCCGATCTACGACACCGACCCCATCGTGCGCCGTGCGCCGAGCCTGCAGCAGACGAACGACGCGCTGCTCGCAAGGCGCGCGCGCATGAACGCGGCGACCGCCGCGCGCCTGGGGCTGCAGGAGGGCGAGCAGGTGCTGCTGCGCCAGGAGCGGGGCGATCGCAGCGGCGAGGCGGTGCTCGAGCTCCTCGTGGACGAGGCGCTCGCCGACGGCGTCGTGCGCGTCCCGGCCGCGCTCGCCGAGACCTCGTCGCTGCCCGAGGGTTTCGGGCCGATCCACGTCGAACGTTTCTCTCCCGGCCGTCCCAGCTGAGCAAGAACCGAACAATCCGATGGACAACCTGCTGAACGGCCTGACTACCTGGGGAGCGGACACGATGGGCGGCGCCTGGCCCGTCGTCTGGACCCTCGCGAAGATCATCCTGCTCGTGGTGCCGCTGCTCGGCTGCGTCGCCTACCTCACGCTGTGGGAGCGCAAGCTGATCGGCTACATGCACCTGCGCCTCGGGCCGAACCGCGTCGGGCCGGGCGGACTGCTGCAGCCGATCGCCGACGCGTTCAAGCTGATCTTCAAGGAAATCATCCTTCCGACGCAGGCGAGCCGCGGGCTGTATCTGCTCGGCCCGGTGATGACGATCATGCCGGCGATGGCCGCCTGGGTGGTCATCCCGTTCGGGCCCGAGATGGCGCTCGCGAACGTCAACGCGGGGCTGCTGCTGCTGCTGGCGATCACCTCGGTCGAGGTCTACGGCGTCATCATCGCCGGCTGGGCGACGAACTCGAAGTACGCCTTCCTCGGCGCGATGCGCGCCTCGGCGCAGATGATCTCGTACGAGATCGGCATCGGCTTCGCCCTCGTCGTCGTGCTGATGGTCTCGGGCAGCCTGAACCTCACCGAGATCGTCCTCGGCCAGGACCGCGGCTGGTTCGCCGATCGCGGCATCAATTTCCTGTCGTGGAACTGGCTGCCGCTGCTGCCCATCTTCGTCGTCTACGTGGTGTCGTCGGTGGCCGAAACGGCGCGCCACCCCTTCGACGTCGTCGAGGGCGAGTCGGAGATCGTCGCCGGGCACATGGTCGAGTACTCGGGGATGGGCTTCGCCATCTTCTTCCTCGCCGAATACGCGAACATGATCCTGCTGTCGGCGGTGGCGTCGATCATGTTCCTCGGCGGCTGGCTGCCGCCGATCGACTCGGCCGTCTTCAACTGGATTCCGGGCTGGATCTGGCTCGGGATCAAGACCTTCTTCGTCGTGTCGCTGTACATCTGGTTCCGCGCGACCTTCCCGCGCTACCGCTACGACCAGATCATGCGGCTCGGCTGGAAGATCTTCATTCCGGTCACGCTGTTCTGGCTCGTCGTCATCGCCGTGTGGATGCAGACGCCCTGGAACATCTGGAACTGACCGGCGCAGGAGTCACGACGCAATGGCTGCCGTAAAGGATTTCCTCTCCAGTTTCATGCTGCGCGAGATGCTCGACGGGCTGCGGCTCACGGGCAGGTACCTGTTCGCGCGCAAGATCACCATCCAGTACCCCGAGGAGAAGACGCCGCAGTCGCCGCGCTTCCGCGGACTGCACGCGCTGCGCCGCTACCCGAACGGCGAGGAGCGCTGCATCGCGTGCAAGCTGTGCGAGGCGGTATGCCCGGCGCTGGCCATCACCATCGAATCGGCCGAGCGCGACGACGGCACGCGCCGCACCACGCGCTACGACATCGACCTCACCAAGTGCATCTTCTGCGGATTCTGCGAGGAGAGCTGCCCGGTCGATTCGATCGTCGAGACGAACGTCCTCGAGTACCACGGCGAGAAGCGCGGCGACCTCTATTTCACCAAGGAGATGCTGCTCGCCGTCGGCGACCGTTACGAGCAGCAGATCGCCGCCGACCGCGCGGCCGACGCGCGCTACCGCTGAAGGCACACGATGACCGCACAGCCGGTTCTGTTCTACCTGTTCGCCGCGATCGCCGTCTTCTCCGCGGTGCGCGTGATCACCGCGCGCAATCCCGTGCACTCGGTGCTCTTCCTCGTGCTCACCTTCGCGACGGTCGCCTGCATCTGGCTGCTGCTCGGGGCGGAGTTCCTGGCCATCACGCTGGTGCTCGTCTACGTCGGCGCCGTGATGGTGCTGTTCCTGTTCGTCGTGATGATGCTCGACATCAACCTCGACCGGATCCGGCACGGCTTCTGGCGCAACCTGCCGGTGGCGCTGTTCGTCGGCATCGTGATGGTGATCGAGCTCGCGCTGGTGCTGATGACGGCGTTCAACGACCCGCAGAGCAACGTTCCGCCGCTTCCGGCCGACTACAGCAACACGAAGGCGCTCGGCAAGCTGCTCTACACCGACTACGTCTTCGCCTTCGAAACCGCGGCGGTCGTGCTGCTGCTGGCGATGGTGGCTGCCATCGGCCTCACGCTGCGCCGGCGCAAGGACGCGCGCTACAGCGACGCCAGCGTCGCCGTGCGCACGCGTGCGGCCGACCGCCTTCGCATCGTTCGCATCCCGGCCCGGCCGCGCGACGCGGAGCCCTCATGACCCTCACGCTCGCCCACTACCTGGTGCTCGGCGCGATCCTGTTCGCGATCAGCATCACCGGCATCTTCCTGAACCGGCGCAACGTCATCATCGTGCTGATGGCGATCGAGCTGATGCTGCTCGCGGTGAACCTGAACTTCATCGCGTTCTCGCATTTCCTCGGCGACGCCGCCGGACAGGTCTTCGTGTTCTTCATCATGACCGTCGCCGCCGCCGAGGCGGCGATCGGCCTGGCGATCCTCGTCGTGCTGTTCCGCACGATCGAATCGATCGACGTGAAGGACCTCGACGCGCTGAAAGGCTGACGGCGCGCTGCGCCCCGAAGAAGAACCGATTCCGCCCGCCCCATGAAAACCGCCTACCTGCTCGCCGCCTTCGCTCCGTTGGTCGGCGCCCTCGTCGCAGGCCTGTTCGGCCGAAGCATCGGCCGTGCGAACTCGCACCGGGTGACGATCCTCGGCGTCGCGATCTCGTTCGCCGCGTCGGCATGGACGCTGCTCGACGTGCTCGCCGGCAACACCTTCGACGGCACCCTCTATACCTGGGCGAGCGTCGCCGGGCTGAACATCGAGGTCGGCTTCCTCATCGACACGCTGAGCGCCACGATGATGTGCGTCGTCACCTTCGTGTCGCTGATGGTGCACGTGTACACGATCGGCTACATGGCCGACGACCCGGGCTACCAGCGCTTCTTCTCGTACATCTCGTTGTTCACCTTCTCGATGATGATGCTCGTGATGGCGAACAACTTCATGCAGTTGTTCTTCGGGTGGGAGGCGGTCGGCCTCGTCTCGTACCTGCTGATCGGCTTCTGGTACACCCGGCCGAGCGCGATCTACGCGAACCTGAAGGCCTTCCTCGTGAACCGGGTCGGCGACTTCGGCTTCGTCATCGGCATCGGGCTCGTGCTGGCCTTCTTCGGCACGCTCGACTACGGCGAGACCTTCGCCGCGGCGCCCGCGCTCGCCGACCGTACGCACGAGTTCTGGCCGGGCGCGTCGTGGTCGGTGATCACGGCGATCTGCCTGTTCCTCTTCGTGGGCGCGATGGGCAAGTCGGCCCAGTTCCCGCTGCACGTGTGGCTGCCCGACTCGATGGAAGGCCCCACCCCGATCTCGGCGCTGATCCACGCGGCGACGATGGTCACCGCGGGGATCTTCATGGTCGCGCGCATGTCGCCGCTCTACGAGCTGTCCGACGTGGCGCTCGGCGTCGTCATCACGATCGGTGCGATCACGGCGCTCTTCATGGGGCTGC
>JBIQJM010000059.1:0-19591 GCA_044507525.1 Burkholderiales bacterium
TCGAAGGCGGTCGACAGGCGCTTGGCCGGCATGCCTTCGGACAGCAGCTTGAAGCGCCGGTTGGTGCGGAACGGATCGCCCTCGCCGGCGAACATGCGCGTGGGGTCCTCGTTCTCGCGCTTGAACGCGAACACCCCCGCCGTGTACGGGAACGATCCCGGCACGTTCTCGAGCAGCAGCCACTTCAGCAGCTCGCCGTGGTCCTCCCAGGTCGGCAGCACGACCTTGCGGATCTTCGTGCCCGACAGCGACGTCCACGTGAGCTTCGTGCGCAGCTCGCGGTCGCGGATCTTCACGACGTACTCGTCGCCCGAGTAGGCCTTGCGCATCTGCGGCCACATCGCGAGCAGCTTGCGCGACGCGGCGTCCAGCCCCTGCTCGCGGCGCTCGGCGAGCGCGCCCACCGTGTCGCGCGCGCCGCTGCGCGTCGCGTCGTCCTCCTCGAGCATGCGCGCCGACTCGCGCAACTGCTGCACCTCGCGGGCGAGGCGCGCCTGCGCGCGCGCGTGCGTCTTGTAGCCGCGCACGGTGTCGGCGATGTCGGCGAGGTAGCGGATCCGCGTCGGCGGAACGATCACGACGCGGCTCGTCGAATGGCGCACGCCCGCGCGCGGCAGCCTTCCCTTCGGCAGGCCGTCCTCGCCCAGCGGCACGTCCAGGCCGAGCTCGACCAGGCGCGGCAGCATCGCCTGGTACAGCGCGGTGACGCCGTCGTCGTTGAAGCGCGATGCCTGCGTGCCGAACACCGGCATCTCCTCGGGGCGCTTGCCGAAGGCCTCGCGGTTGCGCTGGTACTGCTTCGAGACGTCGCGCAGCGCGTCCATCGCGCCCTTCCGGTCGAACTTGTTGATCGCGACGAAATCGGCGAAGTCGAGCATGTCGATCTTCTCGAGCTGGCTCGCCGCGCCGAACTCGGGCGTCATCACGTACAGCGAAACGTCCACCAGCGGCACGATCGCCGCGTCGCCCTGCCCGATGCCCGAAGTCTCGACGATGATCAGGTCGAAGCCGGCGACCTTGCACGCGGCGATCGCATCGGGCAGCGCCCGGCTGATCTCGCTGCCCGCATCCCGCGTGGCCAGCGAGCGCATGTAGACGTTCGGGTGGTCGATCGCGTTCATCCGGATGCGGTCGCCCAGCAGCGCGCCGCCGCTCTTGCGCCGCGTCGGATCGACCGACAGGATCGCCAGCCGCAGCCGATCGTCCTGGTCGAAGCGCAGGCGCCGCACCAGCTCGTCGGTGAGCGAACTCTTGCCGGCGCCGCCCGTGCCGGTGATGCCCAGCACCGGCGTGGCGATCGTGTCGGCGCGCCGGTGCAGCTCGTTGCGCCAGGCGGCGAACTGCGCCTCGTCGCGGCCCTGCACGTGGCCCAGCTCGAGCGCGGTGATCGCCTGCGCCAGCACGCGCTTCGAGCCCGCGATCTCGTCGACGCCGGCCGGCGCGTACTTCGACAGGTCTTCGTCGCAGCGCGCGAGCATCTCGCGGATCATGCCCTGCAGCCCCATGCGCTGCCCGTCCTCGGGACTGTAGATCCGCTCGACGCCGTAGGCGTGCAGCTGCGCGATCTCCGAGGGCACGATCACGCCGCCGCCGCCGCCGAACACCTTCACGTGCCCGGCTTGCGCCTCGCGCAGCAGGTCGATCATGTACTTGAAGTACTCGACGTGCCCGCCCTGGTACGACGAGATCGCGATCGCGTGCGCGTCTTCCTGCAGCGCGCAGTCGACGATCTCGCGCACCGAGCGGTTGTGGCCGAGGTGGATCACCTCGGCACCGAGGCCCTGCAGGATGCGCCGCATGATGTTGATCGACGCGTCGTGGCCGTCGAACAGCGACGCAGCCGTCACGAAGCGCACCTTGTTCTTCAGGCGGTAGTCGGCCAGCTGCTTCTGGTCGGACAGGTCGGTCATGCGAGCCCCCGTGATGCGTTCCCCAGGGGGTAGTGTAGGTCGCGTCCGCCCGGCGCGCCTGCAGTGCAGCCTGCGCGCGGGCGCGCGCCATGTAGTATCGGCCGAAACCCGAGCGACGATGTCCCCGCACTCTCCTCCCGATTCCCTGATGCTGCGCCGGGCATTCGGCTGTTTTCCGACCGGCGTCACCGTCGTCACCACGCGCGCCGTCGACGGCAGCTTCGCCGGGCTCACGGTGAACTCGTACACGTCGCTGTCGCTCGATCCGCCGCTGATCCTGTGGGCCCTGGCATCGCACAGCGCCAGCCTGCGGGTCTTCGAGGCGGCGACGCATTTCGCGGTCAACATCCTCGCCGAGGACCAGGCGTGGCTGTCGCGCCGCTTCGCGACCAAGGCACGCGACAAGTTCCACGGGGTGCCCACCCGCCCCGGCCTCGGCGGCGTGCCGCTGCTCGAAGGCTGCTCGGCGCACGTCGAGTGCCGCGTCCACTCGATGCAGCCCGGGGGAGACCACCTGCTCTTCGTCGGCAAGGTCGAGCGCGTCGACGTGCTCGCCAGGCCGCCGCTCGTCTACGTCAGCGGGCGCTACCGCAAGGTCGGGCTGGCAGCGGATTGAGCGGGTGCGCATGTCGCTCGAGCGATGGACGGCAACGCGACGCTTGCGTGGGGCAACGGGCCGGCAGGGTCGGGGGCGCGGGTCGGTGCGGCCGGCGGCGCCCCTGCGCCGGGCGTCGGCAAGGGCTGCGCTCGGCGCGACGACCTCTGCGGCGCCGAGCCGCGCAGCCTCGGGGTCGGCGCGCGCAGCGCGCTTCGTTTCTCTGGCTTGCGGCCGCATGTCTGAGCGGAGCGCGCGAAGCGCGCGCAGCGAGTTCGGCCGCACGACCCCGAGGCGAGCAGCGAGGGCAGTCGGTGCGCAGCACCGACCGCCGCAGCGGGAGCGCGCCGAGCGCAGCCCTTGCCGACGCCCGGCGCAGGGGCGCCGCCGGCCGCACCGGCCCGCGCCCCCGACCCTGCCGGCCGGCCCGTTGCCCCACGCAAGCGGCGCGTTGCCGTTCGCCGCGGACGCGCAGAGGGGGCAGGCCGCGGAACGCCCTCATCGTCGCACTTCGATTCCGTACGCGGTCCGCAGCCACGCGCCGTAGGCTTCCATGTCGACGCGGCCGACGAGCGAAGGCCAGCCCTTCGCATCGCGCTGCCGCTGCGCGAAGGGAACGAGGAAGGCGAGCGACTCGCTCCAGTCGAGCCCCGGAACGACCGCGTCGCGCTGCCGGCTTTGCTGCACGACGCGTCCGCCCGCGTCGCGCCTGTACACCGTGCGATCCGCGCCGCCGACGTAGTTCCGATCGTGCACGCGCGCATCGGTGACGACGGCGTTCGCCGGCGCCGGGTCGCGCACCGCCACGCCCATCGATTGCGCCATGCGCGTCATCCAGACCAGCGCCGCGTCGGAGAGGTCGCCTTCGGCGTTGCCGCCGCCGATGTCCGCATGGCTGCCGACGAAGCCGCGCTCGAGCACCCAGGCGGAACCGCCGAGCGCCGACTCGAGGGGAAACAGCGCGCGATGCTCGTTCAGCGCGACCGCGTGGAAGGACGCGCGCACCGCCGACGGGATCGCCAGCTGCCAGTGCTCGTTCGCCAGCCCGAGAAGGCCGAACTGCGCGACGGTGTCCCACAGGCCGAGGAATCGCAGGTCGACGCAGACGCCGCGAGCACGGAAATGGCCGGCGTCGACCAGCGACGAGACGCGGTTGACGAAATCGCGTGCCATCGCCGCGCCGCGGGAGAAACCGATGACGTCCACCGGCGCGATGCGGCCGATCCACGCGTCGTCGAGGAAGCGATCGAGCGTGCCGAGCATCCAGTCGACGCGCTCGCGTGCCGTGCGCGCCTCGGCCCAGTCGAGCGACGTCGCCTCGATGCCGCTCGGATAGTCGTCGCGGCCGACCCCCGCCATGTACCACTTGTGTGGATCGTCGGAGGCTTCGAAGAACTTGCGCACGTTCGAGACGTCCTCGCCGTCGCGACCGGTGGTCCCGTTGCCGGTGCCGTCGAAGGCGAACAGCAGCAGGCCGAGCGGGTCGGCGGCGACGAGGGGGTTGCCGTCCGCGTAGGCGAAGGGATCGAAGCCGGCCGCGAGACCGAGCGGATCGGGCTCCAGGTACCGGCCCGATGCGGGGTCGTAGCTGCGCAGCAGGTTGTCGTGCAGTCCGGTCTCGGCGTCGAAGTACTGCCCGGGCAGCCGCAGCGGCTGGAAGAAATCGCCTTGCCCGTCGGCCAGCGCGCCGAAGGCGTCGGCGTCGCCTCGCCAGACCACGCGCGCGGCTTCGTCGGTCGCCGCGATCGGCGTGCCGAGATGATCGACGAGCAGCCACGCGAGCGAGCTTCCGGCATCGCCGTGCTCGAGCACGGCGATCGGGACCGCATTCCAGTACAGGTACTGGCGCAGCAACCGGCCCTCGCCGTCGGTTTCCGCGACGAGTCGCTGGTCGCGATACAGGAAGCCGCGCTGCTCCTCACTCGGCGATCCGTCGCCGACGCCCGTGCGCGGGCGGGTCCGGGCGGGGGGCGCGACGCCGACGCGCTTGGCGATCCGGCGACCGAAGGCATCGTAGCGATAGCGCGCATGCACGGCCGGGCCGCGCACCTCGACGATGCGCCGCTGCGGGCCGTAGCGCAGCGCGAGCGCTGCATGGCGCGCGGGCAGGCCGGTCGCGTCGCGCGGCACCGCCTCGGCCAGCGGCGTATCGCTGCCGTCGCGGCGTCGCGCCGCGATCCGCGCGCCCAGCGCGTCGATCGCGAAATACTCGACGTGCAGCGCGCGTTGCGCATCGACCGGGTCTTCGGCCGAGGCGTGCCGCTCGCGCACGAGCAGCCGGCCGAAACGATCGTAGGCATAGCGGTCTTCGCCGCCTTCGTGCATCACCGACAACGGCACGCCGAGCGGATCCCAAAGCAGGCGGCGAAACGGCAGGGCCGGCGACCGCGCGAGCCCCTGCGCAGGCGCGACGGCCAAGCGCGACTCCCATGCGAGCGACAACGGACGCCCGACGGCATCGTCGCGTCGATCGAAGCGGATGCCGTTGCCCAGCATCAGCGTCGTGGCCGAGGGATCTTCGCCGGGCAGGCGACGCACGACCGTGCGGAAGGCCTGCGACCCGGGCGCGGCGAGCTCGAGCGCCTCGCGGCGACCGAGCGCGTCGTAGCGATGGCGCAGCCGCGAACCGTCCGGCAGCCATTGCATCGCGAGCCGGCCCTGCGCGTCGAATTCGTTGCGCTCGTGGAAGGCATGGCCGTCGCGTTCCTCGAGCGTCTCGACGACGCGCCCCTCGGCGTCGTGCCGCGCGATCGTTCGCCGCCCTTCGTGCTCGATGGCGAACAGCTGCGCCCCCTGGTAGCGGAACCTCGTCTCCAGGCTTTCGTGCGCACGCGGCGAGGCCTGCACACGGCGCACCAGCCGGCCGCCCATATCGTGTTCGCGCACGTCGACGCTGCCGTCGGCGAAGGCGATGCTCGACAGGCGGCCGAAGCCGTCGAACCGGTAGCGCCGGCGGCCCTCGTGCGGCGAGCGCGTCTCGACCAGACGGCCGAGGTCGTCGAAAAGGCGTTCGACCCGATTCCCGCGCGCGTCGACGAGCAGTTGCCGCCCGCGTTCGGCGCGAGCGATCGCCAGCGGCAGGCCGCGCGCCGGCGCGCCCGCACCCGCACCCGCGCCCGGCACGATGCGCTCGCGCCAGCCGTGGTTCGATTCGATCTCGATCGCTCCCGGGCCGAGGCGGATCGTCCATCGCTCCCCCGCGGACCAGTCGATCGTCGCCGGACGGCCCGCTTCGTCGTAGCCGAACGAGAGCTTCGCGCCGCGCCACGCGCTGCTCGCCAGCCGCCAGGCCGAATCGAAGCTGCGGCGCCGGGTCGTCCCGTCGGGCAGGCGTTCGACGACCGCGCGACCGAGCGCGTCGCGCTCGATCTCGTGCGCCACCGTCGCCTCCGCACGGATCGCGACCAGCCGACGCTGCGCGTCGTGCGCGAAGGAAGTGCGCTGCAGGCTGCCGTCCGGCGCGACACGCACGATGGCCGCCAGCCGCCCGTGCACCGCATCGCGTTCCGGCCGCGGGTCGCGCGCGGCGTATTCGAGCTGCAGCGTCGCGCGCAGCGGCTGCACGCCGTCGTCGTCGGGAAGATGCCCGCTGAAGTCGATCCGATCGACCTGCATCCGCTCGTTGTAGCGCAACTCGATCCGCACTTCGCGCCCGGGAACCACGCTCGGACGAACGATCGTCACCGGCAGCGGCCACGGCGAGCCCGCTTCGTAGGCGAAGCGCTCGAACCAGCCGCCCGCGCCGGGCGCGCCGACCCGGCGCTCGACGACGCGACCGAGCGCGTCGTGGCGAATGCGCATGTCGCCGATCGCCACGGCGCGGCCGCCGGCACCGACGCGCACGCGCAGGCCGACGGGCGGACAGCGCCGGCAGCCGTCGCCTTCGGAGGCGACGAGGATCGGCCCATCGTCGGCGTCGACCCACCGGTAGCGGGTGACCGCATTGCCCGCCCTCACGGTCGTCGTTCCCGGCCGCGACGCGCGCACCGGCAGCTCGTAGTCGAAATGCAGCGCCTGCGCGTCGGTCTGCCCTACGCCCTTCGAACGAAGGACACGCCCCGCGTCGCCGTAGCGGTATTCGCTGCGGCGCCCGTCGGTGTCGACGATCGCGGTGAGCCGATGGAAGGCACGCGGATCGTCGTATTCGTAGCGCGTCGTGCGGCCGTCGGGATAGCGCACGGCGACGAGCTGGCGATGCGCATCGAACTCGTAGCGGATGCGCCGGCCGTCGGGCAGCCGCAGCGCAACGAGCCGCGTCGCGTCGTATTCGAGGCCGATCGCGCGGCCGGCATCGTCGCGCACCTCGGCGACGCGGCCCGTCTCGTCTCGTTGCAGCCGGATGCGGTCGCGGTCGGCGGAAACGATCGATTCGAGCCGGCCGTCGACGTCGAAGTGCAGCAGCCGGCCGTCCGGCCAGCGCCAGACGAACGCGATCGGCGATCCGTTCGAACGCCGTTCGTCGACGAGCCCGTCGTCGATCGATCGCGAGCCATAGCGCAGGATCTCGTCGCGGGCGCGTTCGCCTGCACGGTCGGCGCGGCGCGAATCTTCGACGCCACGCCTTGCCCGCGCGTCGCGCGAGGTCGCGCGGCTGCCGCCGGCGTGCGGCCGGAACACGATCCGTCGTCCGTCGGCCTGGACGATCTGCAACTCGACGCGTCCCTCGCGCACGACGCGGGCGAGCCGCGTCTCGAAGCTGTGGCTCCAGCCTCGGCCCAGCGACAGCGCGTGATCGGCGCGGCTGTTGTAGTGGCGCGCGAACAGCAGGCTCAGCGTGTAGTCCTGCGGCAGCCCGAAGGCGTCGGCGATTCCGTCGGCCGACAGCGAGCTCGACTGCGGATGCGCGAAGGCGACGTCGAGCTGCCGTTCGTACTTGTTGCCGGTGACGACGTCGACCGGGTTGCCCGCCGCTCGCTCGATCGACGACGGCGGCAGGCTCGCCGGCTCGCGCCGCGGCGGACGCGGCGCGTCGCAGAAGACGGGCGCCGCACGCGGCGGCCGGCTCGCGCGTTCCACCGACGCGATGAACTCGGCGATGGCGCTCCCGCCGACGCCGATGCCGATGCCGCCGCCCGGCGGGAGTCCGACCAGCCCCCCGCCGGGCGCACCGCCCGCGGGCGTGCAGGTGCCGGCGGCGGGGGGCGTGCCGCCGAGGATCGACGCGATCGCGTCGGCGAAGCTCGCCCCCGACGACAGCGCGAGCAGCGATGCGAGGGCGATGCGCGACAGCGCACGCGCCAGCCGTGCAACGGCCGGCAGGCACGGTCGCGTGCCATGCCGGGAATCGGGAAGACGAGCTGCATCGGCCATGCTTCGACGCTATTCGGCGGTCACCGTGCCGACAATCGGACGCAGGGATCGGCACGCCCGACCGTCGGGCGCAGGCGCAGTCGTATGGCCTCGGTCGGAGGACTCGCGGAGGAGACCTTCGACCGAGGCGGCCGCCGGCGGGCGCTATGCTTGGGGGATGTCCGCCCGGATGTCCGTCCGCTATCGCCTGCAGTGCTCTCCCGACGCGATCGACGCGCGTGCGCGCGCGCTCGCGGTCGAGCAGTCGATCGAGATGCCGATCGACGCGGTGCGCGACGAGCGCGTGCGTGCCGAGGTCGTCGGGGAAGTCGTCGACATCGCGCCGTCGTCGCAGATCGACGATTCCTTCGACGTCGTGCTCGCGCTCGCTGTCGAGACCGCCGGCGACGAGCCCGGCCAACTGCTCAACGTCGTGTTCGGCAACTGCTCGTTGCAGCCCGACGTCGCGCTGGTCGATCTCACGCTCCCCGAAGCCACGCTCGCGAAGCTGCCCGGCCCGCGCTTCGGCGTCGACGGCTGGCGCGCAGCGCTGGCATCGGCCGGCTCCGCTTCCGCCGGTTCCGCCGCTTCCGCCGGTTCCGCATCGTCGAGCCTGATCGGCGCGCATTCCGCGGCGCGTCGCCCGCTCAGCTGCACCGCGCTCAAGCCGCAGGGGCTGGACGCGCGGGCGCTCGCCGATCTCGCCTACGTCTTCGCCCGCGCCGGCATCGACGTCATCAAGGACGATCACGGCATCGCCGACCAGGACTGCGCGCCCTTCGCGCAGCGCGTGCCGCTCGTGCAGCGTGCGATCGACCGCGCGAACCGCGAGAAGCGCGACGCCTCGGGCGAACTCGCCGGACACGCGTCGATCTACGCGCCGACGATCTCCGGCGGTCCGCGGCGGCTCGCCGCGCAACTCGCGATCGCACGCGCGGAGGGTGTCGGTGCGCTGCTGTGCTGCCCGATGATCGTCGGCGTGCCGAGCTTCGCCGAGCTCGTCCGCGCCGAGGCGGGCGTGCCGCTGCTCGCGCACCCCGCGCTCGCCGGTCACCTGCGCATCGCGGCTCCGCTGCTGCTCGGACGCCTGTTCCGCCTGTTCGGCGCCGACGCGACGATCTTCCCGAACTGGGGCGGGCGCTTCAGCCATTCGCGGGCGGAATGCCTCGCGATCGCCGAACGCGCGCGCGAGCCGCTCGGCCCGCATCGGCCGGCGCTGCCGATGCCCGCCGGCGGCATGCGCGTCGATCGCGTCGACGAGATCGTCCGCGCCTACGGCGCCGACACGATGCTGCTGATCGGCGGCGACCTGCTGCAGGCCGGCGACGCGCTCGCCGAGCGCGCGGCGCGATTCGCTCGCCGCGTCGCGCAGGCGCTCGACGTCGAGCCCGCCGGCAGCCGCAGCACGCAGGCGGCCCATGGCTGATGCACCGCTGCGCCGGCGCACCGGGCCGGCACGCTGGGAGGGCGTCCACGTGTCGCCCTACAAGGAGGCCGGCAGCGCGCTTTTTCGCGACATCAGTCGCCAGCTGCTGTTCGCCGAGCCCGACCTGGCCTGCGAGCTGCGCTACTTCGAGATCGGCCCCGGCGGACATTCGACGCTCGAGCGGCATCGGCACCGGCACGCCGTGCTCGTGCTGCGGGGCCGCGGCCGCTGCCTCGTCGGCGATCGCATCCACGCGATCGCCGAGCACGACCTGGTGTCGATCGACGCGGATACCTGGCACCAGTTTCGCGCCGACGACGGCGAAACACTCGGTTTCCTGTGCATGGTGAATCGCGAGCGCGACCGACCGCAGCTGCCGGACGAGGCCGAGCTCGCCGCGCTGCGCAGCGATCCGGCGATCGCCGCGTTCATCCGGACCGGCGTCGGCGACGGCTGAGCCGGGCGTCGTCGATGTAAGCAGGCGCAGGCCGGGGCGACTCGTTGCATCAGGAGGACCGGATGAAGCGCGATCCGAGCGTTCTTCGTTTCGATCCGCGGCGCCGCGCATTGCGCAGGCTTGCATTCGCCGCCCTCTCCGGCGCCGGGGGCGCCGCGGGGTGGTCGGCCGGCGCATCCGGTGCCTTCGCGCAAGCCGGGTCGACCGGACGGGCCGGCGGCAGCGCGGCCCGCACAGCCGACGGCAGGCTCGCGCCGCGCGTCGTGCCGGTCGCATCGGGACTCGAGCATCCGTGGTCGCTCGCCTTCCTGCCCGACGGACGCATGCTCGTCACCGAGCGGCCGGGCCGGCTTCGCGTCATCTCGCTGACCGGCCGACTGTCGCCGCCGCTGGAAGGCGTCCCGAAAGTCGCCGCACGCGGCCAGGGCGGCCTGCTCGACGTCGTGCTCTCGCCCGATTTCCAGCGCGACTCGGCGGTCTTCCTGTCGTACGCCGAAGCGGTGGACGGCGGCGCGCGCACCGCGGTGGCGCGCGCCGAGTTCGCCGACGGACCGACGCCGGCGCTGCGCAACCTCACGCGCATCTTCGGCCAGAAGGACGCGGCCTCGGGCGGCAACCACTTCGGCTCGCGCCTCGTCTTCGCACGCGACGGGACGCTGTTCGTCACGATGGGCGACCGCTTCTCGCATCGCGATCGCGTGCAGCAGCTCGACAACCACTTCGGCAAGATCGTCCGCATCCGACCCGACGGCAGCGTCCCGCCCGACAACCCCTTCGTGAAGCAGGAAGGTGCGCTGCCGGACATCTGGTCGTACGGGCATCGCAACGTCCAGGGCGCCGCGCTGAATCCGGCGACCGGCGAGCTGTGGGTCTCCGACCACGGCCCGCAGGGCGGCGACGAGATCGGCATCGCACGCGCCGGCGAGAACCACGGATGGCCGGTGATCACCTACGGACGCGAGTACGTCACCGGCTTCACGATCGGCGAAGGCACCGAGCGGCCCGGCGTCGCGGCTCCGCTGTGGCAGTGGACGCCATCGATCGCACCGTCGGGCCTGGCGTTCTACGCGGGCCAGCGCTTTCCCGACTGGCACGGCGACCTGTTCGCCGGAGCGCTCAAGTTCCAGCGGCTCTCGCGCCTGGTCGTCGCGGAGAACCGGGTGATCGAGGAGGAACGGCTGCTGGCGGACCTCGGGCAGCGGGTGCGCGACGTGCGTACGGCCAACGACGGCCTGCTGTACCTGCTCACCGACGCGAACGACGGCCGGCTGCTGCGACTCGAGCCGGGCGCCAGAAGCTGATGGAGACCCGGGCATGACGACACCCCGTTGCGACGACCCGATCCTGCATGCGGCGACCGCGGACGGCGGAACCTTCTACGTGGAGCGACGCGGCGAACGCGTCGCCGAACTCACCTACACGCGCGGCGACCGCTACGCGACGATCGATCACACCTGGATCGACGACGAGCTTCGCGGCTCCGGCTGCGGCCGTCGACTGGTCGACGCGATCGTGCAATGGGCGCGCGACGAGGAGACGAAGCTGCGGCCGCGCTGCTCCTTCGCGCGCGCCGTGCTCGAGCGCACGCCCGAATACGCCGACGTGCGCTGAGCTCGCCGCGGCTCTTCAGCGGCGACGGAATCGATAGATCGCCTGCGTCGCGCGCAGTCCGGCGAGACGGCGGACCGGGCGGCCGTCGACGAGAAACGCGCTGGCCGTGATCTCGAGCCCCAGGCGGTCGAGGAAATCCTCGAAGTCGCGCACCGTCGCCAGGTGCAGGTTCGGCGTGTCGTACCAGGCGTAGGGCATCTCGCGCGACACCGGCATGCGTCCCCGCAGGATCGACCACGCGTGGTACCAGTGACCGAAGTTCGGGAACGAGACGATGCCTTCGCGTCCGACCTCGCTCATCTCGCGCAGTACGCGCTCGGTCTCGCGCGTGGCCTGGATCGCCATCGACAGCACGACGACGTCGAAGGCGAGCGCGTGGAACATCCCCAGCCCCGACTCGATGTCCTGCTGGATCACGTCGACGCCGCGACGCATGCACTCGAGCAGCTGCGCATCGTTGATCTCGACGCCGTAGCCGCGGCAGCCTTTCGCCTGCTGCAGGTGCGCCATCAGGGCGCCGTCGCCGCAGCCGAGGTCGAGGACGCGCGAGCCGTGCCCGATCCAGCCGGCGATCAGCGAGAGGTCGGCGCGCAGCCCGTTCGTCGTTCCGCGCTCGTGCGCGGCAATCGCAGCCGGCGTCGCCGCGACGCCGCTGCGCTGCGTACCGGCCGCGGTGGATGCGCTCATCGGCCGGCTCCGACGCGCGCGGCGACGCGCTCGAACCACGCGCGCACGACGGACACGTACTGCGGATTCTCGAGCAGGAATGCATCGTGCCCGTGCGGGGCGTCGACCTCGGCGTAGGTGACGCTGCGCGCGTTGGCGAGCAGCGCCTCGACGATCTCGCGGCTGCGATCGGGTGCGAAGCGCCAGTCGGTCGTGAACGAGACGACGAGGAAGTCCGCCTTCGTGCCCGCGAAGGCGCGGGCGAGGTCGCCGCCGTACGCGAGCGCCGGATCGAAGTAGTCGAGCGCGCGCGTGATCAGCAGGTACGTGTTGGCATCGAAATACGACGAGAACTTCTCGCCCTGGTAGCGCAGGTACGACTCGATCTCGAACTCGACGTCGAAGGTGAAGCGGTACTCGTTGCGCAGCGCGGTGTCGCTCACGTGCCGACGCAGCGCGCGTCCGAACTTCTCGGCCATCACGTCGTCGGACAGGTAGGTGATGTGTCCGATCATGCGCGCCACCTGCAGCCCGCGCGCGGGGACGACGCCGTGCTCGTAGAAGCGCCCGCCGTGGAAGTCGGGATCGGTGACGATCGCCCGTCGCGCGACCTCGTTGAACGCGATGTTCTGCGCCGAGAGCTTGGGCGCGGTCGCGATCGCGACGCAGTGCGCGATGCGCTCCGGATACAACATTGCCCACGCGAGCGCCTGCATCCCGCCGAGGCTGCCGCCCATCACCGCGGCAAAGCGCTCGATGCCGAGCATGTCGGCGAGCCGCGCCTGCGCGTGCACCCAGTCCTCGACGGTGACGACCGGGAAATCGGGTCCGTAGGGCTTGCCGCTGGCGGGGTTGGCGTGCATCGGCCCGGTCGAGCCGAAACAGCTGCCGAGGTTGTTCACGCCGATCACGAAGAAGCGGTCGGTGTCGACCGGCTTGCCCGGGCCGACCATGTTGTCCCACCAGCCGACGTCCTTCGGCGAGCCGGCGTACACGCCGGCGACGTGATGGCCGGCGTTCAGCGCATGGCAGACGAGCACCGCGTTGCTGCGCGCCGCGTTCAACGTGCCGTAGGTCTCGTAGACGAGGTCGTAGCCGGCGATCGACGCGCCGCTGGCGAGCGCGAGCGGCTCGCGGAAGTGCATCCGCTGCGGCTCGACGACGCCGACCGAGTCGACGGCGATCGCGCTTCCCGTGCCGTCCGCGGCGGGAGGCTCGGTGTCGTCGCGCGCCGACGACGACGCGACCCGCGCGTCCTGCGCGGATGCGCCCGGTTCGGGCAAGTGTGCGACCGTGGAGTCCGACGCTGCCAAGTTCGAAGACCGAAGACGAAAAACCCGACCGGCTTGCTGGGCGGGTCGGGCTCGATCGGATGAACCAGGCCGCTTTAGCCGTACTTGTAACGCGCCCGCAAGCTGATCCTCAAATCGGCGCGATGAGACCGTTGAAAGGTACGTCCACGAGGCGGCCGATGTCAAATCGGCGGCGGCGGGTTGCCATCCGGCCCGCGGGCGGGCTTCAGCCCCTCCAGGCCTGCGCGAGCAACTCGTACGAGCGCCGGCGCGCGGACGGATCGAAGATCGCGGACGCGACGATCAGCTCGTCGGCCTTCGTCTGCGCGACGAAGGCCTGCAGCTCGCGGCGCACGGTCTCGGGCGCGCCGACGAACGAGCACGACAGCATGCGCGAGGCCTGCGCCTTCTCCGCGGGCGTCCAGAACGACTCGATGTCGTCGATCGGCGGCGGAAGCTTGCCGCGCGTGTTGCGGATCATCCGGGTGAAGGCCTGCTGTGCGCTGGTGAAGGTCCGGCGCGCCTCCTCGTCGGTGTCCGCGACGACGACGTTGACGGCGGGCATCGCGTAGGGCGCCGCGAGCTGCGTCGACGAGCGGAATCGCTCGCGATAGATGGCGAGCGCGTGCACCAGCGCATCGGGCGCGAAATGCGACGCGAACGAATACGGCAGGCCGAGCGCGGCCGCGAGCTGCGCTCCGTACAGGCTCGAGCCGAGGATCCACAGCGGAACGTTCAAGCCCGCGCCGGGAACGGCCTGGTACGGCTGTCCGGGCTGCACCGGCCCGAACAAGGCCTGCAGCTCGAGCACGTCGTCGGCGAAGCTCTCCGCGGCCTGCGCGTCGCGCCGCAGCGCGCGCATCGTCACCGTGTCGGTGCCCGGTGCGCGGCCCAGGCCGAGCTCGATTCGTCCCGGGTACAGCGACTCGAGCGTCCCGAACTGCTCGGCGATCACCAGCGGCGAGTGGTTCGGCAGCATGATGCCGCCCGCGCCGACGCGCAGCGTGCTCGTGCCGCCGGCCACGTAACCGATCACGACCGAGGTCGCCGCGCTCGCGATGCCGGTCATGTTGTGGTGCTCCGCGATCCAGTAGCGCCGATAGCCGCAACGCTCGCAGTGACGGGCGAGATCGAGCGTGTCGCGCAGCGCCTCGGCGGGCGTGTCGCCTTCGCGCACGTGGACGAGATCGAGGACGGAAAGGGGAATCATTGCAGCGATATGGGCGCGGGTCGGTCGTTATCAAGGGAAGGGTACTTGCGACCGGGCGAGCAGGTCGTGAGCCTGCGCCGGCGCAGCACTTCGAGTCGCGCGCGTGGATCGAACGCTCCCGCCTCGGTGCACTGGAAGGCTCCTGCCGCGACGCGGAACGAGGGCTCCCGCCTCGGACGACCGAGCGCTCAGGCGCCGATCAGATCCACCGCCGCACCTTCTCCCGATACGCCTCGAACTCCGCCCCGAAGGCCGCGCGCAGCGCACGCTCCTCGGGCTCGATCTGGAAGCGGTTCAGGTACGCGACGAAGACGGCGATCGACGCGAGGGATGCCACGTTCGCCAGCCACAACCCCCAGCCGACGAGGATCAGCGCGTCGCCGAGATAGATCGGATTGCGACTGAAGCGGTAGAAGCCGTCGTCGACGAGCCTCGTCGCGCCGGCGGGGCGCATCGGATTCACCGTCGTGCCGGCGCGCCGGAACTGCAACGCGCAGGCGACGACGAGCGCCAGGCCGGCGAGCGCGAAGACGACGGCGAGCGCACCGCGCAGCGGCAGCGTGAACCCGAGCACGGGAAGCAGGCGCGCCAACGCCCACATCAGCACGCCGACGGCCAGCGTGACGACCGGCGGCGGTACCTTCAGTTCGAGCCGATCGAGCAAGGCCGCGCCCTGCCCGTCAGGCCGCGCGCGGCGTCGCGACACCCGAAGCTCCGCGCGTCAGCAGGGCGAGCACGAAGGTGAGCGCGAGCGTCGGCAGTGCCGCACCGAACTGCGGCGTGAATTGCGCCGACAGGTGGAAGGTCGCGACGCCGAGCAGCCAGATCGCGACGGCGCCGCCGTTGACGCCCGTCGAACCGACCAGCGACGCGACGTCGTCTCGCGCACCGAGCCGGCCGAGGATGACGCCGTACAGCGGCACGAAGACCGAGCTGAGCATCAGCAGGAACGGTTCGAGGCTGTGCATCGGCAGCACGAGCGCGAGCAACGTGCAGAAGACCGCGAGCGCCATCGCCCAGCGTCGCTGGCTGAAGCGCGGCACCAGGCTGTGGCCGGCCACCGAACCCGAGTACAGGTCGCCGTAGGCGTTGTCGACCTCGTCGATCAGGATGAGCCCGAGCGCGACCAGCCCGCCCTGCGCCAGCAGCAGCGCGGCGACGAGGTCGGTGGCCGGCACGGTGAGCGCGACCAGTACGCCGAGCGCGTAGCACCAGGTGTTCGCAACCGCGTAGCCGAGCCAGGTACCCCGGAACGCGCTGCCGCCGTCGCGGCCGTGGCGCGCGAAGTCGGCGACCAGCGGCAGCCACGAGATCGGCATCGCGATGACGAGGTCGAGCGCGGACAGCGTGCTCATGCCGCCGTCGCCGGGCCGGTTCCACAGCGTCGACCAGCCGATCTCCTGCGCGCGCCCGAGGAACTGCCAGCTCAGCCACAGCAGCGAGAGGATCACCAGCGGCAACGCGTAGCGGCCGACGAAGCGGCGCACGAGCCGGACCATCGACCCGGAGAGCAGCGCGAGCAGCAGCACACCCCAGGCGAGCGTGACGACGACCGGCCACGCGGACGCTTCGAGCACGCCCGCGTTGCGCGCGATCGCAATCGTGCCGTCGCGCATGACGACGAGCTCGAAGGTCGTCCAGCCGACCAGCTGCACGATGTTCAGGAGCACCGGCAATCGCGCGAAGCGGCTCCCGTACGCGGCGTGCATCAGCCCCGCGCTCGACAGACCGCTGTCGCAGCCGAGCTTCGCCGTCCACGCGAGCAGCCCGGAGCCGATCAGCGACCCGGCGACGATCGCGACGAGCGCGGCGCGCGTACCCAGTGCGGGAACGAGATAGGCGCCGACCTGCATGACGAGGAGGCCGACGCCGAGGCTGAGCCACAGCGCGGCGTGATCGCGCCAGCCGAACAGGCGATCGGCTGCGGACAAGGGAACGAGAGCGGTATTGCGTACGGGTTTCATCATGGCTTCCCTGCGCGAGGATTACCTCAACAGGTTCGAAGGGACTTTCTCAGCCGCGCCCGGAGATCGTTCTCCGGAAGCAGCACCCCCAGCGGAGCGCACGTGCAGCGCGCGGCGACAGTGTACGCCATCGACTGGCGCGTGAAGCGAACGCAGGCGCGGGAGCCGTCTCCCGTGTCATGCAACAGGCGCTTGTCGTCGAGTTCCTGCCGCGCACTCAGGGAGCGGCGAGAGCCACCCCTTCCACAGCGGCGGCACGGACGAGTGCCGCATCGAAAGTCGCCAGCGGCATCCCGGCGGAAATCGCCAGCTCGAGATAGCAGGCGTCGTAGACGCTGAGCGAATGGCGCTCTGCAAGTTCGTCGGCGCTCAGCGTCGAGGCTCCGGAAATCGGCTCGAGCAGGATCGGCAGCGACAGGAAGTCGGCGAGCAGTTCTCGCCGACTCGCGGGCCGGAGTCGAGCCCGACGTTCGGCGACGCGAAGCGCGTTGGTCACCTCGAGCAGCAGCAGCGAAGGGGCCCGCATGCGCTCGCGCACTCCGCGACGGATCAGCGCACTTGCCTCGCCGCTGCGCTCATCCGGCAGCAGCCATGCGAGCACCACCGAAGCATCGAACACGAGCGGCATGTCCAGCGCCTGCGGCAGTGTCAGTACCGGTGCCCGGAATGCGTGAGATCACGCACGCTCTCGCCGCCAAAGAGCGCTCCGGACAAGGTGACTCCCTGGCGTGCAAGCCGTGCGCGGGTGCGGTCGACCCGGTCGAGCGCCTGCGCGAGCGACGCTTCGTTGCCTCCCTCGAAGGGAATCAGCTGCGCCACCGGCCTGCCGTGCCGTGTGATCACGAAGCGTTCGCCGCGCTCGGTGCGCTCGAGCAGCTTGGGCAGGTGCGTCTTTGCGTCGTAGGCGCTGACCGGTTCGGCCGCGATCAGGGTGCGGTTCCTCATCGGACCAGTCTGGACCGGTCTGAATACCATGTCAACCGGTCGGGGACTCACCCGAACAACCAGCTGCACGCCGCCACCGCGGCGATCACGGCGACGAGGTCGGCCGCCAGCGCGGCGACCAGCGTATGGCGCACGCGGCGCACCTGCACGGCGCCGAAGTAGACGGCGAGCACGTAGAAGGTCGTCTCCGACGAACCCTGCAGCGTGCTCACCAGGTAGCCGATGTAGCTGTCCGGGCCGATCGCCGGATCGCCGATCACCGAGGCCATCACGCCGTAGGCGCCCGACCCCGACAGCGGTCGCAGCAATGCCATCGGCAACGCCTCGGCGGGCAACCCGAAGCGCGACGTGAAACCGCCGATCGACCCCACGATCGCATCGAGCGCGCCGCTCGCGCGCAGCATGCCGATGGCGACGAGGATCGCCACGAGGTACGGGATGATGCGCACCGCGACCTCGAAACCCTCCTTCGCGCCCTCGACGAAGCTCTCGTAGACGCGCACGCCGCGCAGCATCCCGAACGACAGGAAGCCGGCGACCAGCGCGGGCACGATCCACGGCGACAGCGTGCTCCCCCAGACGACCGTGACCGGCACCAGGGCAGCGAGCGCGAGAAGCGCAAGCAGCGACACCCAGAAGGGATAGGCCGCCTCGCCGCAGGCCGCCGCCTGGACTGCCGATGCCGGTGCGGACGTCACCGGCGCGGCCGCCTGCGCGGACGCTCCCCCCGACGCCTGCGCCTGCGCAGCCCCGTCCGCGCCCACCGGAAACAACCGCGCGAGCGCCAAGGCCGTCGCGACCGCCGCGATCGTCCCGCAGATCGACGCGAAGAGCGTCGTCGGCAGGATGCCGGCCGGGTCGATCGAGCCTGCGGACGCGCGCAATGCGATCACCGTGGTGGGCAGCAGCGTGATGCTCGACGTGTTGATCGCGAGGAACAGCGCCATCGCGTCGGTGGCGGTTCCCGGACGCGGGTTCAGCCGGTCGAGCTCCTGCATCGCGCGGATGCCGAAGGGCGTCGCTGCGTTGCCCAGGCCGAGCGCGTTGGCCGACAGGTTCAGCACCATCGCGCCCATCGCCGGGTGCTCGGCGGGAACGTCGCGGAACAGCCGCGTCATCAGCGGCCGGATCAGCCGGGCGAGGATCGTCAGCAGGCCGCCCGCCTCGGCGACCTTCATCACGCCGAGGAACAGCGCCATCGCGCCGACGAGCCCGATCGCGAGCACGACCGCGTCTGCCGCCGACGAGACCGTCGCCGCAGACAGCGCGTGCATCGGCGAAGGCGCGCCTTCGACCGCCACCGAGAAGAGCTCGCGCCAGGCCGCCGTGCCGAAGGCGACCAGGACGATCGCGAGGAAGATCGCGTTCAAGCGGCCTGCGGCGCGAGCTTCAGCAGGCGGACGGCGTTGTCCTTCATGATCATCGGGCGCACTTCCGGCTTGATCGCGATTCTCTCGAAATCGGCGATCCAGCGGTCGGGCAGGATCACCGGGTTGTCGGTGCCGAACAGCACGCGGTCCTTCAGCAGCGTGTTCGCGTACTGCACGAGCTTCGGCTCGAAGTACTTCGGCGACCAGCCCGACAGGTCGATCCAGACGTTCGGCTTGTGTAACGCCACCGAGAGCTGCTCGTCCTGCCACGGCACGCCGGGGTGCGCCATGACGATCTGCAGGTCGGGGAAGTCGGCGGCGACGTCGTCGAGATGCACGGGGTTCGCGTACTTGATGCGAAGCCCTCCGCCGCCGCGCATGCCCGCGCCGATGCCGGTCTGTCCGGTGTGGAACAGCGCCGGCAGGCCGGCCTCGGCGATCACCTCGTACAACGGATAGACGTCGCGGTCGTTCGGAAAGAAGCCCTGGATGATCGGGTGGAACTTGAAGCCCTTGACGCCGTAGTGCTCGATCAGCCGCCGCGCTTCGCGCACGCCCATCTTGCCGCGCGCCGGATCGATGCTCGCGAACGGGATGCAGATGTCGGAATGCTCGTTCGCCGACTCGGCGACCTCCTCGTTCGAGATGCGCTTGACGCCCATCCCGCGCTCGTGATCGACGGTGAACACGACGAAGCCGATCTTGCGCTGGCGGTAGTGATCGGCCATCTGCGCGATCGTCGGATGCTTGACCTCGTAGCGGAAATAGCGCCCGCGCGCCTCCAGCGCCTCGGCCTCGGCTTCGTCGGGCAGCATGCGCGTCGAGGTCTCGGCGTGCGTGTGGATGTCGATCGCGA
>JBIQJM010000003.1:0-89663 GCA_044507525.1 Burkholderiales bacterium
TCAGCAGGTTCAGCCCCACGCAGACGATCGCGTTCAGCCCGACGAGGATCGCGACGTCGTAGAAGTAGTCGTTCGCGAGCGCGAAGGGCAGCAACGCGATGACGAGCGCGAGCACTGCGAGCCCGCGCAGGCGGGGGGCGAGCCGGCTGCGTGCCGGCAGCGCGACGGGTTCAGACCCGCTCGCTCTTGACTGCGCCAAGGATTCCATCGGGGCGGAAGAAGAGGACGATGAGGATGAGCACGAACGCGATGACGTCCTTGTAGGCCGACGACACGTAGCCGGCGCCCAGGCTCTCGAGCAGCCCGAGGACGAGTCCGCCGACGATGGCGCCGGGGAAGCTGCCGAGCCCGCCGAGGATCGCCGCGGCGAAGCCCTTCAGGCCGAGCATGATGCCGACGTCGTACGACGCGAAGGTGATCGGGGCGATCAGGACGCCGGCGAGCGCGCCGAGCGCGGCGGCGAGTCCGAAGCTGGCGAACAGCACCTTCTTGACGTCGATGCCGACGAGTTGCGCCGCCAGCTGGTTGTACGAGGTGGCGAGCATCGCCTTGCCGAGCATCGTGCGGCGGAAGAACCACGACAGCGCGATGACGACGGCGACGGTGGCGCCCAGTATCCACAGGCTCTGCGGAATGATCGTCGCGCCGAGGAAGGAGATCGGCGTGTCGCCGGACAGCGCAGGCAGGGGATGGATGCGCTTGTCCCAGACGAGTTGCGCGAGGCCGCGCAGGAAGATCGACGCGCCGATCGTGATGATGATCAGCGTGACGACGTCGGCGTTCCGGGCGCGACCGACGGCGAGGCGCTCGAGCGCCAGGCCGACGATCGCGGCGATGCCGACCGCGCCGAGGATCGCCACCGGCATCGGCATGCCGAGGGCGACCAGGGAGACGGCGCTCATGCCGCCGATCATCACGAACTCGCCCTGCGCGAAGTTGATGACCCGGCTGGCGTTGAAGATGATCGAGAAGCCGAGCGCGACGAGCGCGTAGATCGAGCCGGCGGTCAGGCCGCTGGCGAGAAACTGGACTGCCTGACCGCCCATCTGCGCGCTCCGCCCGGGACGATCAGCGACCGTCTTTCACGAGGGTCCAGTTGCCGTTGCGCACTTCCAGCATCTGGAAGGCGGTCAGGTCCAGTCCCATGTGATCTTCGGGCGACATGTTCACGACGCCGCCGGTGCCGACGTAGCCTTTGGTCTTCTCGATCTCGTCGCGCACCTTCTCGGGGTCGGTCGTGCCGGCGCGCTTGATCGCCTCGACCGCGATCATCAGCCCGTCGTAGGCGTGCCCGCCGAAGGTGGAGACGTCGGACTTGTGCTTCGCCTCGTACTCGCTCTTGTACGCGGTGACCACCGGCTTCTGCTTGTTGCTGTCGGGCAGGATCTCCGCGACCAGCAGCGCCGCGGCCGGCAGGCGAACGCCCTCGGCGGCGTCGCCCGAGAGCTTGATGTACTCCTTCGACGCCACGCCGTGCGACTGGTACAGCGGCAGCGTGAGCCCGATCTGCTTGTAGTTCTTCGTGACGATCGCCGGGCCCTGGCCGAAGCCGGGGTTCATCACCGCCTGCACCCCGGGGGTGTTCTTGATCTTCGTCAGCTGCGCCGTCATGTCGGTGTCGGAGGCGCCGTAGCTCTCGTCGGCGACGATCTCGATGTTGTACTTCGGCGCCACCTTCACGCACTCGGCGCGCATCGACTTGTCGAAGCCGCCGGCACCCGAGATCAGCGCGAGCTTGCTCAGCTTGCGCTCGTTCATGTCGGTGTAGATCTTCTCGCACGCCATGCGGTCGGTGTGCGGCGTCTTGAAGACCCACTTCTTCACCGGCTCGACGATGACGACCGCGCCGGCGAGCGACACGAAGGGGATCTTGGCCTGCTCGACCAGCGGCACCGCCGCCATCGTCTCGCCGGTGGTGGAACCGCCGACGATGACGTGGACCTTGTCCTGCTCGATCAGGCGCTTGGTGAAGGTACGCGCCTTCTCGGCGCTGCCGCCCGAGTCGTAGGCGACGAGCTCGATCTTGCGGCCCAGCACGCCGCCTTCGGCGTTGATGCGCTCGACGTACATCTCGAGCGTCTTCTGCTCGGGGTCGCCGAGGAAGGACGCGGGGCCGGTGACCGCCAGGAAGGAACCGATGCGGATCGGCTCCTGCTGGGCGTACGCGCTGCCTGCCGCCGCGACCGATGCCGCGAACATCGTTGCCGCGATCCGCGCGGATGCGCGTGTCCTGCCGATCGATTTCATGCTCGTCTCCCTGTTCGAATTGACGCGTGGTAGAGCCGTGGAAGCGGTCCGCGTCGAACTTTCGACCGTACCGCGGAGTGACGCCCGGCGGGAAGTCCCCGCCGGATCGCCGGATGCCGACACCGTTCCGGATTCGCTCGCACGTGCGCGATGCGCGCCATCGCACGCGGTCCTTTCGGGTTATTCTGGTACTGCGATGCAGGTATTGAATTGATCTGCGTCACTTTTTGGGGAGCGCATGGCGAGGGGACCGGCGAGCGCCCAGGGGCGCAGGAAAACAGCGAAGGCGACGAAGGCGAAGACCGCCAGGACTTCGTCGAGCCGCGCCGCCGCTGCGCCTGCCCGCTCGAAGGCGGGGGCGAACGAGCGGGTCGTGAAGAAGCCCACGCCCGGGCGCGCGCCGCCGCGAGCGCGCGAGCCTGCCCCGCCGCTCGCACGCGCTTCGTCGCCGCAGCGCTCGGTTGCGGCGGTGCACGATGCGAACGATGCGGGCGAGGCGCCGCCGAGCGTCTCGATCCGCCCGGTGCGGCCCGCCGACCTGGCGCAGGTGATCGCCATCGATTCGATCGTCACCGGAATCGAGAAGGCCGAATACTGGCGCACGATCCACCGCCGGTACGGCGATGCCGAGCGCGCCGGGCGCCGATTCCTCGTGGCGGACGCCGGCGGCAGCGTGGCCGGTTTCGTGATCGGGGAAGTGCGCGACTGGGAATTCGGATCGCCGCCCTGCGGCTGGGTCTTCGCGATCGACGTCCACCCGCAGTTCCGGCTCGGCGGCCTGGGCACACAACTGATCGCCGCGATGGCCGACTGGTTCCGCAGCGAAGGGGTCGCGACGATGCGCACGATCCTCGCGCGCGACAACGTGCTGATCCTGTCGTTCTTCCGCAGCCTGGGCATGACGGCGGGTCCGTTCATCCCGCTCGAGATCGACCTCGAGCGGTCGGCCTTCTTCCCCATCGACCGGGACAGTGCGCGATGAGGCTGCAGAAGAACACGATGCTTGCGCTCTACAGCGTGCTCGAGTTCGCCTTCGATCCGACGCGGCACATCTCGGCGTCGGAGATCGCGCAGAAGTACGAGGTCTCGCCGCATCACCTGGCGAAGGTGCTGTCGGAACTCGCGCGCTCGGGCTACGTCGAGTCGGTCCGCGGCGTCGGCGGCGGCTACCGCTTCGCGGCGAACGCGCGGCGCGTCACGCTGATGGACATCATCCTGCTGTTCGAGGACCTGTCGCCCGGCGGCGGCGAGCGGCGCGAGGCCGGCGAAGACACGCCGGTCGGGCAGGCGCTCGCCTCGGTGATGCTCGAGATCGACGAGATCGCGAAGGCGACGCTCAGCTCGATCACGCTCGCGACGATGCTGCAGTGGATCGAGCGCAACCGCCAGGCGCGCGCCGCGCGGCGCCCCCCGGCACGCTCGGCGTCGCGCACGGAGGCGACGCGCGGCGACCGGCGCGAGGGCGGGGCGGGCTGAAGCGAGGCCGTTCACACTGCGACGTCGGCGCGGATCGGCGGGTGCGGGTCGTAGCCTTCGACGGCGAAGTCGTCGATGGAGTAGGCGTCGATGTCCGGCGGGTGGCGAAGCAGCCGCATCCGCGGCAGCGCCCGCGGCGTGCGCGACAGCTGCTCGCGTGCCTGATCCAGGTGATTCAGGTACAGGTGCACGTCGCCCGCCATCCAGACGAACTCGCCGGCGCGCAACCCGGCCTGTTGCGCCAGCATCAGCTGTAGCGCGACGGTGCCGACCCAGTTGAAGGGCGCACCGAGCAGCAGGTCGCAGCTGCGCTGGAACATCAGGCAGTTCAGGCGGCCGTCGCTCGTGCAGTGGAACTGGTAGACCATGTGGCACGGCGGCAGCGCCATCTCGTCGATCTCGGCGACGTTCCAGGCGTGGAACAGCATGCGCCGGCTCGACGGCGTCGACTTCAGCGTATCGAGAAGCTTCGCGATCTGGTCGTGCTCGCGTCCGTCGGCGCCGAGCCAGCGCCGCCACTGCTTGCCGTACACCGGCCCGAGCTCGCCCCAGGCACGCGCGAAGGCCTCGTCCTCGACGATGCGCCGCTCGAAGCTCTGCTGGTCGATCGTCTCGCCGGTGGCTCGGCGATAGCGCGCGAGCGGCCAGTCGCTCCAGATGCGCACGTTCTGCTCGAGCAGCGGCCGGATGTTCGTGCCGCCGGTCAGGAACCAGAGCATCTCCTTGATCGCGGTCTTCCAGTAGACGCGCTTGGTCGTCAGGATCGGCGCGTCCCCGTTCGAGACGTCGAAGCGCGCCGTGGCACCGAATACCGACAGCGTTCCGACGCCGGTCCGGTCGATGCGCCGGTCGCCGCTGGCGAGCACGCGCGACAGCAACTCGAGGTACTGCTGCTCCGGGTGCTGCATCGACTCGGCTTCAGCGCACCGCGCCGGAGCCCGGCGCCTGTCCGCCGGCCGCACTGCCGACGGCGCGCACGCTTCCGCCGCGGATGCCGGAGGCGCGCGCCGGGTCGATGGCGGGGCCGCCGCCGCGCGGCGTCTGCGCAGCCGCCTGCGGCGCAGCGTCTTCCGCGGTGCCCGATGCGTCGCGGCCGGGCGCTCGCAGGTCGTCCGGCGCGGCACGATTCGCGGCGGCCGCATCGGCCGCAGCGGGCCCGCCGGACAGCAGCGCGACCGACGGGCGCTGCGGCGTCGGCAACTCGATGCGCTTGCCGTTGCGTTCGAGCACCGCGGCATCGGAGCGCACCGCGACGAGTCGCAGACCGGTGGCGACCTCGTCGCCGACCAGGAAGGCCTTCGCGGGTCCCGAATCGACGACGAGCACGACGCTGCCGCGGGAAGGACTCGCGGCGACGCCGAGCACGCGGATGTCGAGGTCGGCGGGAGCGGCGGCGACGACTTCGGACGACGTGCTGCCGAACAGCGCCTGTGCGCCGACGAGATCGTGTGCGCTGCGCGTATCGACCAGCGACCCGGTGGGCGCGATCGCGATCGGCGGCGCGAACAACTGCAGCGCCCAGTACGCGCAGGTTGCGCCGAGCACGCCGAAGGCTGCGACCGCCGCGATCGACGGCGCCCAGCGGCGCGACCGGAGCGAGCGTTTCATCTTGGAAGCGGAAAGCCGGCGAAAAGTGCGCTGCTATCATAGCCCGACTCTTGGATGAATCGCCCCGGGGGAGGGGATGCACCGTTCGTCGGACGATCGCTGGCGGCGCGCCGGCGAGCGCGGTTTCACGCTCATCGAGATCATGGTCGTCGTCGTGATCCTCGGCGTTCTCGCCGCGATCGCCGTGCCGCGCATCATGAGCAAGCCCGACGAGGCGCGCGTGAAGGCCGCGCAGACCGAAGTCGCGCAGATCCTGCAGGCGCTCGACCTCTATCGGCTCGACAACTACCGCTATCCGACCACCGAACAGGGGCTGGTCGCGCTCGCCGAACGACCGAACTCCGATCCGGTCCCGACGAACTGGAAGCCGTACCTGAAGCAGGCGCCGGTCGATCCCTGGGGCAAGCCGTACCAGTACCTGAATCCGGGGGTGCGCGGCGAGATCGACGTGTTCAGTCTCGGCGCCGACGGCAAGGCCGGCGGCGAGGGCGTTGCCGCCGACATCGGCAACTGGTCGCTGAATCGCTGACCACGGCATGGAGCATCCGCGGTGAAGCGGCAGTCCTTCGCCGCGCACCGCGCGGGCGGCTTCACGTTGCTCGAGCTGCTGGTGGCGATCGTCGTCGCCGGCGTGCTCGTCGGCGTCGTCTCGCTGTCGATCGGCGGCTTCGATCGCAGCCTTCACTTCGAGGCCGAACGGCTCGCGCAGCTCCTCGCGATCGCGCGCGAGGAGGCGCAGCTGCGCGGCGCACCGATCCGCTTCGAGGCCGACGACGAAAGCTATCGGTTCTCGATCTGGCGCGAACGCCGCTGGCGTCCGCTCGCCGACGATCGCGACCTGCGCCCCCGCAACTGGGAACGGCCGACCGAGCTCGACGTCGAGCGCAGCGACGGGCGGCGCGAGATCGAATTCGGCCTCGACCAGGTCGACGCGCCTTTCCTGCTGCGCCTGCGGCGAAACGGCGAGGAGGTCGCCATCGCCGGGAACGGCCTGGGGTTCTTCGAGGTGCTGCGATGACGCATCGCGCAGGCGGATTCACGCTGGTCGAGGTGCTGGTCGCGATGACGATCGCCGCCGTCGCGCTGATGGCGGCGATCCGCGCGACGACGTCGCTCGCCGTCGACGGCGCCGAGCTTCGCGCGCGAACGCTCGCGCAGTGGAGCGCGGAAAACCGGCTCGTCCAGATTCGCGTGGCGCGCGAATGGCCGAACCTGGGGCGCCGCCAGTTCGACTGCAGCCAGGGCGGGATCGCACTGCTGTGTCGCGAAGACGTCTTCCAGACGCCGAATCCGCTGTTTCGCCGCGTCGAGATCAGCGTCTTCGACGCGAGCGCGTCCTTCCGCTTCGCTCGCCTGGTCGGCTTCTCGACGAGGCTGCCGTGACGCGTGAGCGAACGCGCGGCGCCGGCGACCCGCGCGTGCGCGGGTCGTCGCGTACGCGCGTCGGCCGCCTGCGCGGATTCACGCTGCTCGAGCTGCTGGTGGCGGTGGCGTTGCTGTCGGTGCTCGCCGTGCTCAGCTGGCGCGGCATGGATTCGGTGCTGCGCGCGCGCGATCGCATCGTCGAGTCGTCGGACGAGCTGCGTGCGCTGAGCGTCGCGTTCGCGCAGATCGAGCAGGACGTGCGTGCCAGCTGGGCGGTCGGACTGCTGGGGCTGGACGAGCCCGCGATCGCGTTCACCGTGCGCGGCGAGCATGCGCAGCCGGAGCTCGCGCTGGTGCGCGAGACCAGCGCGAGCCAGCCGTTGCAGCTGCAGCGCGTTCGCTACCGGCTGAACGAGCGGCGCCTCGAGCGCGGTTTCGCGCCGTGGACGCCGTCGACCGCCTCTCCCGCGCATCCGGTCTCGGAGCAGCCGCTCGTCTGGCAGCCGTTGCTCGGCGCCGTCGAGACGATCCAGGTCCGCGCGTGGGTTCCGTCGCGCGGGTGGACGCCGGCGGCCGTGCTCGCGGGAAGCGCGACGGCCGCACGCGTCGCCGGGCTGGAACTGACCATCGTCCGCAACGGCGAGCGCATCGTGCGCGTGCTCGCTGCGCGGAACTGAAGGCGGCACGATGCGCGGACGACGGGGCTGCGACGCACGGCGTGCACGCGGGGTGGCGATCATCAGCGTGATGCTGATCGTCGCGCTGGCGACCTTCGTGGTGAGCGCGCTGTTCTGGCGCGAGCACGTGACGGTCCGTTCGGTCGAGAACCGGCTCGCGCTCGCGCAGTTGCGATGGATCGAGGCAGCGGTGCTCGACTGGGCCGGCGTGGTACTGCAGGTCGACCGCAACAGCACCGGAGGGGTCGACCACCTGAACGAGGTCTGGGCGACGCCGATCGCCGAGACGGTGCTCGACGAAACCGTCACGGGCGGCGCACGGCTCGACGAGCCGGGCAGCGAGCCCCGGCTCGTCGGGCAGATGTTCGACGCCCAGGCGCGCCTGAACCTGAACGACCTGGTGATCCAGGGCGCTCCGTCGGTCGAGCAGCGGCTCGCCTTCGAGCGGCTGCTCGCATTGCTCGGCCGCCCGCAGAGCCTGGCCGCGACGCTGCAGGCGCGATTGCTGCAGGCCTATCCGCCCAGCGTCGACGGCCGGCGCGCGCCGGCCGGCGCGTTGCCGCTGGTTCGGCTGGCGGACCTGCGCACGGTGCCCGGCTTCGACCAGGCCACCATCGACGCGCTCGAGCCCTTCGTGCTGTTCCTGCCGAAGTACGTCCCCAGCGGCAGCGGCCAGGCGCGCGTCGAGCAGACGCGGGTGAACGTGAACACCGCGCCGGCCGAGGTGCTGGTCGCCTGCATTCCCGGCATCGACCTGCAGTCGGCGCGTCGTTTCGTCGAGGGCGTGCGACAGCGAACCTATTTCGCGAGCCTCGAGGTGGCCCGCTCGCGCTTCGACGGTTCGCCGGCGCTCCCGTCGAGCCTGCTGTCGGTCGGGTCGAACTTTTTCCTCGTGAGGGGGATGGTACGCTTCGGCCGCATCGAATCGAACAGCGAAGCGCTGCTGTATCGCGGCGGCCGCCACGTGGAACTCGTATGGCAGCACAGGTTCTGAAGCGGGGCCAGGCGATCGTCTGGATTCCGCCGCGTTCGATCGGCGAGCGCCAGTTCGCCAGCGCGCCGGTGCTGCTCGCGATGCTGCCCGCGACAGTGCCCGGGCAGGCGACGGGCAGCGCGGGACATCCGGGCGCGGCACCCGGCGGCGCAAGCGGCGCCGGCTATCGGCGCCTGAGCCTCGACGCGCTTCCCGCGCTGAAGCAGGTCACTCTCGTTTTCGATGCGCGCGACGTGAACCTGCTGCGCGTGGCGCTGCCGCCGCTGTCGCCCGCCCGCGTGCAGCAGGCGCTGCCCAATCTCGTCGAGGACCTGCTGCTGCAGGACGCGCAGTCGTGCGCCTACGCGATCGGTCCGCGACTCGACGACGGACGGCTGCGGCTGGTCGCTGCAGTCGACCGCGCCTGGCTCGAGTTCGTCATCGGCGCATTCGAGCGGCGCGGCATCCGCGTGCAGGCAGCGTGGCCCGCGCAACTCGCGCTGCCGACCGGCACGGCCGACGTGGCGCTCGCCTGCCTGAACGACGGGCTCGCCTTGCGCACGGGGGTGCACGACGGGATCGGATGGAGCGCCGGCGCGGATGCCGATGCGCGCGCCGAGGCGATCGTCTGCGCACTCGATGCGGACCGCGCGAGCGAGCCGGCGGGCGCCGGCGCGCGGCCCGCCGTCGCGGCGTCCGGCGCCGATGCGCGCGCTTCCCTTCGATCCGGCGCTGCCGATGCCGCGGCCCCTGCCGAGGTCGGGTCGCCGGCCGGCGCTGCAGCGCCGGGCGACGCCGCGCCGGCGCGGACAAAGACGCGCCGGCGCGTAGCCGTGTTCGTCGAGGACGCCTCGTGGCAGGCGCCCGTGCTCGCGGCGGCGGCGCGCGCCGACGTCGACCCGGTCGGCGTGCGGGCGCTCGCGCTCCCGGTGGCCGCTCCGCTCGACCTGCTCGCGGCGCGCGCCGGGACGGCCGCGCGCCGCTGGCTCGCCGACGTCGACTGGCGTGCCTGGCGCCTGCCCGTCGCCGCTGCTGCCGCGGCGGTGCTCGTCGCGCTCGTCGGACTCAACCTGCACTGGGCACTCCTGGCGAACGAGAGCGAGCAACTGCGTGCGCGCATCGAGCAGCGCTATCGCGACGCCTTTCCCGGCACGCAGGTCATCGTCGACCCGCTGCTGCAGATGCAGCGCCAGGTCGCGAACCTGCGCGCGCGCGCAGGTCAGTCGGGCCCCGACGATTTCGTCCCGCTGCTCGCGCGCTTCTCGCAGGCGCTCGGCGCGCAGTCGATCGACGCGATGGCGGCGGTGGAGTTCCGCGAGGGGCGGCTGCGCGTGCGCTTCCAGCCGGGCTTCCTGGAGGCGCGCGCGGCGCGCGAAGCGCTCGTGCGCAGCGGGCAGCAGCTCGGGCTCTCGGTGCGCTTCGATGCCGAACGCGAGACGACAGCTGTCGTCGCGTTGCTTCGCTGATGGCCGGCGCGATGATCGAGACGCTCCTGCAACGCTGGCAACTGCTCGCAGCGCGCGAGCGCCGCATCGTCGTCGCCGGCGCTGTGCTGCTCGTCGTCGCCGCCGCCTGGCTGTGGCTGTTCGAGCCCGCCTGGCAGGGGCGCCGGTCCTTGCAGGCGGAGCTGCCGACGTTGCGCACGCAACTGGCGCGCATCGACGAACTGGCGGAGGAGGCGCGACGCCTTTCGGCGATCCCGGCGGGCACCGACTCGCCGCAGGCGCTGAAGACGCAGCTCGAGCGTTCGATCGAAAGCGCCGGCCTGTCGCCGGCGCTCGGGCAACTGGCCGTGAACGGCTCGCTGTTCGACCTGCGCTTCGATCGCGTGCCGCATGCGGCCTGGCTCGCGTGGGTCGACACGACGACGCGGGAGATGCGCCTGCGCGTCGCCGATGTCGCGGTCACGCGGGAAGCGCAGCCGGGCCTGGTCTCGGTGCGGCTGGCGCTCGAGACCTCGCGCACGGAGGGTCGCTGAGGTGAAGGGGCTCGTGCTGCGCCGGTCACTGGCCTGCTTCGTCGTCGCGCTGGCCGCTGCGCTGCTCGTCGCAGTGGTGCTGGCGCCGGCGAGCTATGCCGACGCGGCGCTCGCGCATGCGACGCAGGGACGCCTGCGCCTGGCGCAGGCCGAGGGCACGATCTGGAACGGTTCGGCGAAGCTCGTTCTCGCCGAAGGCGGCGGTGCGTCCTCCGCCGGCGACCCGCAGTCGGCGCCTTTCGGGCGAGACGACCCGCTCGTGGACGGCGTCGCGATTCCGGGACGCATCGACTGGCACATCCGCGCAGTGCCGCTGCTCGTCGGCCAGCTCGACGCGCAGTTGCGCTTCGATCGGGTCGCGCGTCCCGTACGCGTGCACGGCCGCTGGGGCGAGGTGCGCATCGATGCAGGCGCCGTGGAGTTGCCGTCGGTCGAGCTCGGCCGTCTGGGTTCGCCGTGGAACACCGTCCGTCCGGCCGGGGCCCTGAGCCTGAGCTGGGACAACCTGGTTCTCCGGCCGGCGGGGCTCGACGGGCGCGCGCACATCGAGCTGCGCGGCGCGTCGTCGGCGATGACGCCGGTGCGACCGCTCGGCAGCTATCGTGTCGACGTCGTCGGCCGCGGCAACCGCGCCGAGCTCAGCATCGCGACAATCGACGGTCCGCTCCGATTGCAGGGCAACGGAAGCTTCGACGCGAACCGCGGGTTGCGCTTCGTGGCGGAAGCGACTGCGGAAGCGCGCGAGCGCGATCGGCTGCAGTCGTTTCTCGGGCTGATCGGGCCGCGCGAGGGCGAGCGCACCATCATCAGGATCGGAGCATGAGGGCGACGGGCAGGCGAGGGCAGTGGCAGCGTCGTACGGCGATGTTCGCGCTCGCCTTCGCCGCGGCGATCGCGTGCCCGCCGCAGCTGGCGGCGCAGCAGGCCGCTCCGGGCGCGCCGGGCGGCGGCGGTACGCAGGCCGCCCAGGGCGACCTCGTCACGTTGAACTTCCGCGACGCGGAGGTCGACTCGGTCGTCGGCGCCTTCGGACACCTGCTCGGGCGCACCTTCGTCATCGACCCGCGCGTGCGCGGCAAGATGACGCTCGAGACGCCGCAGCCGGTCACGCGCGAGCAGGCGTATCGCCTGCTGCAATCCGCGCTGCGCTCGCAGGGCTTCGCGATCGTCGAGACCGGCGCGCTGACGAAGGTCGTGCCCGAGGCCGACGCGAAGCTGCAATCGGCCCCGGTTTCGGTCGGCCGCGCGCCTTCCGTGGCGGGCGACCAGATCGTCACGCAGATCTTCCGCCTGAACCACGAATCGGCATCGAACCTGGTGCCGGTGCTGCGTCCGCTGATCTCGCCGAACAACACCGTCGTGGCGTATCCGAGCAACAACTCGCTCGTCGTCACCGACTACGCGGCGAACCTCGAGCGGATCGCGCGCATCATCGCGACGCTCGACAGCCCGACGACGCGCGAGGTGGAGATCGTGCCGGTGCAGTACGCAATCGCCAGCGACATCGCGGTCGCCGTGCAGCGGCTGCTCGAGCCGCCGGGCGGCGCCGGCGCCCAGGTCGATCCCGGCCAGCGCGTCGTCGTGATGGCCGATCCGCGCACGAACTCGGTGCTGCTGCGTGCGACCAGTCCCGCGAAGGTCGGGCTGGCGAAGAGCCTGATCGGACGCCTCGACCAGCCGAGCGCGCGGCCGGGGAACATCAACGTCGTCTACCTGCGCAACGCGGAAGCGGTGAAGCTCGCGCAGACGCTGCGCGGCGTGCTGGGCGGCGAGGGAGCCTACTCGCCGATGCAGGGCGAGTCGATGCTGCAGCCGCAGCGCGCGCCGTCGCAGTTCGCCCAGGAGGGCGCGCAGTCGCAGATCAACACGCTGCAACCGGGCGAGGGCGCGGCCCCGCTCGGGCCGCTGCAGCCCTCGCAGGTGCAGCCGGTCACCGTGCAGGCAGGGGGCGCGATCATCGCCGCCGATCCGTCGACGAATTCGCTGATCATCACGGCGCCCGAGCCGGTCTATCGCAACCTGCGCGCGGTCATCGACAAGCTCGATGCGCGGCGCGCGCAGGTGTTCATCGAGTCGTTGATCGTCGAGATCAGTGCCGAGAAGGCCGCCGAACTCGGCGTGCAGTGGCAGTTCCTCGGATCGCCGCAGGGATCGACGCGCGTGATCGGGGGCACCAACCTGCCGGCGCGCGGCACCGGCGCGAACATCCTCGACGCAGCCGCGAACATCGCCACCGTCGGCACCGGCCTGAACCTCGGCATCGTGCGCGGCACCGTCAACGTGCCGGGCGTCGGAGAGATCCTCGACCTCGGCTTCCTCGCACGCGCGCTCGAGAGCAACGCCGACGCGAACATCCTGGCGACGCCGAACCTGCTCACGCTCGACAACGAGGAGGCGCGCATCATCATCGGGCAGAACGTCCCGTTCATCACCGGGCAGTTCACGGCCACCGGCACCGGAGGCGCTTCGGTCAATCCGTTCCAGACGATCGAGCGGCGCGACGTCGGCACGACCTTGCGCGTGCGGCCGCAGGTGTCCGAATCGGGAACGGTTCGGCTGCAGATATTCCAGGAAGTCTCGAGCGTGCAGGACACGCGGCTCGCCGCGGGCATCATCACCAATCGCCGGGCGATCGAATCGAACGTGCTCGTCGACGACGGCCAGATCATCGTGCTCGGCGGCCTGATCGAGGAACGCATCGACGGCGCCGCGGAGAAGGTCCCGGGGCTCGGCGACGTGCCGGTCGTCGGCCAGCTCTTCCGCTACGACTCGCGCAAGCGCGTGAAGACGAACCTGCTCGTGTTCCTGCGTCCGATCGTCATCCGCGACAGCGACGACGCGCACAGCGTCACCGCCGATCGCTACGACTACATCCGCGCTTCGCGGGCCGGCGCGAGCCTGCCGCCGCATTGGGCCTTGCCGGAGTTCCCGCCGACGCCGCTGCGTCCGATGCCGCCCCCGCCGCCCGCCGTACAGGGCATCCGGCCCGCGGGTCCGCAGGAAGGCGCGATACCGGGCGGCATCGAAGCGGGGGGTGCGGCGGTGTCGGCTGCCGGGCCGAGCCCGGCCGAGCAGGGAGCGGTGCTGTCGCCGTACGGGCCCGTGCCGATGCAGGCGCCGGCGCCGGTGAGCGTGTCGCGGCCGAGCACCGTGATCCGCACGGCACCGAACGAGGTCGTCGTGCCGCTCGGGCCGCGCGGCGAGCCCGCGCCCGGAAGCGATCCCGTTCCCGGGACGAACTACTGAGCAGCCGATCGCGCGATGGCATCCGTATCACCCGCGCGCTACGTTCCCTACGGTTTCGCGCGCGCCAACCAGCTGCTCGTCGCGGCCGTCTCGAGCGACGCCGTCGAGGTGTGGATCGGCGAGCGAACGCCGCGACAGGCGCTCGCCGAGCTGTCGCGCACCCTGCCGCTGCGGCTCGTCACCGTGCGCAAGCCGGAGATCGAGCTGTCGGCGGCGATCTCGCGCGCATACGCGCAGCACGAGGGCTCGGCGGCCGCGGTGGTCGACGAGGTGGCGAGCGACCTCGACCTGTCGCGCCTGCTGCAGGACATCCCGAAGATCGAGGACCTGCTCGAGGCCGAGGACGACGCCCCGATCATCCGCATGATCAACGCGCTGCTCACGCAGGCGAGCCGCGACAACGCGTCGGACATCCACTTCGAGCCCTTCGAGACGACGTCGCTCGTGCGCTTTCGCGTGGACGGCACGCTGCGCGACGTCGTGCGACCGCGCCGCGAACTGCACGCGGCGCTGATCTCGCGCATCAAGATCATGGCGCAGCTCGACATCGCGGAGAAGCGCCTGCCGCAGGACGGTCGCATCACGCTGCGCATCGGCGGCCGTCCGATGGACGTGCGTGTCTCCACGCTGCCGACCGGCCACGGCGAGCGCGCCGTGCTGCGGCTGCTCGACAAGGAAGCCGGCCGGCTCGACCTCGGCAGGCTCGGGATGAGCGACGACACGCTGCGCGCGTTCGATGCGCTGGTGCACCAGCCGCACGGCATCGTGCTCGTCACCGGACCTACCGGTTCGGGCAAGACGACGACGCTGTACGCGGCGCTCGGCCGGCTCGATTCGACGACGACGAACATCCTCACCGTCGAGGATCCGATCGAGTACGACCTCGAGGGCATCGGCCAGACGCAGGTGAACGCGCGCATCGACATGAGCTTCGCGAAGGCGCTGCGCTCGATCCTGCGGCAGGACCCCGACGTCGTGATGATCGGCGAGATCCGCGACCTCGAAACCGCGCAGATCGCCGTGCAGGCCTCGCTCACCGGGCACCTCGTGCTCGCCACGCTGCATACGAACGACTCGGTTTCGGCGGTCACGCGCCTGATCGACATGGGCATCGAACCGTTCCTGCTCTCGTCGTCGCTGCTCGGCGTCGTCGCGCAGCGGCTCGTGCGCAAGCTGTGCCCGCAGTGCCGCCAGCCCGATCCGGTCGCCGGCGGATGGCGTGCCGCGGGCTGCCTCGCGTGCAACCGGACCGGTTTCCAGGGGCGTACCGGCGTCTACGAGCTGTTCGCCGTCGACGACGAGGTGCGCGCGCAGATCCATCGCAACGCGCCCGAGAGCGAGATCCGTGCGCAGGCGCGACGGGCGGGGATGCGCTCGATGCGCGAAGACGGCAAGCGCTGGGTCGACGCCGGCCTCACGTCGGCCGACGAAGTGCTGCGCGTGACGCGCGAATAGCCTTCGCCGCCTGCGCGTCGAGCCCGCAATGCCCGCGTACCGATACGAAGCCGCCGACGCCGCGGGGCAGCTCGCGCGCGGTGTCATCGACGCGGATTCGCCGCGCCACGCGCGCGGGCTGCTGCGCGACCGGGGGCTGGCTCCGCTCGAAGTGAGCGCGGTGCAGGACGGCGCGACCGGCGGCGGTCGCCCGATCGGCGTGCGCCTGGGCGCGGCCGAACTGTCGCTCGCCACCCGTCAGCTGGCGAGCCTGCTGTCGGCGCGCCTGCCGATCGAGCAGGCGCTCGATGCGGTGGTCGAGCAGGCCGAACGCCAGTCGGTGCGGGAACGATTCGCCGCGGTTCGCAGCGAGGTCGTCGGCGGGCAGACGCTCGCGCAGGCGCTCGGCAAGTATCCGCGCGATTTTCCCGAGGTGTATCGGGCGCTGGTCTCGGCCGGCGAACAGTCGGGCGATCTCGCGCTCGTCATGAGCCGCCTCGCCGACTACATCGAGTCGCGCACCGCGCTCGCGCAGCGCATCCTGCTCGCCTTCACGTACCCCGCGATCGTCACGGTCGTCGCGACGCTCGTCATCGTCGCGATGCTCGCCTACGTCGTGCCGCAGGTCGTCAGCGTGTTCGCGCAGACGCGCCAGGAGCTGCCGGCGCTCACCGTCGGCCTCATCGCCACCTCCGGCTTCGTGCGCGAATGGGGCCTGGTCGTGCTGTTGCTTCTCGTCGCCGCGCTCGTCGGATTCCGCGCCGCACTGCGCTCGCCCAGCTTCCGGCTCTCGTGGCACCGGCGCACGCTCGGGCTGCCGGTGATCGGACGCCTGGTCCGCGGCCTGAACACCGCGCGCTTCGCTTCGACGCTGGGCATCCTGACGAGCAGCGGCGTCCCGTTGATCCGCGCGCTCGAAGCCGGCGCGCGCACGCTGTCGAACGACGCGCTGCGCCTGAACGTGCAGGACGCGATCGCGCGGGTACGCGAAGGGGCATCGTTGTCGCGCGCGCTGAAGGCGGGCGGACTGTTCCCGCCGCTGATGATCCACATGATCGCCAGCGGCGAGGCGACCGGCGAACTGCCGCAGATGCTCGAACGGACGGCGGCGACCCTGTCCCAGGAGGCGGAGCGCCGCACGCTCACGCTCACCAGCCTGCTCGAGCCGCTGCTGATCCTCGTGATGGGCGGCATCGTCCTCGTGATCGTGCTCGCGGTGCTGCTGCCGATCATCGAGATCAACGACCTGGTCCGGTGAAGGGGGCAGGCGCTTCGCTCAGAACACCACGCGCGCCTCGTAGCCCGTCAGCTCGAGATAGCCGCGGCCCACTTCGGCGCCGTGCTCGAGCACGCGGACGGCGCCTTCCCAGTAGACGACGCCGGTCGTCGAGCGGGTGTCGAGCTCCTGGTCGTCGAAGAGCGGCTCCAGCGTGAAGCTGCGCAGGTCGACCGACAGTCGCATCGCGACGGGATAGCGAACGCCGGTGCGCGGCGACGTCCAGTGGCGCAGCGGCTCGAAGCGCACGCGCGGCGGATGGCCGCTTTCCCGCGGCAGTTCCGCGTCGTCGCCGGAGGGCCCGGCGGTCCCTCGTGCGTCGGTCCACAGCGTGCCGCCATCGCGCTTGCGGATGCGGAAGGCCATGAGTGCAGAGCCGTCGTGGAAGTTCAGGCCGACCCAATCCCATCCGGTGGCCGAGGGGTCGAGGATCTCGCTGGACCATTCGTGGTCGAGCCAGGCGACGCCTTCGACGGTCTCGCGCCGCGCCGCGTCGCCGATCGTTCCGCTCACGGCGAGTTGCGGCCGGCTGTAGTAGTAGCTCGCCTGCGTCTCGAGCGGGCCCTTGCGCGAGAAGCCGCCGTCGCCCTGCAGCAGCGGCGGTGCCTTCGGCCGGAAGGCGAGTTCGATCGCCAGCGACGCGTCGACGATGCGCGTCCGATAGAGGTCTTGCGCTTCGCGCGACAACGACCAGTCGCCGATCGCGACGTCGGTATCGGCGCGCGACGCGTGCGCCAGGCCCAGGCCTTCGCGTGCCGCGCGCTGCCCGTGCAGCAGCGAGCCGCGCTCGGGAAGCGCGAGCGCGGCGTGCGCGAACAGCAGCTGCACCGGCGCGAAACGGCTCGGGTTCGCGGCGTCGTGTCCGGTGCGCGTGCGAAAGAAGGTGATCTGCACGCCGGCCGGTTCGCCGCGCCGCGGGCCGCCGATGCGGCGCAGCCAGCCGGTGACGTACCACCATTCGGTCCGGTACTCGTCGTGCGCGCCGTGATCGCGCGGAAACGTCAGCGCGACCCCGCGCACGACGTCCCGGTACGGCGCCGGCAATGCGCCCGCCGAAGCGCCGGGCAGCACGGTTCCGAGCGCCGGGACGCCGAGCGCGCGCAACCAGCGCCGACGCGCCTCGCGCATCACGTGTCCTCCGCCAGCGCGCGGACGGGGTCGCCGACCGCGCGCAACGCGGCGAGCACCGCAGCGAGCGTGCCGAGCACGAGCAGGCCGGTCGCCGATGCCGCGAGCAGGCCGCCGGGCCAGGCGAAGTCCATCGACCAGTGGAAGGACTGCGGGTTCACGCGATGGATCAGGACGAGCGCGATGGCGGTGCCCGCGACCAATCCCCATGCGATCGCGATCGCGATCTGCAGCAGCGCCTCGATCGCGAACGATGCGGCGATCTGCGTGCGCGTCAGTCCGAGATGCTGCAGCGTGGCGAACTCGCGCCGCCGCGCGAGCCCCTCGGCCGCCCACGTCGACGCGACGCCGAACAGCGCGACGGCGATCGCGATCGCCTCGAGCGCATAGGTGACCGCGAAGCTGCGATCGAAGATCGCCAGCGACAGCGCGCGCAACTCGCCGCTGCTGCGCCACGAGAATCCGGCGATCTCGTCGACCGCTTCGCGCAGCGCCCGCCAGGCTTGGTCGCGCGGCGTCGACTCGTCGAACCAGACGGCGACGTCGTTCGCGGTGTCGTCGCCGCCGAGCGAGCGCCATGCGGCCGAGTCGACCACGACGCTGCCGTGCTGCCGGGCGTAGTCGCGCCAGACGCCGGCGACGAACACCGGCCGGGCGCGTCCGGGCCGGTCGGCTGCGTCGGCGCGCGCCGTCGGCGCTGCATTCGCCGGTATCGGCAGCGGGCGTTCCATCGTCGTGCCCGGGGCGAATCCGTACAGGTCGACCATCGCTTCGCTGACGTAGACGGGGATCGCGTCCGCCGGGGCTGCATGCAGTTCGCCGACGATCGCCAGCCGCGACGCCGCCTCTCGCATCCCGATCGGGCGCACGATCAGCCGGACCGGTGGGCGTTCGGCAGCGAGGTTCCAGTCGACCACGCGCTGGAACTCGGCGCGCGCGACCCCCGGCGTCGAGGCGATCCGCTGCTGCAATGCGGGTCCGATCGGGCCGGTGACGGCACCGTCCGCGACGCTGCCGTAGGCATCGGCCGGAAGCACGGTATCGAGCCAGCCGGCGACCGACTCGCGAAAACTCGTGACCATGATCGCCATCGCGGCGGCGAGCGCGAAGCTCGCGACGATCGCCGACATCGCCGCCGACGCGCTGCGCGGCGCCCCGCGCAGCCGATGCACGGCGAGCCAACCGAGCGCCTTGCCGCGTGCGCGCGCAACGGCCCCTGCGGCGATCGCGGCGACGAAGGCGACGATCCGTGGCAGCGCCGCGATCGCGCCGACCAGCCACGCGGCGATCGCCGCGTAGGCCGCCCAGGGAATCCCGCCGAGCGGCGGCAACGCCAGCAGCACGAGCCCGAGACCGAAGCAGGCGAGGGCGACGCCGCTGCTTCGCGCGACGGGCAGGCTCTCCTCGATGCCTCCCGCGCGCAGCGAGCGTGCGGCGGGCAGCCGCCGCAGCGCGCGCGCGGGCGCCAGGCTGCCGGCCAGTCCGGTGGCGATGCCGGCGAGCGCGAACCCGAAGGTCGCCAGCGGGTCGACGACCAGCGACGGCCGCGTTCCGCGGAAATAGCCGCCGCCCAGGTCGCCGCCCGACTGCTCGAGCAGCAGTGCGGCCAACGCGATGCCGAAGACCACGCCGAGCACGGCGCCGATCGCGCCGATGAACAGGCCCTGCGCGAGGACGTGGCGCGCGAGCCAGCGGTCGCGCGCGCCGAGCACCGCCAGCAGCGCGAGTTCGCGGTGCTGGCGCGCGACCGCGAGCGCGAGCGTCGAATGGACGATGAAGGCGCCGGTGAACCACGCGACGAGCGCGAGCACGTTCAGGTTCACGCGATAGGCGCGCGAGATCGTCGCCGCGCGCTCGTCGCCGGCCTGCGGCGTCGTCCAGTACGCCTGCGCGGCGATGCGATCGCTCCATTCAGCGCGCAATGCCTGGACGTCGGCGCCGGGTTCGAAGCGCAGGTCGATGCGGCTCAGCCGGCCGAGCCACGCGAGGCGCCACTGCATCGTGCCGAGGTCCATCACCGCAAGCGACTGACCCGCTGCCGCGCCCGGCACCGTGCCGGCGATCCGCAGGGGGACGCGTTCGCCGCCGGCGAGCAGCACGATGCGCTCGCCCTCGGCCAGCCCGAGGGTTGCGAGCGCCGCGTTCGACAGGAAGATCGCGTCGTCCTCGAAGAGGGACGATGCGGAGCCGCCTCGCTCGTCGCGCGTCGGCACCGGTACGAGACCGGGTGTCACCCGCGCGGCGCGGAAGACGTCGATCCCGATGACGCGAAGCGAGTCCGCCGGGCGGTCTGCCAGCGCGAATCGCGCATCGACGACCGGACTCGCGACGATCGGCGGCGACGTACGCGCCACCGAGGCGTAGAGCGACTCGTCGAAGCTGTCGCCGAGCGCGCGGATCTGCGCCTGCGCCTGGCCTTCGACGCGCGAGATCGCGACGGCGAACTCGTCGAGGGCGGAGCGGTTGACGAGCGCGATCGACAGCGCGAGCGCGACGCCGATGGCGATCGCGAGTACGGCGATCGACGCACGGCCGGGTTGCGCGCGCCATTGCGCGAGCAGCATCCAGCGCAGCAGCACGACCGGCGTACGCTGCGGCTTCGCCTTCATGGTTCCGGCGAACGCAGCGCGCGCTGCGCCTCGCGTTCCTCCTCGAGCGCGTGGCGTTGCAGCCGAACGCGCCGGTCGGCGAAGCGCGCGGCCTGCTCCGAGTGCGTCACGAGCACGAGCGCCGCGCCGCAGGCGTCGATCGTCGAGGCGATCCGCTCGAGCGCCTGCTGCGCGTTCGACGGATCCAGGTTGCCGGTGGGTTCGTCGGCGAGCACGAGCGCGGGTTCGTGCACGAGGGCGCGTGCGAGGGCCACGCGCTGCTGTTCGCCGCCCGAGAGCTCGCGCGGACGCGCGTGCAGGCGGGCGCCGAGGCCGACGCCGTCGAGCCAGTGCGCCGCGCGGCGCTGCGCCGCGTCGGCCGGCTCGCCGGCGAGCAGCAGCGGCACGGCGACGTTCTGCACGGCGTTCAGGTGCGCGAGGAGGTGGAAGGCCTGGAAGACGAAACCGATGTGCTCGCGGCGAACACGGGCACGGGCATCGATGCCGAGTGCCGACATCTCGTGGCCGAGCACGCGCACGACGCCGGCATCGGGCGACTCGAGCCCGGCGATCAGGTTCAGCAACGTGGACTTGCCGCTGCCCGATTCGCCGAGCAGCGCGACGCGCTCGCCCGGTGCGACCCGCAGCGACACGTCGTCCAGCACGACGTGCGCGCCGAAGGCCTTGCGCACGCCGACGAGCTCGACTGCGGGAATCATGCGCACGACGTCAGCGGAATCCGGCCGCCCATGATACGTTGCCGCGTGCGTCGCTCCCGGGGAGGGGACGATGGTCCGGGAAGGAGTGCACCGCCCGCTCGCAGGACACCGCCCGCTCGCGCGGTTGCTCGGTACGTCTCTCGCGCTCGTGCTGGTGCTTGCCGCCGGTGTCGCGCTGGCCTGGCGCTTCCTTGCGCTTCCGCAGACGAGCGGCGAACTCGCACTGGGCGGCCTCGGTGCGCCGGTTCGCGTCGTTCGCGATCGGCACGGCATCCCGCACGTGCTCGCCGACTCGCCGCGCGACGCGTTCCGCGCGCTCGGGCTGCTGCACGCGCAGGACCGCCTGTGGCAGCTCGAGATGAACCGCCGCATCGTGCGGGGCGCGCTCGCCGAGGTGCTCGGCGCCGACGCCCTCGGCAACGACCGCTTCCTGCGTACGCTCGGCATCCGCCGCAACGCCGAGCGCATCGAGGACGGGCTCGACGAGACGACGCGCGCGGCATTGCAGGCCTACGCCGACGGAATCAACGCGTGGATCGAGCACGTCGAGGCCCGGCCATGGCAGCTCTCGCCCGAGTTCCTGCTGCTGGGCCTGCGCCCGCAGCGCTGGGAACCGGCCGATTCGATCGGCTGGGCGACGATGATGGCCTGGGATCTCTCCGGAAACCACGGCGTGGAGCTGCTGCGGCTCGCGCTGCTCGAACGCCTCGATGCGCAGCGGGTGGTCGAGCTGATCGGCACGACGCCGCCGATGCCGCTCGCCGATCCCGCGAAGCTCTACGGCGGCGATCCGCTCGCGCGGTCCGGCGAAGCGCCGGCGCGCGGATCGCTCGCCGCGCATGCGCTCGAGCTCGCGTCGGCGATCGTGCAGGCGTTCCCGTCGACCTCGCTCGACGGCCTCGGTTCGAACAACTGGGCGGTCGACGGACGGCGGACACCGAGCGGCAAGCCGATCCTCGCCAACGATCCGCACCTTGCGCTCGGTGCGCCGTCGTTGTGGTACCTGGCGCACCTGTCGGCGCCCGGCCTCGAGGTGATCGGCGCCACGCTGCCCGGCCTGCCCTACGTCGTCGTCGGTCGCTCCGATCGTTTCGCCTGGGGCTTCACCAACACCGCTCCCGACACGCAGGATCTCTATCTGGAGCGGGTCGATCCCGACGATCCGGGCCGGTATCGCACGCCGGACGGCTGGGCGGCCTTCGACACGCGGACCGAGACGATCCGCGTCAAGGGGGCGCCGGACGTCGAGCACGTCGTGCGCACGACGCGCCACGGGCCGGTGATCTCCGACGTGCTCGCTTCGAGCCGCGGCGTCCTCGACGCACGGGGCTCCGCGCCGCACGTGCTGTCGTTCGCCTGGACGATGCTGACCCCCGAGGACCGGACCGTCCACGCGGGCCTCGGCATGAACACCGCCACCGACTGGGCGTCCTTCCGCGAAGCGATGCGCGACTTCCGCGGCCCGCAGCAGAACGTCGTCTTCGCCGATCGCGACGGACGCATCGCCTTCGTCGCCGCCGGCGCGGTACCGCTGCGCCGCCCGGAGAACGAGCTGCGCGGCAGCCTGCCGGCACCCGGCTGGGACGCGCGCTACGACTGGATCGGGACGATTCCGTTCGACGAGCTGCCGCAGTCCGAGCGGCCCGACGAGGGCCTGCTCGTCACCGCCAACCAGCGCATCGTCGGCGACGACTACCCGCATCACCTGGGCGGCGAATGGGCGTTGCCGTATCGCTCCGACCGGATCGCCGCGAAGCTGCGCGCGCTCGACGTGCACGACGTCGACGCCTTCGCCGCGATCCAGTCCGACGTGGGTTCGCCTGCCGTCGGCGAGATGTTGCCGTTCCTGCTGAAGGCGCAGCCGGGCAGCGAGCGGGCGCGGCGCGCGCTCGAGCTGCTGCGCCGCTGGGCCGATGCGGCGGCCGAGCGCGATGCGCCGGCGCTGCTCGCCGAGCGGCCCGAGCCGCTGATCGCCGTCGCCTGGATCGACCGGCTGCGTCGTGCCGTCTTCGAGGACGACGTGGGTGCCGAGCTGTTCGTGCAGCTCGAACGCCATCGCATGCGCCACAACCCCTTGCGCGACGTCTTCGAACGCACCGATCTCGCGCACTGGTGCGACGATCGCGCGACGCCCGGTGTCGAGTCCTGCGACGAGATGCTGGCGCGCTCGCTGGACGAAGTCGTCGACGAACTGTCGCGCCGTCTCGGCGCAGAGCCCGAAAGCTGGCGCTGGGCGAGCCTGCATCCCGCCGTCTCGACGCATCGACCCTTCGGACGGCACTGGCTGCTGTCGAAGTGGTTCGATCTTCGCTCGCCCAGCGGCGGCGATCCGAGCACGATCAACGTCGCGCGCCACGACCCGTGGGACCCGGCGGCGCCCTTCGAGAACCGATGGGCGGCCGGCTATCGCGCGATCTACGATCTCGCCGACCCCGACGCGTCGCGCTTCATCCATTCGACCGGCCAGAGCGGGCACCGTCTCTCGCCGCACTACGACGACCTGGTCGCGCCGTGGTCGCAGGTGCACTACCTGCCGATGGTGACGTCGCGCGAACGCATCGAGCGCGACGCCGCCGCCGTGCTCGTGCTGCAGCCCTCGGCGTCGTCCGAATGACGCTGCGGCAGCGCTCGACGTGCCGCTCAGACGATCTCGATGCCCGGCTCGCCGGCGAGCACCTCGCCGATCTCGCAGGCCGACGCGAAGCCGTCGCGATGCAGGATCCCGAGTACGGCGTCGACCGCCGTCGCATCGCAGGCCACGAGCAGTCCGCCGGAAGTCTGCGGGTCGGTGAGCAGTGCGCGCAACCGCTCGGAGTCGCGTTCGGGCAGGCGCACCTCGTGACCGTACGCCGACCAGTTGCGGCCCGACGCGCCGGTGACGAAGCCGTCCGCGAGGCGCTCGTCGGTACCCGGCAGTCGGGGCACCGACGCCGCCGCGATGCGCGCGCGCACGCGCGCGCCGCGACACATCTCGAGCGCGTGGCCGAGCAGCCCGAAGCCGGTGACGTCGGTCAACGCGTGCACGCCGGGCAGGCGCGCCAGCGCCGGGCCGGACACGTTCAGCTGCGTCGTCGATGCGATCATCGCCGCATGGTCTTCGGGCGAGAGCCGCTGCTTCTTCAGCGCAGCCGACGCGATGCCGACGCCGAGCGCCTTGCCGAGCACGAGCCGGTCGCCGGGACGCGCTTCGTCGTTGCGGCGGATGTGCGACGGATGCGCGAGCCCGATCGCGGCGAGTCCGTAGATCGGCTCCACCGAATCGATCGTGTGGCCGCCGGCGACCGGAACGCCGGCGCTCGCGCAGACCGATTCTCCGCCCTCGAGAATGCGGCCGATGACCTCGAGCGGGAGTCGGTCGATCGGCATCGCGACGATCGCCAGCGCGAGGATCGGCCGGGCGCCCATCGCGTAGACGTCCGACAGCGCGTTGGTCGCCGCGATGCGCCCGAAGTCGTACGGGTCGTCGACGATCGGCATGAAGAAGTCGGTGGTCGCGACCAGCGCCTGTTCGTCGTCGATCTGGTAGACCGCGGCGTCGTCGGCGTTGTCGAGGCCGACCAGCAGTTGCGGCGGCACCGGAAGGCGTGCGCCGCTGCGCAGCAGCTGCGACAGCACGCCGGGCGCGATCTTGCACCCGCAGCCGCCGCCGTGCGAGAACGAAGTCAACCGCGGGGCGGCGGATGCTTCCGTGGAGGGCGCCTCGCCCCGGCTCGCCGTCATCGGCTAGGACTCGACGCCGGGAATGCCGCCCGCAACCTGGTGGAAACCCGCGTCGACATAGGTGACCTCGGCCGTGATGCCGCCGGCGAGATCGGACAGCAGGAACGCCGCGGCGTTGCCGACGTCGTCGATGGTGACGTTGCGTCGAAGCGGCGCGTTGGCGCTGACGTGGTCGAGGATCTTCGAGAAATCCTGGATGCCGCTTGCCGCCAGCGTACGGATCGGCCCGGCGGAGATCGCGTTCACGCGGATGCCCTTCGGTCCCAGATCGGCCGCGAGATAGCGCACCGCCGCCTCGAGGCTGGCTTTCGCCAGCCCCATCGTGTTGTAGTGCGGCACGACCCGCACGGCGCCGAGATAGCTCAGCGTGAGCAGCGCCGCGTTGCGACCCTGCATCAGCGGTTGCGCGCCGCGGGCGAGGGCGACGAAGCTCCACGCCGAGATGTCGTGCGCGACGCGGAACGCCTCGCGGCTGGCGCCTTCGAGGAAGCGCCCGGCGATCGCCTCGCGCGGCGCGAAGGCGATCGCGTGCACGAGGCCGTCCAGGCCGTCCCATCGTTCGGCGATCGAGGCGAAGAGCGCGTCGATCTGCGCGTCCTCGGCGACGTCGCAGGCGAAGACGAGCGACGAGTCGAAGGCGGCGGCCATCTCGGTGACCCGGTCGCGGAAGCGTTCGTTCTGGTAGGTGAACGCGAGCTCGGCCCCCTGTTCGTGGCACCTGCGCGCGATCCCGTACGCGATCGAACGATTCGACAAAAGTCCGGTGATCAGGATCCGCTTGCCGCTGAGGAATCCCATTCGTGAGGCCTCCGCTAGAATTCTCGCCGATGGCCATTGTCGCACGCGCGTCGAGTCGCTTCCGCGCTCCGCTCGCGCTCGCCGCCCTGCTCGTGCTGCTGCTGCCGCTGCTCGCGGCGGGTGCCGCGCGCGCCGGATCCGCGCTCGCCTGGGGCGACACGCCGAAGTACCCGCCCGGGTTCGCGCACTTCGACTACGTCGATCCCGATGCCCCGAAAGGCGGCACGCTGAACCTCGCCGGCTTCGGTTCCTTCGACAAGCTCAATCCGTTCACGCTGCGCGGCATCCCCGCCGAGGGGCTCGGCGTGCTGATGTTCGAGACCCTCGCCGAGGCGAGCGAGGACGAGCCGTTCACGATGTACGGCCTGCTCGCCGACGACATCCGCTTCGCCGAGGACGGGTTGTCGATCACCTTCCACCTGAACCCGGCGGCGCGCTTCTGGAACGGGGATCCGGTGACCGCGGCCGACGTGCGCCACTCCTTCGAGTCGCTGGTCGGCCCCAAGGCGCATCCGCGCTTCCGGCAGTACTTCGGCGACGTCGCGCGCGCCGTCGTCGTCGATCCGCGCACGGTCCGCTTCGAGTTCCGCCGGCGCAACCACGAGCTGCACATGATCATCGGCATGCAGATGCCGGTGTTCTCGCGCAAGTGGGGCGCCGACCGGCCCTTCGACCAGATCGCGCGCGACGAGCCGATCACGAGCGGACCCTACCGGATCGAGAGCAGCGACTGGGGCCGCTCGATCTCGTATCGGCGCGATCCGGAATACTGGGGGCGCGACCTGAACGTGCGTCGCGGAATGTTCAATTTCGACCGGGTCGTCTACAAGTACTACAAGGACGAGACCGCGCGCCTGGAAGCGTTCAAGGCCGGCGAGTTCGACTGGACGGCGGAGAACTCGGCGCGCAACTGGGCGCGCGGGCATGCCGGGCGCCAGTACGAGTCGGGCGAGATCGTGAAGGAGGAGTTCGAGCACTCGAACTCGGCCGGAATGCAGGGCTTCGTGATGAACACGCGCCGGCGCGAGTTCGCCGACGTGCGCGTGCGGCACGCGCTCGCGCTCGCCTTCGATTTCGAGTGGATGAATCGCCAGGTCTTCTACGGGCAGTACGTGCGCAGCCGCAGCTACTTCACGAACAGCGACATGGAGGCGAAGGGCCCTCCCGGGCCGCGCGAGCTGGCCCTGCTCGAGCCGTTCCGCGAGCGGCTCGACCCCGCGGTGTTCGGCGATGCGGTGCTGCCGCCCGACACCGAGGCGCCCGGCAGCCTGCGCGAGAACCTGCGCCGGGCGCTCGCGCTGCTCGACGAAGCCGGGTGGAAGGTCGACGACGACGGCGTGCTGCGCAACGGGGCAGGGCAGCCCTTCGAGTTCGAGATCCTCAGCTATTCGCGCGGGCTGGAGCGGGTCGCGGTGACCTGGGTGCGCAACCTCGAGAAGCTCGGCATCGCCGCGCGGCTGCGCGTCACCGATCCGGCGCTGTACCAGAAGCGGCTCGACGACTTCGACTTCGACGTCGCCGTCGCGCTGTATTCGGCGAGCCCGACGCCGGGCAACGAGTTGATCGAGCGCTTCACCACCGCGGCGGCGGACGAGCCGGGCTCGGACAACCTCGCCGGCATCCGCGACCCGGTCGTCGACGAGATCGTGCAGCGACTGCTGCAGAGCGGCACGCGCGAGGAGCTCGTCGTCTTCGCGCGCGCGCTCGACCGCGTGCTGCGGGCCGGCTGGTACCTCGTGCCGCATTTCTATGCGCCCGCGCACCGGGTCGCGTACCGCAGCCGGCTCGCGCATCCGAAGACGCTGCCGCTGTACTACGCCGCGAACGCCTGGGTGCTGAAGACCTGGTGGGCGCGCTAGGGATGCTCGCCTACGTCGCCAAGCGGCTGCTGCTGATGGTCCCGACGCTGATCGGGATCCTCGTCGTTTCGTTCGCGATCATCCAGTTCGTGCCGGGCGGACCGGTCGAGCAGCTCGTGCGCGAACTGCGCGGCGGCGTCGGCGGCGGCGAGGTGGCGGCCAGCGGCGGCTATCGGGGCGCGCAGGGCGTCGATCCGCAGCAGATCGAGGAGATCCGCCGGATGTACGGCTTCGACCGGCCTGCACACGAGCGCTTCCTCGACATGCTGCGCCGCTACGCGGTGTTCGACCTCGGCACGAGCTACCTGTACCACAAGAGCGTCTGGGAGCTGATCGTCGAGAAGCTGCCGGTGTCGATCAGCCTCGGGCTGTGGAGCTTCCTCATCGTCTACGCGGTATCGATTCCGCTCGGCATCGCGAAGGCGGTGCGCCACGGCTCGCGCTTCGACCTGTGGACCTCGGTGGCGATCCTCGTCGGCTACGCGATTCCGGGCTTCGTGCTCGGCGTGCTGCTGCTCGTGCTCTTCGGCGGCGGCAGCTTCCTGCAGATCTTCCCGTTGCGCGGGCTCACTTCGGACGACTTCGACCAGCTGAGCCTCGTCGGCAAGGTACTCGACTACTTCTGGCACCTGGCGATGCCGCTGGCGTGCCTGATCGTCGGCAGCTTCGCCGTCACCACGATGCTCACGAAGAACACTTTCCTCGAGGAGATCCGCAAGCAGTACGTGCTGACCGCGCGCGCGAAGGGGCTCTCGGAGCGGCGCGTGTTCTACAAGCACGTGTTCCGCAACGCGCTGATCCCGCTGGTCACCGCTTTCCCGGCCGCGTTCATCGGCGCGTTCTTCACCGGCTCGCTGCTGATCGAGACGCTGTTCTCGCTCGACGGCCTGGGGCTGCTGTCGTACGAGGCCGTCATCCGTCGCGACTACCCGGTCGTGCTCGGCACGCTGTACGTCTTCTCGCTGCTCGGCCTGGTGGCGAAGCTGCTCACCGACCTCGCATACACCTGGGTCGACCCGCGCGTGAAGTTCGGCGCGAGCGCACGATGAGCGCGAATCCCGCGCTTGCCGGCGACACGCTCGCCGCGCTTCGGCCGCCGCGCGCGTCGCTGTCGCCGCGCAGGCGCGCGTGGCTGCGCTTCCGTGCGAACCGGCGCGGCTACTGGAGCCTGTGGATCTTCCTTGCCATCTTCGGCGTGAGCCTCGCCGCCGAGCTGCTCTCGAACGACCGGCCGATCGTCGTGCGGTACGAGGGGCAGCTGTATTTCCCGTTGTTGCGCACGTATCCGGAGACGACCTTCGGCGGCGACTTCCGCACCGCCACCGACTACCTCGATCCGTACATCCGGCAGCGGCTGTCGAGCGGCGGCAACTGGGCGCTGTTCCCGCCGAACCGCTATCGCTTCGACACGATCAACTACTTCGCGGCGAGCCCGAATCCGGCGCCGCCGTCGAAGGAGAACTGGCTCGGCACCGACGATCGCGGTCGCGACGTGCTCGCGCGCCTGCTCTACGGTTTCCGGACCTCGGTGCTGTTCGGCCTGGCGCTCACGTCGATCGGCGTCGCGCTCGGCATCGTCGCCGGCGCCGTGCAGGGCTATTTCGGCGGCCGGCTCGACCTCGCCATGCAGCGGCTCGTCGAGATCTGGGGCTCGATCCCGGAGCTGTACCTGCTGCTGATCCTCGCGTCGATGTTCGAGCCCAGCATCTGGATCCTGCTCGCGATCCTGTCGCTGTTCGGCTGGATCGGCCTGTCCGACTACGTACGTGCCGAGTTCCTGCGCAACCGCCAGCTCGAATACGTCACGTCCGCACGCGCGCTCGGCCTGTCGAACCTGCAGATCATCCGTCGCCACGTGCTGCCGAATTCGCTCACGCCGGTCATCGCCTTCCTGCCGTTCCGGATGAGCGCCGCGATCGTCGCGCTCACCAGCCTCGACTTCCTGGGCCTCGGCGTGCCGCCGTCGACGCCGAGCCTGGGCGAGCTGCTCGCCCAGGGCAAGGCCAACCTCGATGCCTGGTGGATCTCGCTCGGCACCTTCGTCGTGCTGGTCGGCACGCTGATGCTGCTGATCTTCATCGGGGAGGCGCTGCGCGATGCGCTCGACACGCGCAAGGGCTGACGCGCAGGCCTGCGCGCCGGGCGTCCCGCCGGACCCGTCGGCGCAGCCGCTGCTCGCGGTGCGCGACCTGGTCGTGGAGTTCGTCGGTGCGAGCGGATCGACGCGCGTCGTCGACCGCGTCTCCTTCGCGCTGCGCGCCGGCGAGAAGCTCGCGCTCGTCGGCGAGTCGGGCTCGGGCAAGACCGTCACCGCACTGTCGGTGCTTCGGCTGAACGCCGATGCCCGCTACGAAGGCTCGGTGCGTCTCGATGGGCGCGAGCTGCTGAACGCCAGCGAGCGCGAGCTGCGCGGCGTGCGCGGCCGGGAGATCGCGATGATCTTCCAGGAGCCGATGAGCGCGCTGAATCCGCTCTATCCGATCGGCGACCAGATCTGCGAGGCGATCGAGCGGCACGAAGGCGCCTCGCGTGCGCAGGCGACGCGCCGCGCGATCGAGCTGCTCGAGCGCACGCGCGTGCCGGAGCCGCAGCGGCGGTTCGCGAGCTACCCGCACCAGCTGTCGGGCGGACAGCGCCAGCGCGCGATGATCGCGATGGCGCTCGCCTGCTCGCCGAAGCTGCTGATCGCCGACGAGCCGACGACCGCGCTCGACGTCACCGTGCAGCGCCGGATCGTCGCGCTGCTCGACGAACTGCAGCGCGACCTCGGCATGTCGGTGCTGCTGATCACGCACGACCTTCCGCTCGTTCGTTCCTTCGCCGACCGCGTCGCGGTGATGAAGGACGGACGCCTCGTCGAGGAGGCGACGACGCGCGCGCTGTTCGAGGCACCGTCGCAGCCGTACACGCGGATGCTGATCGAGAGCCGCCCGAAGCGGTCGGTCGCGCCGGCCGATCCGTCGGCGCCGGCGCTGCTCGAGGCGCGCGAGATCGGCTGTCGATTCGTGATCGGCGGCGGCTGGTTCCGCAAGCGCCGCTTCGAGGCGGTGCGCGACGTCGAGCTGCGCCTGGCGCGCGGACAGACGCTCGGCATCGTCGGCGAGTCCGGCTCGGGCAAGAGCACGCTCGGACTGACGCTGCTGCGGCTCGCGCAGGGCGAGACGCGCGGGGCGATCCGTTTCGACGGAACGCGCGTGGACCGGATCGGCGGCAACGCGCTGCGCGCGTTGCGCCGCCACATGCAGATCGTCTTCCAGGACCCCTTCCATTCGCTGTCCCCGCGCCGAACCGTGCTGCAGATCGTCGAGGAGGGCCTGGCGCTGCACGAGCCGCGCATGACGGCCGGGGAGCGCCGCGACGCGGTCGCGAAGATGCTCGACGAAGTGGGGCTCGACGCGGGAGCGCTCGATCGCTATCCGCACGAGTTCTCCGGCGGGCAGCGCCAGCGCATCTCGATCGCGCGCGCGGCGATCCTGCGTCCCGACCTGCTCGTGCTCGACGAGCCGACGTCCGCGCTCGACGTCTCGGTGCAGCAGCAGGTGCTGCAACTGCTGTCGTCGCTGCAGCGCCGCTACCGGATGGCCTACGTCTTCATCACGCACGACCTCGCCGTCATCCGCGCGATGGCGCACCACGTGATCGTGATGAAGGACGGACGCATCGTCGAGGCGGGCGAGACGGAGACGCTGTTCGCGCGACCGCGGGACGCGTATACGGTGGAGCTGCTGGGCGCGTCGGAAGCGAAGGCCGAAGCCTGAGCCTTCGCGGTTCGCCCCTCGCCCTTCAGGTCCTCTTGTTCACCCTCTTCGACGTCGCCGGCACCGCCTTCGCGGCGCCCGGCGGCGACTTCCTGGCGGCGGCCTTCGGGCGCGACTTCGACGATTTCGCGGCGGCGGGCTTCGGCGGCCGTGCCGTGACGGGATGCTTCGCGGCTGTGTCGGACGACGCATTCGCTGCGGCCGGCTGCCGGCGCAGGACCGCGTGCACGATCTTCGGTTCGTCGTTGCGCCGGACGATCCGACGATCGCCGTTCTCGGTGGTGAGCACGGTCTGCGTGGACGCCTGGCGCACCTTCAGCACCGTGCCGACCTTCGGTTTGGCTCCGACCTTGTTCCACGAGCGCAATTGCGCGACCGTCGTTCCGTAGCGGCGCGCGATCGCAGCGAGCGTGTCGCCGCGCCGCATGCGGTGGAAGGCGGCGGGACGTTCGACGAGCTCGTAGACGCGCGGTCCCTCGAAGCCTTCGAGCCCCGTCTCGTCGTCGACCGCGCGCTGCGGCGCGAGGATGCGGGTGCCGGCGAGGATCCGCTGGCCCCGCCGCAGGTCGTTGGCCTCGAGCAGTTCTGCCGGCGTGATGCCGGCACGGCGCGCGATCGACTCGATCGTCTCGCCCGGCTTCAACGTCAGCGGCTGCCAGGTGGCGAAGGCACGGCTCGCCTTGCCGTGGCGCTCGACCGCCTCGAGGAATGCGTCGAGGCGGTCGGCCGGCAGCTTGATCTGGTTGTTGCGGCTCGCCGCGATCACCGGCCGGTTGTGCGCGGGGTTCAACGCGACGAACTCGGCGACGCTCATGCCGGCGAACTTCGCCGCCAGCGCCAGGTCGATCGGCCGGGTCTTCTCGACCGTGACGAAGTACGGCTCGTTGTCGAGCGGAGGCAGATCGACCCCGAGTTCGGCGGCGCGCAGGACGATGTGCTTCAGCGCGATGAGCTTGGGCACGTAGTGCCGTGTCTCGGCGGGCATCGTCAGCGACAGGTAGTCGGTGGGCAGCCCGCGTGACGCATTGCGTCGCATCGCGCGCGCCACCGCGTTCTCGCCCCAGTTGTACGACGCGAGCGCGAGGAACCAGTCGTTGCCGGCGAGCGCGTAGATCTTCTGCAGGTAGTCGAGCGCGGCCTCGGTCGACTTGACGACGTCGCGCCGGTTGTCGACCCACCAGTCCTGCTGCAGGTTGTACGCGCGCCCGGTGGACGGGATGAACTGCCACAGCCCGGCCGCCTGTGCGCTCGAGAGCGCGGTCGGGTTCATCGCGCTCTCGACGAAGGGCAGCAGCGCGAGCTCGGTCGGCATGCCGCGACGCTCGATCTCCTCGACGATGTGGAACAGGTAGCGACTGCCGCGCGCGAACATGCGCTGCAGGTAGTCGGGCCGTTGCAGGTAGAAGCGTTCCTTCTCGGCGACGAGCGGAGAGCCGAGCTCGGGCATCGCGAAGCCGGCGCGAATGCGTTCCCAGAGGTCGGCGTATTCGGGAGCGGTCGGCTCGGTCTCCGAAGCCGTCGCCGTGCCGCCCGTCGCGGCTTCGTCGACGAGCGCCGGACGCAGCACCAGCGCGTCGAGCGGGGCGGATCCGGGGGGTGGATCGGCCGGATCCGCGGATGCCGCCGCGGACGCGGCGATGGGAGCGGGATCGGCTGCCGGCGGCGCCTGGATCGTCGAGCAGCCGGCGGCGAGCAGCAGCGCGATGCAGCCAACGGCGAGCCGGAAGGCGGATGGTGTGCAACGCGCTGCGCGAGCGGGCACCGTTTCGAGAATCGACACCAACGATGCCCCCTAACTGTCTGATTTCACGCGACAGGAACGCGGGCGATCGTACGGGAAGCCTCGCGTGACGGTCAAGTCGGGATTGCCGGTCGGCCGGTACAATGCGCCGGAGGGCAAGCCAGCAGGCACGCAATGACCCACGAGGAAACGAAGCTCGCGCCCGTTTCGCCGGCAGCCGATCGGCTGATTGCCTGGCGCAACTGGCTTGCGTCGCCGCCCGGACGCTACGTCCTCGACTGGCAGCAGGCGCATTTCGACGCCGCGGTCGCCGACCTTTTCGGCTTCCATGCGCTGCAGCTGGGCGAGGCCGGGGTCGACGCCTTGCGCGACAACCGGATGCCGCACCGCGTGCACGCCTGCCGTCCGGCCGATCTCGGCGAGGGCATCGCCGCCGACCTGCTCGTCGAGCATTTCGAGGAGCTGCCGATCGCCACCGAATCGCTCGACCTCGTCGTCCTGCCGCACGTGCTCGAGTTCGCGGCGGATCCCCACCAGGTGCTGCGCGAGGTCGATCGGGTGCTTCGACCCGAAGGGCGCGTCATCGTCTCGGGCTTCAACCCGGTGAGCCTGTGGGGGATGCGCCAGTGGTGGACGCGCGCGATCGTCGGCGACGCCTTCGTGCCGCGCGACGGACAGTTCATCGCGCTGCCGCGGCTGCGCGACTGGTTCAAGCTGCTCAGCTTCGAGTTCGACCGCGGTCGCTACGGCTGCTATCGGCCGCCGTGCCGCACGCAGAAGTGGCTCGACCGCACCGGCTTCATGGAAGGGGCGGGCGACCGCTGGTGGCCGATCTGCGGCGCGTTGTACGTGGTGTCGGCGATCAAGCGCGTGCGTGCGATGCGGCTGGTCGGTCCGGTACGGCGTACGGCGCTGCCCAAGCGCGCGCCGGTGGCGATCGCGGCATCGCGTCGCGTCGCCCCGGTTCCGGCGCGACGCGACCCGAGCGATCAGCGATACATGTAGGCGCGCGACATCGGCAGCGGGCTTTGCGCGCCCGATTCGTCGCGCTTCGGCTTGATCGCGAGCAGCTGGTAGATGTTGATCCAGCCGTGCGCGAAGGCGTGCGCGCAGCCGGCCAGGTACACGCGCCAGATGCGCGCGCGCTTCTCGCCGGCGAGCGCGGTCAGCCGCTCCAGGTTGCTTTCGAAGGCGGACGACCAGAACGACAACGTGCGCGCGTAGTGGCGGCGCAGCGACTCGGCGTCGACGAGCTCCAGGCCGGCGGCCGACAGCTCGCGGATCGCCACCGACACGTGCGGCAGTTCGCCGTCGGGAAAGACGTAGCGGTCGATGAACTCGCCGGCGCCGAGCCCCACCGACCGGTTGTCGACGTCGGCCGACGTGATGCCGTGGTTCATCGCGATGCCGCCGGGCTCGAGCAGCGCGTGGATGCGCTCGAAGTAGGTGGGCAGGTTCTTGAGCCCGACGTGCTCGAACATGCCGATCGAGGAGATGCGGTCGAAGCGCTCGGATTCGGGGACGTCGCGATAGTCCTGCAGGCGGATCTCGACGCGTTCCTCGAGCCCGGCCTCGCGCACGCGCTCGCGCGCGAGCTCGTACTGCTTCGTCGACAGCGTGACGCCCACCGCCTGCACGCCGTACTCGCGCGCCGCGTGGATCACCATTGCCCCCCAGCCGCATCCGATGTCGAGCAGCCTGCAACCCGGCGCGAGCATCAGCTTGCGGCAGATGTGGTCGAGCTTCAGGCGCTGCCCCGTCTCGAGGTCTTCGCTGCCCTCGGGAAAGTAGCCGCACGAATAGACCATCCGCGAATCGAGCCAGCTCGCGTAGAACTCGTTGGAGACGTCGTAGTGGTACTCGATGGCCTTGCGGTCGCTCTTGCGCGTGTGGCGCGCGATCCACGACGGCAGGCGTCCGGGCGCCTTCTCCTCGTCGCCGACGAGCGAGAGCTGCTCGGCGATCGGGATGATCTCGCGGATGTCTCCGTCGACGTCGACGTGGCCCTCGACGAAGGCTTCACCGAGCGCCGACAGCGAGGGCTTGAGCAGGTAGCGGGCCGCGCCGACGTCGCGCACGCGCAACTCGACCTGCGGCGAGTCGTCGAGCTCGATGCTCGAGCCGTCCCAGAGGCGCACGCGCAGCGGGATCGGGTGCTTCTGGCGAAGCGTTTCGAGGTATCGGGTGACCTGTTTTTCGAGCATGCGTCTTCCTCCGGATGCGGCCATTACAATCCGTCCGCGATTCACCTGCAACCGGCAGGAGAATTCGACGCGGGAGGCATCAGGGAAGCATGACCGGAGCGGTCCAGATCTATACCGACGGCGCCTGCAAGGGCAACCCGGGGCCCGGCGGCTGGGGCGCGCTGCTTCGCTGGGGAGAGCACGAGAAGGAGCTGTTCGGCGGCGAGGCGCGCACCACGAACAACCGGATGGAGCTCACGGCCGTCATTCGCGCGCTCGCCGCGCTCGAGCGCCCGATGCGCGTCGAGCTGCACACCGACTCCCAGTACGTGCAGAAGGGCATCACGGAGTGGCTGCCGGGCTGGAAGCGCCGCGGCTGGCGCACGGCCGACCGCAAGCCGGTGAAGAACGAGGATCTCTGGCGAGAGCTCGAGGCGCAGGTGGCGCGGCACGACGTGCGCTGGCACTGGGTGCGCGGCCATTCCGGGCACCCGGAGAACGAACGCGCCGATGCGCTGGCCAATCGCGGCGTTCCTGCGCGCTGAAGCATGCTAGATTCATTCGTTGCCCCCGTTTTGCGTCGATGAAGCGAAGCTCCTATCTCGTGATCGCGTTCGTCGGGGCGCTGGGCCTGGGGTGGTGGGCGTGGGGGCTGCACCGCAACACGACGCCGGCACTCGAGATCGCGGCTCCGGGCACCGCATTGCGCGCCGCCACGCGCCTGCCCGCCGACGATCCCGACGCGCGCTCGGTTCCGGTCGTGCCTGCGCCGCGCTCGCCCGACAACGGCCCGCCGCGCGGGGCGATCGGCGTCGAAGCGGCGCGTGCCGAGCAGGTCTCGCTGGCGGAGACGATCGCTGCGGTCGGCACGTTGCGTGCCGCCGAGTCGGTCGTTCTCGGGCCCGAGGTGGCAGGGCGCATCCAGACGATCCACTTCGAAGGCGGCGCGCAGGTGCGAAAGGGCGACCTGCTGGTCGCGCTCGACGCGTCGATCGCGGCTGCCGAAGTGCAGCAGACGCGCGCCGAGCTCGCGCTGGCGCGCGCGAACCATCAGCGTTCGGTGGACCTGGCGAAGCAGAAGTTCCTCAGTGAACGCGCGCGCGACGAAGCGGCGGCGAACCTGCAGGTGCTCGAGGCGAAGCTCGCGCTGGCGCAGGCGCGGCTGGCGAAGACCTCGATCCGGGCGCCTTTCTCCGGCGTGCTCGGCCTGCGCAACGTGAGCCCCGGAGACTACGTGCGCGAGGGAGACCCGCTCGTCACGCTCGAGGACGTCTCGCAGATGAAGGTCGACCTGCGGCTGCCCGAGCGCTACCTCGGGCAACTGCGTCCCGGCCAGCGGCTCGACGTCGAGTTCGACGCCTACCCCGGCCGGCGTTTCCCGGCGACGCTCGAGGCGATCGACGCGCAGGTCGACGCGAACGGGCGCTCGATCGTCGCCCGCGGCCGCCTGCCGAATCCCGACGGGCTGCTGCGCACCGGCATGTTCGCGCGGATCGCGCTCACGCTGGGCCAGCGCGAGCAGGCGGTGATGATCCCCGAGGAGGCGGTGGTCGCCGCCGGACCGGAACAATACGTGTTTCGCGTCGAGCAGGGCCGTGCCGAACGCGTGCGCGTTCGCACCGGCCTGCGGCGCGACGGACTCGTCGAGATCGTCGAGGGCATCCGCGGCGGGGAGCAGGTCGTCACGGCCGGGCAGCTGAAGCTCGCCCCGGAGGGCAGCGAGGTGCGCATCGTCGAGCCGCCGCGTTCGGGGAGCTGAAGTGCGCATCTCCGACGTCTGCATCCGGCGGCCCGTGTTCGCCACGGTCCTGTCGCTGATCATCCTGCTGCTCGGGCTCGTCTCGTACTCCCGGCTGCAGGTGCGCGAGTACCCGAAGATCGACGAGCCGACCGTCACGGTGTCGACGAGCTATCTCGGCGCTTCGGCCGACATCGTCGAGTCGCAGGTCACCAAGCCGCTCGAGGACTCGATCGCCGGCATCGAAGGGGTCGACGTGCTGACCTCGATCTCGCGGCCCGAACGCAGCCAGATCACCGTGCGCTTTCGCCTCGAGCGAGACCCGGACGGGGCTGCCGCCGACGTGCGCGACCGCGTGGCCCGGGTGCGTTCGAAGCTGCCCGACACGATCGACGAACCGGTGATCGCCAAGGTGGAGGCCGACGCGAACCCGATCATCTGGCTCGCGTTCTCCAGCGTCTCGTTGTCGGCGCTCGAGGTCTCCGACATCGCGAACCGGCTGGTCAAGCCGCGCCTGCAGACGCTGCCGGGCGCGGCCGACGTGCGCATCTTCGGCGAACGCAAGTTCTCGATGCGCGTCTGGCTCGACCCCGATCGCCTCGCCGGCTTCTCGCTCACGCCCGGCGACGTGGAAAGCGCGCTTCGCCGGCAGAACGTGGAGCTGCCTTCCGGCCGCATCGAGAGCCGGCAGCGCGAGTTCACCGTCGTCTCGCAGTCGGACCTGCAGCGCGTGCAGGAGTTCGAGGACGTCGTCGTGCGCAACGTCAACGGCTACGCCGTACGCATCCGCGACGTCGGCCACGTGACGCTCGCGCCGCAGGACGAACGCAGCATCGTGCGCTTCAACGGGCGCGACGCGATCTCGCTCGGGCTGATCAAGCAGGCCACCGCGAATCCGCTGACGCTCGCGCAGGCGCTGAAGGAGGAGCTGCCCAAGCTGCGCGCGGAGCTGCCCGACGGCCTGAGCGTCGAGATCGCCAACGACAACACGCTGTTCATCGAACGCTCGATCGAGTCGGTCTACGCGACGATCCTCGAGGCGATCGTCCTCGTCGCCGCGGTGATCTTCCTGTTCCTCGGCACCGTGCGCGCGAGCTTCATCCCGCTCGTCACGATCCCCGTCTGCCTGGTCGGCGTCTGCACGCTGATGCTCGCCGCCGGTTTCTCGATCAATACGCTGACGCTGCTCGCGCTGGTGCTGGCGATCGGGCTGGTGGTCGACGACTCGATCGTCGTGCTCGAGAACGTCTACCGGCACATCGAGGAAGGCATGGAGCCGGTGCAGGCGGCGTTTCGGGGCGTGCGCGAGGTCGGCTTCGCGGTGGTCGCGATGACGCTGACGCTCGCCGCGGTGTACGCGCCGGTGGCATTCACCACCGGGCGCACCGGGCGCCTGTTCATCGAGTTCGCGCTGACCCTCGCCGGCGCGGTGCTCGTCTCCGGCTTTCTCGCGCTGACGCTGACGCCGATGCTCTGTTCGCGCGTGCTGCGTCACGACCCGAGTCCCGGGCCGCTGTTGCGCACGATCGATCGCGCGCTCGCCGCGCTCGCGACGGGCTACGAGCGCGCGTTGCGCGCGACGCTGCGCGCGCGCTGGCTCGTCGTGCTGCTCGGCGTGGCGGTGGCGGCGGCGAGCATCTGGCTGTTCCAGACGACGAAGCGCGAACTCGCCCCGGTCGAGGATCGCGCGACCATCGTGGCCCTCTTCAACGGGCCCGACGGTGCGTCGATCGACTACACCGACCGCTACGCGCGACGCATCGAGGCGGCGGCGCTGTCGATCCGCGAGGCCGACCGCGTCTTCGTCGTGTCGGGCAGCCCGACGGTGACGCAGGGGATCTCGTTCATCCGCGTCGTCGACTGGGCCGAGCGCGACCGCAAGATCCCGGAGATCATCGGCGAGTTCCAGCCGCAGCTGCGCGAGATCCCGGGCGTGCAGGCCTTCGCCGTCGCGCCGGCTTCGCTCGGCCAGTCGCCGCGCGAGCGACCGCTCAACGTCGTCGTGCTCAGTTCCGATCCGTACGAGGAAATCGAGGCGACGCTCGAACCGATGATGCGCGCGCTGCACGGCGACCCGCGCTTCCAGGGAGTCGATACCGACCTGCGGCTGAACAAGCCCGAGCTGAAGGTGCAGATCGATCGCGATCGCGCCGCAGACGCCGGCGTCGACGTCGACGCCATCGGCCGCGCGCTGGAGACCGCGCTCGGCGGCCGGCAGGTCACGCGTTTCAAGCGGCAGGGCGAGCAGTACGACGTCATCGTCCAGTTCGCGGCCGCCGACCGCAGCACGCCCCAGGACATCTCGAAGATCTTCGTGCGCGGGCGCAACGACACGATGGTCCCGCTGTCGAGCCTCGTTCGCGTGAGCGAGGGCGTCACGGCGCGCGAGCTCAATCACTTCGGGCAGCGACGCGCCGTGACGATCACCGCGAACCTCGCCCCCGGCACTTCGCTCGGCGAAGCGGTCGACGTCGTCGAGTCGCTCGCGCGCGAGCACCTGGGCCTGGGCTACGCGCTCGACTACAACGGACAGACGCGCGAGTTCAAGCAGTCGTCGTCGACGCTGCTGATCACCTTCGCGCTGGCGCTGTGCTTCATCTACCTGGTGCTCGCCGCGCAGTTCGAGAGCTTCGTCGACCCGCTGATCATCATGTTCACCGTGCCCCTGTCGATCACCGGTGCGCTGCTGCTGCTGCGCTGGGGCGGCGGGACGATGAACGTCTACAGCCAGATCGGCCTCATCACGCTGGTCGGCCTGATCACGAAGCACGGGATCCTGATCGTCGAGTTCGCCAACCAGATGCGCGACCGCGGCGTCGCCCTCGTGCCGGCCACGATCGAGGCTGCGCGGCTGCGCCTGCGGCCGATCCTGATGACGACCGGTGCGATGGTGCTCGGGGCCGCTCCCCTCGCGCTCGCCTCCGGCGCGGGCGCCGAGAGCCGCATGCAGATCGGCCTGATCATCGTCGGCGGAATGAGCTTCGGCACGGTGCTCACGCTGTTCGTGCTGCCGACGATCTACACGCTGGTGTCCCGGCCGCGCCACCTCCTGCCCGAGCATGTCGAGCCGTCCTCGGGCGGGTCGGGGATGCCGCTGGGCAGCGGGCAGGGCGCGCCGGCGCGTCGCTAGTTCCTTTCTCCCGTCATCTCTTCCGTGCACGGAGCGTAATGAGACAGATCGTGCTCGACACCGAGACCACCGGCCTTTCGGCCGACGACGGTCATCGCATCATCGAGATCGGCTGCGTCGAGATCGTCGACCGCCGGCTCACGGGCCGCTCGCTGCACCTGTACCTGAACCCGGAACGCGACGTCGACGAGGGCGCGCTCGCGGTGCACGGCCTCACGCGCGAGCGCCTGCAGGACGAGCCCTGCTTCGCCGACGTCGCCGAACGTTTTCTCGCCTTCGTGCGCGATGCCGAGGTCCTGATCCACAACGCACCGTTCGACCTCGCGTTCCTCGACGCCGAGCTCGGACGGCTGCGACATCCGCCGTTCCGCAGCTTCGGGACGAACATCGTCGACACGCTCGCGATGGCGCGCGAGCTGCACCCGGGCAGGCGCAACTCGCTCGATGCGCTCTGCGAGCGCTACGGCGTCTCGAACGCGCACCGCAAGCTGCACGGCGCGCTGCTCGACGCCGAACTGCTCGCCGACGTCTACCTCGCGATGACGCGCGGCCAGGACAGCCTCGAGATCGCGATGGGACCCGCGCTCGACGCGCTGGACGCGTTCGGCGAAGCCGCGCAATGGCCGCCGGCCGGCCTCGTCGTGCTCCCGGCGAGCGACGACGAACTGCGTGCGCATCACGAACTGCTCGCGGCGATCGAGGCGCAGACGCGCAAGCCCGCGCTCTGGCAGGTGCTCGATGCGCTCGTCTCGGTACCCCCGCCGGAGACGTCGGCGAATTCGACTACACTTGCCGCAGGATGACCAAGGCCAGCATGAAAGAACATCGCCCCGCGCGATCCCGTGACCGCAAGAGCCACCTGTCGCCCGATGCCGAGCGGCTGGTGTCTGCCGCGCTGGGCCTGGCGAATTCCGGCAGCCGTCTCGAAGATCGATACTGGGAAGCGCAACTCGCCACGCGCATCGAACGAATGCTCGACGGCGGTCACGTGCAGGGTGCGCACGACGCGCTCGACCGGCTCAACCAGACCGACGGCGAGGCCTACGGCGCGCTCGTCGAGGCGGTCGAGGAGGCCGCCGAGACGGTCACGCTCGAGGTCGAGGGCCAGCGCTGGGAAGCGCTGCTCGTGGTGGCGCCGCTCGTCGTCTGGACGCGCTTTCGCATTCCGTCGGGTCCGATCGCCGCGCCGGCGGCCGAAACGCTCGCCACGCACTGGCGCGCGCATACGCTCGCCCGCTCGGCCCGGTTCCAGATGCTGCCCTACCTGTTCAGCATCGACCAGCTCCCCGACGACTACGCCGAGTTGCGCCGTCTCACGCGGCGCATCGGACAGGCGGCGGTTGCCGGCCAGACGCCGCGCATCGACCTGAAGTCGCTGCCCGAGACGGCCGACATGCTCGCCGATACGCGTTTCCTGCTCGGCGTCGTCGCCGCGCCGGAAGGCGCGCCGGTGTTCCGCTGGCAGGAAGCCGATGCCGGCGATCACGCCGGCCGCGTTCCGTGCCTCGAAGCCTGGATCGCCCAGGCGCGCCCGACGATCGAACCGCTGCTTCCCGGTTGCGGTTTCGAGTGCCTGCTGCCCGACGCGTATCACATCAACCTGCGCGAGTCCGACCGGCGCGTGCGTCCGTACTCGATCCGCGCCGCGGTGCACTACCTCACGCACGCACTCGATCTCGAGCCCTCCGACATCAAGGCCACCGTCGCCGGTTTCGGACACGAGCGGCTCGACGAGTACCGCATCGGCCTGAGCATCCGCGACGAAGACGAGGTCGCGCACGGAATCGTCTGGCCGCTGCTCGGCGCGGAATCCGACCAGGACGACCCGGCGCCGATCGAGCAGATCCGCGAGGTGCTGCGCGAGGTCGGCGTCGCGGAAGTCCGGCTGTGGCGCGACCTCAGCGAACCCGAGTTCTGCGACGACTGCGGGGTGCCGCTCTATCCGAACGGCAAGGGCGAGATCGTGCACGCCGAGATGCCGGGCGACGTCGAGCCGGAGTCGACGCACTTCCACTGAGCAAGCGAAAGGGGAAGAAGCCCCTTCGGCCTGCGCTCTGCGCGAACGCCTGATGTCGAACGTGCGGGAGCGGTCGCCGGGCTATCGTTCGCGCGCGCGCTCCAGCGCGCTGGCGATCCTTCGTTCGAGATAGGCCCCGTAGAAGTCGGGCGAGGCGTAGCCGACGAGCCGTTCCGCGACTTCCTTCCCGTCGCCGGCCAGGAAGACGACGGTCGGGGCGATGCGGATCCCGAAGGATTCGGCCATCGCGGCGGCGGATTGCGCCGGGACGGCGCCTTTCGTCGCAGGCCCGCCGCTCGGCGCGTCGGCGAAGCGGCGCTCGTCGCCGATCCCGTATTCGACGACGCGTACGCCGCCGATCTCGTTCTCGAGATGGCGCAGGTAGTTGCGCCGCACGACCTCGCAGTACGGGCAACCGGGCAGCGAGAACAGCGCGACGACGACGTCGGCGTCGCGCGCGGCGAGCACGGATTGCGGTGAGCGCGTGCCGTCGAGCGCGGGCGCCGCGCCGGCCGCGGGGGCGGCGGGTACCGCCTGCGGCGAGGCGACGGCCGCAACGAAGGCGCTCGCTGCGACGAGTGCGAGTAGCGGCGCAACGAAGCGCTTGGACCTCGATCGGGCCATTCTCGTTCCTGATGCTTGACTGTATGACTATGCGCTCATATAGTCATCCTATCAAGCCGCGGCCTCGATAGAAGAACAGGGTGCCCGGCAGCGGAGGAGACGCAATGGACTCGCTGGGCCAGGTATTCGAGACGGTGTCGAGCTATTTCGCGCTGCTCTCCGAGCCGACGCGCCTGCGCATCCTGCATTCGATCTGCCGCGGGGAGAAGAGCGTCTCGCAGATCGTCGCCGAGACCGGCGCGACGCAGACGAACGTCTCGCGGCATCTCAACCTGCTGTACCGGGCCGGCGCCCTGAGCCGGCGCAAGGACGGCAATTTCACCTACTACGGCGTCTGCGACAGCGCGCTCGTGGAGATCTGCCGCACGGTCTGCACGCACATCGCCGCGCGCGGCGACGTGCTCTCGGAGGAGCGCTCCGGAATGCGACAGCTCGCCGAGCAATGGGAAGCGCGCGTCGAAGCGCCCGGGGAACTCCGATGAACGATCGTCTCGAGTCGCGAAGCGGGCCCGGCGACAGCGCGGTGCGGATGGCGGGTCGCATCCGACCGGCGCCCGAGAACGGCCTGTCGAGCGAGGAGCTCGAGCGCGCCCGCCGCGCGCGGCGCAGCTTCATGGGCAAGGCGCTCGCGATGGGCGCCGGAGCGGGCGCTGCCGCGCGGGTCGCCGCGGGCCCCACGGGCGGCGGATCGACGCCGCGCGAGGCGCCCGGAATCGACGGCGCCGGCGAGAAGGCGATCCTCGAACTCCCGCCGCACACGACGGGACTCGGGCAGCCCGTCGCCGCACGCGGCTACGGGGTGCCCTCGCAATGGGAGCGCAACCTGCAGCGCCGCGAGAGCCCGGGGCTCACGCGCGTGTCGGCTTCGTCGGTGAGCTTCGCTCCGCTGCAGGGGATGTTCGGGATCATCACGCCGAACGGCCTGCACTTCGAGCGCCATCACCAGGGATGGTGGGACATCGACCCGAGCCGGCATCGGCTGATGGTCAACGGACTCGTGCGCGAAGCGCGGGTCTTCACGATGGACGACCTGATGCGCCTGCCGTCGGTCTCGCGCATCCACTTCATCGAGTGCGGCGCGAACACCGGGATGGAGTGGAGCAACACGGCGGTGCCCACCGTGCAGTACACGCACGGCATGCTGTCGTGCGCCGAGTTCACCGGCGTGCCGCTCGCGACGCTGCTCGACCTCTGCGGTTACGACCGCGAAAACGGCCGGTACGTGCTCGCCGAAGGCGCCGACGGCTCGTCGATGACGCGCACGATCCCGATCGAGCGCGCACTCGACGACGTCCTCGTCGCGTGGGGGATGAACGGCGAGATGCTGCGACCCGAGAACGGCTACCCGCTGCGGCTCGTCGTGCCCGGCGTGCAGGGCGTGTCGTGGGTCAAGTACCTGCGTCGCATCGAGGTCGGCGACCAGCCCTGGTACACGAAGGACGAAACCGTCCACTACGTCGACCTGATGCCCGACGGCCAGCACCGCCAGTTCACGTCGATCCAGGAAGTGAAGTCGGTCATCACGACGCCGTCGGGCGGGCAGATGCTCCTCGACAAGGGGTACTACAACGTCAGCGGCCTCGCCTGGTCGGGACGCGGACGGATCCAGCGCGTCGACGTGTCCTTCGACGGGGGCCGCAACTGGCGCACCGCGCGCCTGGGAAGCCTCGTGCTGCCGAAGGCGCTGACGCGTTTCTCGATCGACTGGGTGTGGGACGGCTCGCCCGCGGTCCTGCAGAGTCGCGCGATCGACGAGACCGGGCAGGTGCAGCCGAAGATCAACCAGCTGCGTGCAGTGCGCGGGACGCGCTCGATCTATCACAACAACGCGATCCAGTCCTGGCGGGTGGCCGACTCGGGCGAGGTGTTCAATGTCCAGGTGTGGTGAGCGGCGCCTGCGGGCGTTCGGGCGCGCGGGCCAGGCGCTGGCGCTGGCCGCCGCCGTGACCGGTCTCGCCGGATCGATGACCGCGCTCGCGGCCGCCCCCGGGAAGACGCCGGCCGCGATCGCGAAGGCCGACGCGAAGCCGGCGCCGAAGGACGCGCAACGGGCGACGCCGCCGTGGGCCGACATCGGCCGTCCCGCCACGCGCGCGGAGATCCAGGCGTGGGACATCGACGTGCGGGCCGACTTCAAGGGGCTGCCGCCGGGCTCGGGTTCGGTCGACGACGGAGAGCTCGTATGGGAGGCGCAATGCGCGTCCTGCCACGGCACCTTCGGCGAATCGAACGAAGTGTTCACGCCGATCGTCGGCGGCACGACGAAGGAGGACATCGAGACGGGTCATGTCGCGAACCTGAAGCGATCCGACTTCCCGCAGCGCAGCACGATGATGAAGCTCTCGCAGGTCTCGACGTTGTGGGACTACATCCGTCGCGCAATGCCGTGGAACGCGCCGAAGTCCCTGTCGACGGACGAAGTCTATGCGGTCACGGCGTACATCCTGCACCTCGCCGACGTCGTCCCCGCCGATTTCGTTCTGTCGGATCGGAATATCGTGGACGTGCAGCGGCGCTTGCCCAATCGTAGCGGGATGTCGTTCCACGAGCCCCTGTGGCGCGTCGACGGCAAGCCCGACGTGCAGGGCGACGCCTGCATGCGGGATTGTCCCAGCGACGCGGCACGCCGGGCCGCGGCCGGCTTGCCCGAGCACGCGCGCAACGCGCATGGAAACCTGATGGCGCAGAATCGCGTCGTCGGACCCGTGCGGGGAGCCGACACGACGCGCCCGCCGCGCAGCGGGATCGACGCAGCCGAGGTCGTCGCGATGGCGCAAGCGACGATGCTCGAGACGGTGCCCCACCAGCGCAAGCCCGGCGACCTCGCACGCGAGGCGAACTGCATGGCCTGCCATGCCGTGGCGACGCGCATGGTCGGGCCGTCGTTCGACGACATCGGCGGGAAGTACCGCGGCCGTCCCGGTGCGGCCGAGTTGCTCGTCGGCCGCGTGAAGAACGGCACGAGCGGCGTCTGGGGCGACGTCCCGATGCCGCCGAACGCGGCGATCGCGGATGACGACATCCGGGTTATCGTGAACTGGATCCTCGAGGATCGCAGATGAAGAATCGATCTATGCTTGGCGCCACCCCGATTCGCTCCGGCAATCGGTCAACGAAGGAGACTGAACTGATGAAGGTATCGAGACGCACGACCTTGCAGGTCGCCGGCAGCGCGAGCCTGTACGGCGCGCTGCTGTCGCTGGGACTGCTTCGACCCGGAACCGCAGCTGCGGAGGCATTCGACTCGAAGGCGTTCCAGGTCGCCGGTGTGCCCGACACGTTGAAGGCGCTCGGCGCGGCCGGAGCCGCCGAGTCGAAGGACGTCGTCATCGTCTCGCCGGACATCGCGGAGAACGGGGCGGTCGTGCCGGTGGCGGTCAAGAGCAACCTGCCGAACACCGAATCGATCGCGCTGCTCGTCGAGAAGAACCCCAATGCGCTCGCCGGCGCGTACGACATCCTCGACGGAGCGCAGCCCGAGGTCAGCATGCGGATCAAGATGGGGCAGAGCTCCGACGTCGTCGCGCTGGTGAAGGCCGACGGCAAGTACTACACGGCGCGCAAGGAGATCAAGGTCACGCTCGGCGGCTGCGGCGGCTGACGCGCCGGAAGTCCTCGATCCGTTCCCGATCCCGACAGGAGACCTGCGACATGGCAGACCCGATGAAGATCCGTGCGACCGCCAAGGATGGCGTCGCCGACGTGCGCGTGCTGATGGCGCACGAGATGGAGACCGGACAGCGCAAGGACGCTGCCGGCAAGACGATTCCCGCCTGGCACATCACCGAAGTGACCGCGACGCTGAACGGCAAGCCCGTGCTGCGTGCGCACTGGGGGCCGGCGATCTCGAAGAATCCCTACCTGCAGTTCAAGGTGAAGGACGCGAAGCCGGGCGACAAGATCGCGATCACCTGGGTGGACAACAAGGGCGACAAGCGCACCGACGAAGCGACGGTGAGCTGAAGGACGCGTTCCAGGCGCTCCCGGACACGACCGCCGCGCGGCGCGGCGCGGGAACGTCGCGGACCATTCACGACACGAGGAGACGATCCATGCGAAAGGCATCGCTGTGCATCGCGGCGTCGGCGCTCGCCGTTGCCGCGGCGGCCGCGTACGCGCAGACCGACACGCAGGCCGAGATCGAGCGGTACCGCGACATGCTCCAGGACGGCAATCCCGCCGAACTGATGGTGATGCGCGGCGAGGAGCTGTGGAAGACGCCGCGCGGGCCGAAGAACGCCAGCCTCGAGGGCTGCGACCTCGGCAAGGGGCCGGGTGTCCTGAAGGGCGCGTATGCGCAGCTGCCGCGCTATTTCGCCGACACCGACCAGGTGATGGACGCCGAGGCGCGCCTCGTGCACTGCCAGGTCACGCTGCAGGGCTTCGACCGTGCCGAGGTGACGAAGAAGCCGTTCTCGAGCACCGGCCAGCGCGCCACCGACAACGAGGTGCTCGTCGCGTACGTCGTCGAGCAGTCGCGCGGCATGCCGGTGGCGGTTCCGCAGGAACATCCGAAGGAGGTCGAGTCCTTCGAGCGCGGCAAGAAGATCTTCTTCTTTCGCGGCGGCCCGTACGACTTCTCCTGCGCGTCGTGCCACGGAGACGACGACCTGCGCATCCGCCTGCAGGACCTTCCCAACCTGCTCAAGCCCGAGCCGGCGAAGCGCGCGTTCACGACCTGGCCCGCGTACCGTGTCTCGCAGGGTGCGGTGCGCACGATGCAGTGGCGGCTGAACGACTGCTTTCGCCAGCAGCGCTTCCCCGAGCTCGTCTTCACGTCGCCCGCGTCGATCGACCTGATCACTTTCCTGGGCGTGAACGCGAAGGGCGGCAAGATGGATTCGCCGGCAATCAAACGATAGAGCGAGAGGAGACGAGAGATGCCAGGCAAACGTGGATTCGCGCGGCGCAGCGTCGTCGCGTTGGCGGCGCTCGTCGTGGGTGCGGGCTGCGCCTCGATGGCCGGTTCGCGCACCGTTTCCGACGAGGAGGTCAAGCAGGAGCTGATGACCTCGTTTCGCGCCAAGGGAATCGCCGGGCTCGACCGGCTCGAGCAGAGCGACCTGCAGCGCGTGTGCAGCGAGTACGCCACCCGGCCGTTGCCGGCCGACCTGCGTGCGCGCCTCGAGGCGGACGCGAAGAAGACCGTGCGCTTCCCGGCCGACGGGCAGTTCCTGGGCGACTGGAAAGCGGGCGAGAAGGTCGCGCAGAGCGGCCGCGGATTGCAGTACAGCGACACCGAGAAGACCGTGGCCGGCGGCAACTGCTACGCCTGCCACCAGTTGTCGAAGGAGGAGATCGCGTACGGCACCATCGGCCCGAGCCTGCACAACTACGGCAAGCTGCGCGGCAACTCGAAGGAGATCCTCGAGTACACGTGGACGCGGTTGTGGAACGGACACGCGTTCGCCGCATGCAACAACATGCCGCGCTTCGGCGACGCCGGCATCCTCACGGAGGCGCAGCTGAAGGACGTGATGGCGCTGCTGCACGACCCGGCTTCGCCGGTCAACCGGTGAGAGACGCGACGATGCGAAGCGGAGGGTCCTCCGTGCAAGGGTCGCGCGGCGCCCGGCGATGATCGATCGTCGCGAGTTCCTGCGACTGCTCGCGGCCGCCTCGGCCGCGGGCCTGTCGCTGCCGGCCGGAGCGGCGGGGCCGGGGTCGGCGCGCGCCGAGTCGTTCTACGACGTCGCCCCCTTCGGCAACGTGAGCCTGCTGCATTTCACCGACTGCCACGCGCAGCTGCTGCCGGTCCATTTCCGCGAGCCGAGCGTGAACCTCGGGGTGGGCGATGCGGTGGGGCGCCCGCCGCATCTGGTCGGCGAAGCGCTGTTGAAGCATTTCGGGATCGCGTCGGGAACGCGCGACGCGCACGCCTTCACCTGCCTCGATTTCGAGGACGCCGCGCGCGCGTACGGCAAGGTCGGCGGCTTCGCGCACCTCGCCACGCTGGTGAAGCGGCTGCGTGCTTCGCGCCCGGGCGCGCTGCTGCTCGACGGAGGCGACACCTGGCAGGGTTCGGCGACGGCGCTGTGGTCGAAGGGCCAGGACATGGTCGACGCGTGCAAGCTGCTCGGCGTCGACGTCATGACCGCGCACTGGGAGTTCACCTACGGCGCCGAGCGCGTCGAGGAGATCATCGCCCGCGACCTGAAAGGCCACATCGACTTCGTCGCGCAGAACGTCAGGACCACCGACTTCGAGGACCCGGTCTTTCCGTCGCATGCGCTGCGCACGATCAACGGCGTGCCGGTCGCCGTCATCGGCCAGGCGTTCCCGTACACCCCGATCGCGAATCCGCGCTACTTCGTCGAGCAGTGGAGCTTCGGCATCCAGGACGAACGGCTGCAGCAGGTCGTCGACGAAGTGCGCGGCAAGGGCGCGCAGGTGGTCGTGCTGCTGTCGCACAACGGGATGGACGTCGATCTGCAGCTCGCCTCGCGCGTCACCGGCCTGGACGCGATCCTCGGCGGCCACACGCACGACGGCGTGCCGCAGCCGGTGAAGGTGCGCAACGCGAAGGGCAGCACGCTCGTCACCAATGCGGGATCGAACGGCAAGTTCCTCGCCGTGCTCGACCTCGACGTCAAGGCCGGCAAGGTCGCCGACTTCCGGTATCGACTGCTGCCGGTCTTCTCGAACCTGCTGCCGGCCGACGAGCAGATGCAGGCGCTGATCGACCGCGTGCGCGCGCCGCACCGCGCGAAGCTCGAGGAGAAGCTCGCCGTCACCGAGGGGTTGCTGTACCGCCGCGGCAACTTCAACGGTACCTTCGACCAGTTGATCCTCGACGCACTGCTCGAGGAGAAGGACGCCCAGATCGCTTTCTCCCCGGGGTTTCGCTGGGGCACCTCGCTGCTGCCGGGCGATGCGATCACGCGTGAGCACCTGATGGACCAGACGGCGATCACCTATCCCTACACGACGGTCTCCGAGCTGTCGGGCGAGATGATCAAGACGATCCTCGAGGACGTCGCGGACAACCTGTTCAACCCCGATCCGTACTACCAGCAGGGCGGCGACATGGTGCGCGTCGGCGGCATGACCTACGCCTGCGACCCGAAGGCCGGAGCGGGTTCGCGCATCTCCGACATGCGCCTGAACGGCGAACCGGTCCAGGCGTCGCGCACGTATCGCGTCGCGGGCTGGGCCCCGGTCGCCGAGGGCGCGAGCGGCGAACCGGTGTGGGAGGTCGTCGAGCGCTGGCTGAAGGCGAAGGGCACGATCGCGCCGCGTCGCCCGAACGAACCGCGGCTGATCGGGGTGCGCGACAACCCCGGCATGGCGTGACGCGATGAACGCGCGGCGTCGCCTGTTGGGTGCGGCGGGCGTCGCGTGCGTCGCGAGCGCGTTGCCGGGCATGGCGGCGTCCGCGTCGCGGCCGGCAACGCCGGCGATCGGCACTCCCATCGAGCTGCCGGCGGTTCGCCTGCTCGACGGTCGCAGCATCGAGCCCGCGCACTGGCGCGGCAAGGTGCTGGTCGTCGAGCTGTGGGCGAGCTGGTGCCCGTTCTGCGCGCGCCAGAACCCCGAGATCGACCGGCTGCACCGCATGCACGCCGCGTCGGGCCTCGAGGTGCTCGCCCTTTCGATCGACCGCCGGCCCGAGGACGCGGCGCGCTACCTCAGCGAGCACGGCTACGCGTTCCACGCGGCGATGTTCGACGCACGATGGGAGGCGGCACTCGGTCGTCCGAAAGGGCTGCCGATCGTCTGGGTCGTCGGACGCGGCGGCCGCCTCGAACAGCTCGAGATCGGCGAGATGTTTCCCGAGGACGTCGCCGCGCTCGCGCGCTGGCTGAAGGACGGAACGCGGGCATGAAAGACTCCTTTTCGATTCGCGCCTCCGGTGCGGCGTTCGTCGCAGCGGCATTGGCGGGATCGCTCGCGCCGCTCGTCGCGCACGCCGAAGCCACGTTCAGCACGCGCTCGCTCGTCGCGGAGATGGCGAACAGGGCGGCGATGGCCGCGCTCGAGGCGTGCCGCAAGGACGGCTTCCAGGTCGGCGTCGCGGTCACCGATCGCAGCGGCGTGCTGCAGGCCTTCGTGCGCGACCGCTACGCGGGCGCGCACACCGTCGAGGTCGCGACGAACAAGGCGTGGACCGCCGCCTCGTTCCGCATGGCGACGTCGATGCTCGCCGAGGAGACGCAGGCGGGCAAGCCGCTGAGCGGCATCCGCAACGCGTCGCGCGTGATGCCGATCGGCGGCGGCCTGCCGATCGAGGCGGGCGGCTCGACGATCGCCGCGATCGGCGTCTCCGGCGCGCCGGGCGGCGACGCCGACGAGCGTTGCGCACGCGCCGGCATCGAAGCGATCGAGATGGACATCGAGCTGCAGTGAGCGGGCTTCGCCGACACCGGTCCTTCGCCTTCGCCCTCGCGGTGCTCGCCGCTTCCTGCGTGTCGTACGCCTGGCCGCAACGCGTCGGCGCGCGCGAGCCCGCGGCCGTCACCGTCGACGTCGAGCCGCGACGCGTCAGCGAGCGCGTCTGGTACGTGCAGGGCGACAGCGGCATGGTGTCGCTGCGCAACGAGGGCTTCAACTCGAATGCGGGCTTCGTCGTCACCGACGACGGCGTCGTCGTCTTCGATGCACTCGGTACGCCGGCGCTCGGCGCGGTGCTGCTCGAGCGGATACGGCGCGTCACGAAGCAGCCGGTGCGCCGGGTCGTGATCAGCCACTATCACTCGGATCACTTCTACGGGCTGCAGGCGCTGAAGGAGGCCGGTGCCGAGGTGTGGGCGCACCGTTCGGTGCGCGAATACCTGGCCACCGAAGCGCCGGCGCTTCGCCTGGCCGAGCGGCGCGAATCGCTGTCGCCCTGGGTCACCGATGAAGCGCGGATCGTCGCGCCCGATCGCTACGTCGACGGCGAGACGGTGTTCCGCATGGGAGGTCTCACGTTCCGCCTGCTGCCGGCCGGACCGGCGCACACCGACGAGGACCTGATGATGCTCGTCGAGGAAGAAGGCGTGCTCTTCGCCGGCGACCTGATCTTCGCCGGGCGCGTCCCCTTCGTCGGCGACGCCGATCCGCGCGCCTGGCTCGCGGCGCTCGAACGGCTGTCGGCGCACCGCCCGCGCGTCGTCGTCACCGGGCACGGGCCGGTCTCCCGCGACGCGGTCGCCGATCTGGCGCTCACGCGCGACTACCTGCTGTACCTGCGCGCGGAGATGGGCGAGGCGGTCGACGACCTCCTCGATTTCGAGGAAGCGTATGCGCGCACCGACTGGTCGCGCTTCTCGTCGCTGCCGGCCTTCGACGACGCGAACCGGCGCAACGCGTACAACGTCTACCTGCAGATGCAGCGCGAGGCGCTCGGCGGGAACTGAGGCGAGCCGCTTCCCGGCAGGCAGGCCGTCGATCGTGCCGCCCTGCGAGCTCCGATGCCCCCGTGGGGCGAGGCAGCCGCCGCGCCTGCTTCACAATCGCGCGATGCCGCGCTTTCGCCCTTCCTGCCGCATTGCGTCGATCCTGGCGCTCGCCTGCCTCGCTTCGGCTCCGACGCACGCGGGCGCGCAGACCGCGGTCGAGCAGTGCCTGCTGGACGCACTGCGGCGGGCGTCCGACGACGCCACCGTCGATTCCGTGCGCAGCCAGTGCGCGGCGCCTTCGCCGGCCGACGCGGGGGCGACGCCGCGGTCGCAGGCGGCACAGCCCGTGCAGGCGCCATCCGTGGCCGCGGCCTCGCCGCCTGCCTCTCCGGTCGCGCGTCGCATGGCGCTGGAGGGCGAGGGCGGGCGCTTCGCGCTGCTGCCGCATCGGCCGAACTACATCCATCCGTTCTCGCACGCATTCGATCCGCCGGCCACCGCCCGGCCGGATGCGCGCGTGCAGCGCAACGAGGTCAAGTTCCAGATCAGCTTCAAGTTCGCGCTGACGCCGCCGCTGTTCGACGATCGTGCAGGGCTGTTCTTCGCCTACACGGGGCAGTCGTGGTGGCAGGCCTACAACCGCGACCGCTCGAGCCCGTTCCGCGAGTACAGCCACGAGCCGGAGCTCTTTGCGTCGTGGAAGCCCCGGCGGCACGTCCTCGGCTGGGACTGGCGGCTGGCGAGCGTGGGCTTCGTGCACCAGTCCAACGGGCGTTCCGGCGACAGCTCGCGCAGCTGGAACCGGCTCTTCGCCGACCTGCGCTTCGATCGTCCCGAAGGCTGGTGGCTGGCGGTGCGTCCGTGGTGGCGCATCCCGGAAAGCCGCAAGCCCTTCGCGGATTCGCCGGAGGGCGACGACAATCCCGGCATCGAGCGCTTCGTCGGCGACGGGGAACTGCAGGCCGGCTACGTCGGCGACGTGCACGACTTCACGTTGACGATGCGGCGCAGCCTCGCGGGCTCCGGACGGGGCGCCGTGCAACTCGACTACAGTCGCCCGACCGGCTTCAGCCCGAACCTGCGCTGGCACGTCCAGTACTTCGACGGCTACGGCGAATCGATGCTCGACTACCGGGTCCGCATGCGCCGCATCGGCTTCGGCGTGATGCTCAACGACTGGTATTGACGGCGCGCTCAGGCGTACAGGGTCTCGATCTCCGCGGCGTACGCGGAGTAGATGCTGGCGCGCCGCACCTTCATCGTCGCCGTCACCTCGCCGTCGTCGTGGTCGAGTTCCTTGGTGAGCAGGTGGAAGCGCCGGATGCGCGAGACCTGCGCGAGCTCTTCGTTGGCGCGCGCGACCTCGCCTTCGATCAGCTCGCGTACGGCGGGGTGCTCGGCGAGCGAGCGGAAGTGCGTGAACGCGATGCGCTGCGATTCCGCCCACTTGGAGACCGTGTCGAAATCGATCTGGATCAGCGCCGAGACGAAGCGCCGGCGATCCCCGATCACGATGCATTCGCGCACGTACGGGCTCGACTTGACCGCGTTCTCGATCTCCGACGGCGTGATGTTCTTGCCGCCGGCGGTGATCATCACGTCCTTGAGCCGGTCGACGATGCGCAGCTGCCCCTGCGTTTCCTCGACGACGTCGCCGGTGTGCAGCCATCCGTCGCGGATGGTCTCGGCGGTCGCTTCGGCATTGCGGTAGTAGCCGGCGAAGACGACGTCGCCGCGCACGAGCAGCTCGCCCTGCGGGCCGATGCGGTGTTCCACGCCGAGCGTCGGTTCGCCCACCGTTCCGATCCGCACCGCGTCGAGGCGCTGTCCGGTGATCATCCCGGTGGACTCCGTGAGCCCGTAGACCTCGACGAGCGGCACGCCCAGCGTGCGGAAGAAGCGCACCACCGCCGCCGGGATCGGCGCGGCGCCGGTGAGCGCGACACGTGCGCGGCGCAGTCCGATGAAGTTCTGCAGCGAGCGGAAGACGAGCAGGTACGACACGGCGAAGCGGATCCTCTCGCCGACGCTGCGCTGCGCCGCCGCCTTCTCGGCGAAGGGGCCGCACCAGCGCATCGCCCGCTCGAAGATCGCGCGCCGCAAGCGGCCGGTCTCCTGCATGCGGATCAGGATCGACGCGTGCAGCTTCTCCCAGATGCGCGGAACGCCCAGGAACATCGTCGGAGCGATCTCGCGCAGGTCTTCCTGCACGGTGCGGATCGATTCGCCGAAGGCGACCTGCGAGCCGACGTAGATCGGAACGAAGGTCGTGAGCATCTGCTCGGCGACGTGGCACAGCGGGAGGTACGACAGGTGCGTGGTGTGGGGGCCGAGCCCGAGGCGGTCGACGATGCCGGGAACCACGCCGCGAATGTTGCGGTAGCTGATCATCGCGCCTTTGGGCTTGCCGGTGGAGCCCGAGGTGTAGATCATCAGCGCGACGTCGTCGAGGCGCTGCGCGGCGAGTACCGTGTCGACGAGCCGCGGATGCGCGGCCTCGTGTTCGGCGCCCAGCGCTTCGAGTTCGTCGAACGCGACGAGCAGGTCGCGGTGCTCGGCCGGCGTGTTGCGCAGGCCCTTGCGTTCGACGACGACGATCTTCCTCAGCCGGGGCAGCTGCCCGCGCGCTGCGAGCACCTTGTCGGTCTGCTCCTGGTCCTCGCAGACGACGATCTCGACGTCGGCGTGCGCCAGGACGTAGGCGACCTCGGGCGTCGGGCTCGTCGGATACACGCCGACGGTGATGCCGCCGACGAGGCTCGCGCCGAGTTGCGCGAGCACCCATTCGATCCGGTTCTCCGAGAGGACGCCGACGTGGCCGTTCTCGCCCAGGCCGAGCGCACGCAGCCCGTGGCCGACGCGACGCGAGCGTTCGAGCCAGGTACGCCAGTCGATCGGCTTCCAGATGCCGAAGTCCTTCTGCCGGATCGCGACGGCGGTAGGACGCACGCGCGCCTGCTCGCACAGCATCTGCGCGAGCGTGCGCTCGGGCAGCGGGTTCAGGAAAGCCATCGCTTGCGACGCTTGTAGTGCTTGATCGCGCGGTAGCTGCGCGCCTCGCCGGCACCGCCCATCCCGAGGTAGAACTCGCGCACGTCGGGGTCGGCGGCGAGACGTTCGGCCGCGCCGTCGATGACGATCTTGCCGTTCTCCATGATGTAGCCATAGCGGGCGACGGCGAGCGCGACGGAGGCGTTCTGCTCGACCAGCAGCATCGACACCCGTTGCTCGGCGTTGATGCGGGCGATGATCGAGAAGATCTCCTCGACCAGCAGCGGCGACAGCCCGAGCGAAGGCTCGTCGAGCAGCATCAGCGTCGGGCGTGCGATCAGTGCGCGGCCGATCGCGAGCATCTGCTGCTCGCCGCCCGAGAGATAGCCGGCAAGGCCCTTGCGGCGCTCGTGCAGTCGCGGAAAGTACTCGTAGACGAGTTCGAAGCGCTCGCGCGCGGCGCCGCCCGCGCCGCGGCGCCCGCCGAGCGCGTAGGTGGCCGACAGCAGGTTCTCCTCGACCGTCAGGTCCTCGAACACGCGCCGGCCTTCCATCACGTGGAAGAGTCCGGCGCGCACGAGTTCGTGCGGACGCCGTCGCGCGATGTCGGCGCCGTCGAAGCGCACGGTGCCGCGGGTCATCTCGCCGTCCTCGAGCGCGAGCAGGTTCGACACCGCCTTGAGCGTCGTCGACTTGCCTGCGCCGTTCGATCCGAGCAGCGCGACGATCGCGCCGCGCGGCACGGCGAGCGACAGCCCGTGCAGCGCCTGCACCGCGCGGTTGTAGATGACCTCGATGTTCTCGATCTCGAGGACCGTGTCGTTCATGTCTTTCCGGACCCGCGAAGGAATCGTGGCGGGCGGCACGAGGTCGCGCCGCGCAGCCGATTCGCTCGTGCGTTCAGTCGAGCACGATCCAGTCGGAGGTGGGAATCATCTTCTGCTGCTTGACGTCGGCGCGGTAGATGCGGCCCACCGGAATCGAGTTGCCGGTAATCGAGATGGGCACGCCGACGATGCCGCCGGTGTCGAAGTCGCGGATCGAGTTCAGCGCCGCCTTCAGGTTGTCGCCCGTCATCGGCTTGCCCGCCGCGAGCGTGCGCTTCGCGGCTTCGGCGAAGAGCATCGTCGTGAGGAAGCCCTGCAGGTACGCGGTGCTCTGGTACTCGGGGCGCATCTGCCGGATCTTCTCGAGCATCGGCGCCTTGCCTTCCGTGTCGTAGTAGTAGCGGAACGGCATCACGCCCATGAAGCCTTCGGCCGCCTCGCCCATCTTCATGACCATCGAATGGTCCATCGTCCAGAACGTGCCCATGAAGTGGCTCTTCATCCCCATCTGTCGGGCCTGGCCGATGAACTCGGGAATCGGCGCCAGCACGTAGCCGTGGAAGATCGTGTAGTCGGGCGCCGCGCGGCGCAGCTTGATCACCTCGGCCGAGACGTCTACGCTGCCCGGCGGCGTCATGATCTCGCCGCTGACGTTCAGGCCCAGCTTCTTCGCGGCCTCGCGGCTCTTCTCGATCGGGTCGCGGCCGAACTCGGTGTCCGAATAGACGAAGGCGACCTTCGCCCCCGGCTTCTCCTTCGCGATGTAGCGCAGCAGGATGCCGAACATCTCGGTGTAGTCGGGTCCGACGAGGAACTGGTGCGGATACTTCTTCGGATCGTTGATCTCGCTGGCGAAGGACGCGCCCGACATCAGGATCGACCCCATGCGCTCGAGCTCGGGGTTGATCGTCTTGGCGAAGGCGGTCGAATCGCCGTAGTAGAGGTGGACCTCCTCCTGGCTCGTGATCTTCTTGAACGCGGCCACCGAGGCGTCGACCTTGTACGCGGTGTCTTCGGGTACGTAGCGCAGCTTGCGGCCCTGGATCCCGCCGGCCTCGTTGACGACCTTCACGCAGTCCTGGATGCCGGCGTGGATGCCGATGCCGGCGAATGCGAAGACGCCCGTCATCGGGATCGATCCGCCGATGACGATGTCCCCGCCCTGCTGCGGCAAGGCCGATCTCGGCGCGAACGCCAGCCCGCTGGCTGCGGCGATCGCGGTGACGGCGCGGCGACGGCTTTTCGAGACGCTCATCGTTCTCCTCCTTGGGGGCTCGGTTGGGTCAGGTGCGAAAGGGATACAGGTGGAAGAAGCGCCGCACGCGGCGCCAGATCTCCGCGAGCCCGTTCGGCTCGAAGACGAGGAATCCGACGATCAGTGCGCCGAAGACGATCGTGCGCACCGGCGACAGCACGAGCGTCGCGTTCGCGCCCAGCGGGAGCCAGCCGACGACCAGCTTGAGCACCTCGGGAACCATCGCCATGAACGTCGCGCCGAGGATGGCGCCGAGGATGGTCCCCATGCCGCCGACGATGATCGCCGCGAGGTAGAAGATCGACAGGATCAGCGGAAAGCTCTCCGGCGTGACGACGCGGAAGAAATACGCCCACAGCCCGCCGGCGACGCCGGCGTAGAACGACGAGACGGCGAAGGACAGCAGCTTGTAGCGCAGCAGCGGGATGCCCAGCACCTCGGCGGAGATGTCGCGGTCGCGGATCGCGATGAAGGCGCGGCCGATGCGCGTGCGGAACAGGTTCGCCGCACCGACCACCATGGCCACCGTCAACGGCACGATCAGCCAGTAGATGCGGAACGACGTGTCGAGCGAGACGCCGAACAGCCGTGCCGGCGCCACGGTGAGCCCCCCGGTGCCGCCCGTGACCGACTCCCAGTTCGCGAAGACGAAGTGCGCGATGAACGACGCGGCGATCGTCGCGATCGCGAGATACAGCCCCTTGACGCGCAGCGAAGGGATGCCGACGACGAGCCCGCCCGCCATCGCGACGACGCCCGCGGCGACGAGGTTCAGCGGCGCGGGCGTGCCCCAGCGAGCCTGCAGCACGGCGACGGTGTAGGCGCCCATGCCCATGAATGCCGCCTGCCCGAGGCTGACGAGACCGGTGTAGCCGGTGAGGATGTTCAGGCCGGTCGCGCTCGCGACGTGTATGCCGACCAGGCACGCCAGGTACAGCCAGTACTCGTTGGCGACGAACGGAAACGCGAGCAGCGCGGCGAACAGCACGCCGATCCACGCCCATTGCGTCGGCGAGTCGATCAGCGCCTCGTCTGCGGCGTAGTCGGGTCGCGCCAGGCCTATGCGCATGCGGTTCTCCGCGCGGACACGGCCTGCCTCACAGCCGTTCGATCTCGTGCGTGCCGAACAGTCCGTACGGCCGCACCATCAGGATCAGCACGAGCAGCACGAAGACGGTGAGCACCTTGTATTCGCCGCCGAGATATGCGCCCGCCCAGGCCTCGACCAGCCCGATGAACAGGCCGCCGACGAGCGCGCCGGCGATGCTGTCCAGTCCGCCGAAGATGACGACGACGAGAACCGTGAGCCCGAAGATGCCCATCGTCGACGATATGCCGCCGATTGCGCCGACGACGATGCCGGCCACCGCGGCGATCATCCCGGCGGCGATCCACGACAGCGAGAAGACCCGCGGCACGTCGATGCCCATCGAGTACGCCGCCGCCTGGTCGGAGGCGGTCGCGCGCAGCGCCACGCCGCCGCGCCAGAAGCGGAACAGCAGCAGCATCGCGGCGATCAGCAGCGCGGCCACCCAGAAGCCGTAGAACACCTTCGGCGAGACGTATGCCTCGCCGAGGAAGATCGGATCGTTCGGCAGGAACTCGGGCAGCCGGCGCGGGTCGGCGGTCCAGACCAGCTCGACCAGCCCGACGAGGATCGAGCCCAGCCCCACGGTGACCATGAACACGGAGATCGGCGATTCGCCGAGCATCGGCCGGATCATCGTTCGCTCGACGGCGGCACCGAGCAGCCCTCCGCCGGCGATCGCCGCCACGATCGCGACCCAGACCGGCAGGGACAGCCCGGCCGCGAACGCGAAGAAGACGTAGGCGCCGATCATCAGCATCTCGCCGATCGCGAGGTTCACGACGCGCGTCGCCTTGTAGATGATGACGAAGGCCAGGCCGGTCAGCGCGTAGAGCGCACCCGTGCCGAGGCCGGCGAGCGAGATCTCGAACAGGAACAGCCAGTCGAAGTTCATGCCGCCCGCTCCGCCGGCGCGGCGCGCGCGAGCCGGCTGCGCAACTCGTCGACCTGTCCGGAGCCGAGATAGGCGCGGACGACTTCCGGATCGTTCTGCACTTCGCCGGGCGTGCCCTGCGCGATCACCTGGCCGAAGTTGAGCACGACGACGTGGTCGGAGAGATCCATCACCATGCCCATGTCGTGCTCGACCATCAGCACGGTGACGCCCCATTCCGCCCGAAGGTCGAGGATGAAGCGCGCCATGTCCTCGGTCTCTTCGCGGTTCATGCCGGCGACCGGCTCGTCGAGCAGCACGATCTTCGGGCGCATCGCCAGCGCGCGCGCCATCTCGACGCGCTTCTGCAGCCCGTACGGCAGCGACGCGACCGGGGCGTGCCGGATGTGGTCGATCTCGAGGAAGTCGATCACGCGCTCCTCGATCTCGGCGCGCAGCTCGGTCTCCTCGCGACGTGCGCGGCCGAAATAGAGCAGCGCGTCGAAGACGTTCGTGCGCAGGTGGCAGTGCCGGCCGAGCTTGATGTTGTCGAGCACGGTCATGCCGCGGAACAGCGCGATGTTCTGGAAGCTGCGCGCCAGTCCGAGCGCGGCGCGCCTGGGCGCAGGCAGCCGCGTGATGTCGCGTCCCTCGAACCGGATCGAGCCGTGCGCCGGGCGGTAGAAGCCCGAGATGGTGTTGAACAGGGACGTCTTGCCGGCGCCGTTCGGCCCGATGATCGACGTGATGCTGCCGGGCGCCACCGAGAAGCCGACGCCGCCGAGCGCCTGCACTCCCCCGAAGGCGAGCGTGAGCTCCTCGACCTGCAGCAGATTCCGTTGGGGGGAAACGATTTCCGGGATCGTCACGCGCAGACTGCGTTGTGGCGTTGCCGCAGTCTCGATGATCGTTCGACGCCGCGCAAGTGCCGGAGGGCGAGCGGCCGCGGAAAAGGAAATCGGGGTCAGGCCGCGGTGGTTCGAACCGCGGCCTGACCCCGATTTCCTGCCGACTTCCCGGAACGCTTCGGCGGGGAGGGCGGGCTCAGCCTGCTTCCTTCCGCCTCGCCCCCGCTCGTGCTGCTACGTCCTGCACTCGTTCGCCAGCTGCTTGCCGTGCTTCGTGTCGAGCAGCATCGACTTGCCGGCGATGATCAGCCAGACGATTCCCGCCTTGTCGTCCTCGTAACGCAGCGCGCCGCTTCGCGCGTGCACCGCCTTCAGCTGGTATTCCTTCTTGTTGAAGTTCAGCACGGCACTCTGCATGTCGGGCGAGACCTGGCGGACGTCGACGCTGCGGTTCAATTCGCAGCGATAGACGCCCGTCGGGAACTTGAAATTGTGCGGGTTGAAGCTCTGCGTGCCCGCCGGCTCGGCCGCGGAAGTCGCGAGCGGCATCGAAGCGATTGCGGCAGCGGCGGCGGAGATGGCCGCGAGACGGGCGATCGGGAAACGGGTCGAGCGCATGTTCGTGACTCCAGTGGGCTCGGCTCGGCGCCCATGACGAAGGGCGCCCGAAAACGTCGAGCAGTATACGCTCCGGCGGGTTGCCGGGGCGCGTTCCGCATGCTGCTTGTTGCATCCGACGCGGGCAACGGGACGCCGTCCCCGAGTCGATGAACGGCAGCAAATCCGTCGCCCGACGGCGGGCGGGATCCGCGCGTCTCAGGCCGCGTCGTGCACGGGGTCGGGGACGACGAGCTTCGAATCGCGCACGCCCGCCGGGTACAGGCGCGCGAGCACGTCGAGCGTCGCGCCCGCCAGCGCCGGCCGCAGCGCCGACGCGAGCATCGGCGCTGCGCCGTCTTCGCCGCGCAGCGACCACGCGTGCTCGAAGTTCTCGTGATGCTCCTTCAACACCGCCTTCACCAGATCCTGCCAGTGCGCGGGGTGCTCGGAAGCGCTCCAGTCGCCTCGGCCGCGGCCGTAGTGCGCGACTGCCAGATACGACAGCACCGCGGCGGCGACCGACTCGTCGAGGATCGCATCGCTCCACGTGACCGCCGGCGTCGGGCCGCCGCGCACGAGGTTGTACCCGCGCGCCAGGCCGAAGGCGCCCATCGCGCCGAGCAGGCTGCCGCCGAGGATCCCCGCGCCGAAGCTGAAGCCTCCGGTCGCGAGGTCGGCTTTCAGTCCTGCCAGTGCGCCGGTGACGACCCCGCCGAGCACGGCGGCCTTGCCCTCGGGCAGACGGCTGCTCACCTCGTAGTGCTCGGCGAGCCGCTCGATGATCTCGGCGGATGCGCGGCCGCCGAGCCCGTGCAGCTCGATCAGCCGATCGGTGGCGGAACGGATCGATTCGTCCAGGCGCTGCGCGAGCGCGCGCATCGCCTGGCGTCTCGCCCCCGGGATCGAATCTGCGTTCCCTGCATTGCGCGCGAAGCTTTGCGCGGCGTCGCGCAGTCGATCGAGCATCCCCGATTCGGGGATCGGCTCGCGGTCGACGGCAACCCGCGCGAGCGCCTGTGCGAGGACGTCGATCGACGCGTCGTACTCGTGCCGGCGCCGGCGCAGCCATTCGTCGATCAGCCGCCGGCAGGCGGCACGCAGCTCGGCCGGCAGCGCTTCGGCGATCGCGCGCAGCAAGGTGGCTTCCTGCACCCAGCAGCGGGCGAAGGCGTCGAGCGGCAGCACCGAGCGCACGGGCCGTGCGCCCGCGAGGTGGCGGCGCCATTCGTCGAGCTCGGCGGCCTCCACCTCGACCGGCCGCGGCGGGCCGAGCTGGTTCAGCAACACGATGACCGGCTTGCCGATCCAGTCGAGCACGCGCATCTCGTCGCCGATGTATCGCGACTGCGCAAGCGGCTCGGAAGCGTTGACGAGGTAGAGCACCACGTCGGCGTGCTCGCGCACGTTGCGTACCGCCTGCTGGCTCGCCCAGAGCGCGCGATCGCGGAAGCGGTCCCAGACCTGGCCGACGAACCAGCCGATCGGGTCGCCCGAGGACTCGAGCCGGCGGGCGAGGCGCGAGCTGTCGCCGAACCCCGGCGTGTCCCACAGCGTGAGCCGGTCGCCGTCCGGCGTTTCGACGAGCGTGTGCGACTCGGCCGATTCGGTGACGTGCGCTTCGTCGCGCACGATGCCGATGTCGCGGCCGAGCAGCGTGCGCGCGAGCGTCGTCTTGCCGACGTTCGTGTGCGAGACGAGGCTCAGCGAGATCGTACGGGCTTCGCTCATGCGGGAAGGGGTTGCGCGATGCGGCGGTCGAGCGCTTCGCGCATGCGCCGGCCGGCTTCGCCGGCCTCGTCGCGCTCGAGATCGACGAAGACGGGGCGGCACTCGTAGGCGGCGAGCAGCCGTTTCCACGCACTGCGGCGTTCGTCGCGCCGGCGGTGCGAGGTCGCGTCGGCGCCGCCGAATCGCGACGCGAACGACGATTCGTCGACGAGCGCGACGACGTCGCTGCCGGCGGGCCGGGAAGCGAGCAGGTGCGTGACGAACACGCCGTGCGTCTCTGCCTCCGGCGTCGCGCTCGACGAGAACAGGCCGACGACGACCGCCGCGTCCGGCGTCGATGCGAGCGCCGCCGCCGCATCGTCTTCCTCGCCGTAGCCGACGGCTTCCTCGACGACGAGTCGCAGGGTCGGGCCGAACACTTCCCCGAGCATGCTGCGCAGCGTCAGCGTCGATTGCGGCGTCGGCGCGAAGTGGCAGGGCACGACGAGCACGAGCGCCGCCGCGCCCGAATGCTCGCGCAGCAGCGCTGCGAAATATCGATCGGACGCGGGCAGCTCGAAGGAGCTTGCGAGACGGTGTTCGAGCGCGCGACCGTACAGCGCGAGCAGTGCGCGCGGGAGGACGACGACGAGCGCGATCGTGACCGCATACAGGTGGATCCACGGTGCCGCGTTCTCGCCGGCTGTCCCGGGCAGGCGCATCGCCTCGAGTCGCGCGACGTCGGGCAACGAGATGCCGGTGACCAGCGACGCGGGTGCGAGGACGAAGCCGAGCACGGCCCGCAGCGACTGGGCATCGAGGAAGGTGCTCTCCCACCCCGCGCGATACTCGAAGGCGAGTCCGCGCACGTACAACCCGGCCAGCGCACCCAGCGCGAAGGCGATCGCCGAGACGTGCAGCACCCGCGCGACGCGGGTGGTGGTGAGCCGTGCGCTCGCCTGCGCCCAGTCGGCGGCGAAGCGGCCGATCACCGCGCTGCGCGCCCGCCTGCGCCCGCTGGCGTCCTCGCGCGAGCGCATCGCCCCGGTGTCGCGCGCCGGAACGATCGCGCGTTGCGCCGCGCGCGTGATCGCGCGGGCGACGAGGCCCCGCTCGGGGCGCCCTCGGCGGCGCAGCAGCGCGCGCAGCGCGATCGACGCGTAGGCGGCCAGGTTCCACGCCATCACCGCCAGCAGCGGCGGAGCGAGCACGTTGATGTGTCGGGCGGGGCCGATCGCGTCGGTGGCGAGCCCCGCGAGTGCGGCGAGCGCGGGCAGTGCCCAGCCGAACCAGGGGCGCCAGTCGGTGCTGCGCCGTGCGCGGCGCAGCGATGGTTCGCGCGCGCCGAGCCGCTCGAGCACGAGCTCGGCCCGTCGCGCGACGAAGCGCTCGCCGGGCGCCTTCGCGCCTTCGACTTCGGCAGCCGCGCGGCTCGCCCAGGCGCGGTCGTCGTCGTGCCAGTCGACGACGCCGGCAGGGGCCAGCTCGAAGGCGCGCGCGAGCAGTGCGTTCCGGGCTTCGGTCTCGGTCATCGGCATCGCCCGGTCGACGATCGACCGGGCCGAAAGCTCCATCGTAGCCGGCAATTCCGTCCGGCCGGCAGGGGAGCTGTCGCTACGGTGCCCCGGCGCGAGCGCGTTGCGTCCCGCGGACCGCGTGCCCGAACTCCGAAGACGCGACGTGCGCGGCTTGCGGAGCCATCAGTCGATGGGCTTGCGCAAGAACCGCTTGCGGGCCTTCGCCGCCGCCCGGCCGCACGCTGCGGTGCAGTTCGGAATCGAGCGGGGCCCAGCGCGACGGATCGGAAGCGTGGAAGACGATCACCGAGGGCACGCGCAGCGCCGAGGCGAGCTGCGTGACGCCGTCGTCGTTCGCGACCAGCAGTCGCGCATCGGCGAGCAGCGCGGCCAGCGCGCCCGTCGAGATCGGCGCGACGGCGTCGATCGCCGGGCTGCGCATGCGCACACGCAGTTCGGCGCAGGCCTCGCGTTGGTCCGGCGAGCCGGTGACGACGATCGGCAGCCCGTAGGCCTCGTGGAGCGCGTCGGCGACCGCCGCCAGATGCGCGATCGGCCAGCCACCGGCCGTCGACGCGCCGGGGTGCACGCAGACGTAGCGGCCGGAGGCGAGGCCGCGCGCGAGACCGCTCTCGCGCAGTTCGGCGAGATCGGAGGGCAGCAGCGGAAACTCGAGCGATTCGTCGCGTTCCTCGCAGCCGAGGAAACGCGTCAGCGCGAGCAGGCGCCGGATCTCGTGGCCGCGGTCGACGTAGCGCAGCCACGCGTCCTTGCTTCGCGCCTTCCCGTCGGCCTCGGCTTCGTCCCGGCGCCGGAAGCCGGCGATGCGGCGCGCATCGAGCAGCCGTACGACCCGATTGGAGATGTGCCCGTCCCCGTGCATCTGAACGGCGAGGTCGAAGGAGCGCAGGCGCGCGTCGAGCACGAAGCGGGCGAAGGCGGGCGGATGCGATGCCTGTTCGGGAAATCCCGGAAAGCCGGGGAAGGGCAGGAAGTCGTCGACGTACTGCGACAGTCGATCGCACAACGCGCGCGCCGACGGCAGCCCGACCAGCGTGATCGACGCATGCGGGCATTCGTTGCGCAACGCACGAAGCGCCGGTACCGCGCACAACAGGCCGCCGAGCGGCTGCGCGCGAAAGACGACGATGTTGCGGGGACGGAAGCTTCGAAGCAGGGGCATGGCGGTTCTGGCCTTTGCGATCTGCCGGGGCCCCCAGCAATCGCGGGACCCTGCCGGTCCATCGAGCGCGCATGCCCGCCGGCCGCGGCACGACGAAAGCGGCGTGGACGCAGCCCCTAGTGCGCGTCGAGCGACGCGAGCGAGACGCGGAAACAGGCGCCGCGTCCGCTGTCGGGCATCAGCGTGAGCGTGCCGCCCAGCCGACGCATGATCTGCCAGCTGATCGCCAGCCCCAGCCCGGCACCGACCACCGAGGTCTGCGTGTGCGCCCAGCCGCGCGCGAACTTCGAGAAGATCAGCTCGCGTTCCTCCGGCCGGATGCCCGGGCCGTTGTCCTCGACGAAGACGGCGTACTCGCCGTCGACCAGGCGGCTGCTCACGCGCACGTACGGCGATCCGCTGGTGTTGTACTTGATCGCGTTCGAGATCAGGTTGATGAAGACCTGGCTGAGCCGGTCGGCGTTCGCGTACACGTGCACGCCGCGGGCGCGCTCGCCGTCGAGCAGCCGCACACGCGTATTCGCGGCGAGCCCGTGGCACATGCGCACCGAGCGATCGAGCGCCGCTTCCGGGTCGATGCGCTCGAGCGCCCACGGCGCCTCGCCGCGCTCGAGCAGGCTCAGGTCGAGCGTGCTGTCGAGCAGGCGCGTCAGGCGCACGCTTTCCTCGTGGATGATCGCGAGGAAGTGACGCGACTGGGCTGCGTCGAGATCGGGTGTCTCGAGCAGGATCTCCGAGAACGAACGGATCGACGTCATCGGCGTGCGCACTTCGTGGCTGACCTGGCTGAGGAAATCGTCCTTCTGCGCATCGAGCTGCGTCAGCCGCTCGTTCGCCTCGCCCAGCTGGCTGGCGGCGATCTCGAGCTCGCGCGACTTGCGCTCGAGTCGCTCGCTGTACTCGCGGATGCGCTGCGTCTCGTCGGCGATCTGCATCAGCTCGTCGAGGCTGATCGTCTCGCCGGTGACGACCTGCGAGATCATCGCGCGCGCCGACGCGGCGCCGACGCTGCCGGCGAGCTTGCGCTCGAGCTGCGAGATGAACGCGTCGTCGGCCTTGGCGGTGCCGGCCGGCGCGGGACCCGGCGCGCCGATGGTCTGGAACAGCCGCCCGGCCTCGTCCGCGCCGAGGATGCGCTGCGCGAGCAGGTTCAGGTCGTAGGTGGTCGCCGAGCGGCGGATCAGCGCCGCCGCCGCGTCGGCCGGCGTACGGAAGACGTCGACGAACAGCGTCGCCTGCAGCCTCTCGAGCGGCTTCGGCTCGCGCCACAAAGAACCGAGCACGAACAGCAGCGTGTTCAGCGACAGGCTCCAGAACAGCGAATGCACGAGCGGGTCGACTCCGTCGAAGCCGAACAGCGCGTGCGGGCGCAGCAGGGCGATGCCGAAGGGCCCGTTCGCGATGTCGTCGGGGGACAGCAGGAAGCCGCCGAAGCTGGGCAGGTACAGGGTGTAGGCCCACAGCAGCGAGCCGGCAAGCAGCCCGGCGAACGCGCCGGTGGCGTTGGCGTGCCGCCAGTAGAGTCCGCCGAGCAGGCAGGGCAGGAACTGGGCGACGCCGGCGAAGGAGATCAGGCCGATCGAGGCAAGCGCGTCGGAATTGCCGCTGAGCCGGAAATACAGGAAGCCGAGGAGCAGCATCGCGCAGATGCTCAGGCGGCGGCTGATCAGCAGGAAACCGCGGATCTGTCCGCCCGCGCCCACCGGCACCCAGCCGAAGCGCAGCGCCACCGGCATGATCAGGTGGTTCGAGACCATCGTCGACAGCGCGATGCAGGCGACGATGACCATCGAGGTCGCCGACGAGAAGCCGCCGAGGAAGGAGAGCAGCGCGATCGTGTCCTGTCCCGCCCACATCGGCAGCGTCAGGACGAACATGTCCGGGTTCGAGCCTTCGGGCAGCAGGCTCAGTCCGCCGATCGCGATCGGCAGCACGAACAGCGTGATCAGGAACAGGTACAGCGGGAAGAGCCACGACGCGGTGCGCAGATGGCGTTCGTCGGAGATCTCGACGACGGTCACCTGGAACTGCCGCGGCAGGCAGATGATGGCGGTGGCCGACAGGAACGTGAGCGTGATCCAGCGCGGACCGAACACCTCGTCGGCGTGCAGCAGTTCGGGCGAGGCGAGCTCGAAGAGCTCGCCGGGGCTGCCGGCGACGAAGAACACGAGCAGGATCCCGACCGCCAGCAGCGCGGCGAGCTTGACGACCGCCTCGAGCGCGATCGCCGCGACGACGCCGTGGTGCCGCTCGTTGGCGTCGATGTTGCGCGTGCCGAACAGGATCGTGAACACCGCCATGCCGGCCGCGATCCAGAAGCCCGTGCGGTAGTCCGGACCGACCATCGGCACGCCGCTCAACGCTTCCGGCCCGGTGTTGGTGATCACGTGATAGCTGGTGGTCACCGCCTTCAGCTGCAGGGCGATGTACGGCGTGGCGCCGATCACCGCGATCAGCGTGACGAGCGCCGCCAGGCTCGCGCTCTTGCCGTAGCGCGACGAGATCATGTCGGCGATCGACGTGATGCGCTGCGAGCGGCCGATGCGCACGAGCTTGCGCAGCAGCACCCACCAGCCGACGAAGACGAGCGTCGGTCCGATGTAGATCGTCGCGAACTCGAGGCCGTCGCGCGCGGCCGAGCCGACCGCGCCGTAGAAGGTCCAGGACGTGCAGTACACCGAGATCGACAGCGTGTAGACGAGCGGCGATTGCAGCCACCCGATGTGCCCCGCCCGCGCGCGGCGGTCGCCGTGGAAGGCGACGGCGAACAGCAGCGCGACGTACAGCAGCGCGATGACGAGGACGAAGTTCGGCGACAGCATTCAGCGACCCGGCAGTCCGGCCTGCCCGGTGTGCTCGAGCGCCTCCGCCTCGTCCGTCGGGGGAAGCTCGTCGACCGGGTCGAGCCGGCGTGCGAACCAGAGCGCAACCGCGATCAGCGCCAGCCAGACGCCGAAGAGCCACGCGACGATGAGCGGGATGCCGAACACGCGTCCCGATGCGGTGAACAGGCCGATCACGGGCGGCATCCACGCGAACAACCCGAGCAGCGGCAGCACGACGGCCGCGTCGCGCAACCGCGGCGATTGCGCGAGTGCGGGGCGGGCGGTTCGGCTGCGTTTCATCGTGTCGGGCGCGCGCGGCGCCGCGGATCAACCCGGCGCGAGACGGCGCACTTCGTCGACGATCTCGCGGTTCGAGAACGGTTTCGTCATGAAGCCGTCGACGCCGATCTCCTCGGCCATGCGGCGATCCTGGCTCTGGCCTTTCGCGGTGAGGATGATCACCGGGATCGAGCGCAGCGCGGGGTCGGACTTCAGCCGCTTGAGGACCTCGAAGCCGTTGAGCTTCGGCAGCATGACGTCGAGGATCACCATGTCGGGCGGGTCGCTGCGCAGGCGCGTCATGGCCGACTCGCCGTCGAGCACCGACGAGACCTCGTAGCCGCTTCGCTGCAGCACGAAGCTCAGCGATTCGACGATGTGCGGTTCGTCTTCCGCGATCAGCACCCGCGTGATCATCTGTGGTCGTCCTGGCTGAACTGCGGCGCCTGTTCCCGGGGGATGCGCAGGAGTGTAGCGGGTCTGCGGCGCCGGATGAAGAACGGCGCCACCGGGGCTGCGCTCATGCGTCGATGATCGGGTCCTCCTGCCGATACCAGCAGTCGTGCCGTACGCACAGCCGGCAGTTCGGTCCGACGGGGATGGCGGGCGCGCTCGACGACAGGTCGATGCCCTCGCCGTACACCGTGCGGTCGGCGTGCAGCGCGTCGCAGGCGAGCATCACCGACACCAGCCGACGGGGCATGCCGGAGCCCGGGCGCGCCTTCTCGTCGGTGCGCGCGAGCAGCAGGAAGCGGGCGCCGTTCGGGAACTCGGCGAGCTGGCGCACGAGTGCGCCGGGCGACTGGAACGCCTGGTAGACGGGCCACAGAGGGCATGCGCTTCCGTGTCGCGGCATCAGCAGGTGCGGCAACGGATAGCGCTTGGTGACGAATCCGGCCGCATCGACCCGCAGGAAGGCGAAGGGGATCGCCGGCGCATCCGGGCGCTGCAGCGTGACGAGCCGGTGGCACACCTGCTCGAAGCTCGCGTCGAAGCGGCGCGCGAGCCGGTCGAGGTCGTAGCGTCCGCTCACCGCCGCGTCGAGCGCGACCTCGTAGGGCATCAGGATCGCGGAGGCGAGATACGACACGAGCACCCGGGTGGCGCGCCGCTTCGCCGCCTCGCTGGTGAGCAGCGGCGACGCCGAGACCTCGGCGGACACCGGCGTGCCTTGGTGGAACACCTGCGCGGCGAACTTCGCGAGCTCGAAGCGCTGCGTGGTGCGCGAGACGCCGTCGGGAAGCGTGAGCGTGCGCGAGGCGAGGTCCCAGGTCGCGTACGGATGCGCCGCTGCCGCTTCGGGTGCTTCGGCGGGACCGACGCGCACGCGCACGTCGTGCACGTCCTCGAGGTAGCGCGCGAGCTGTTCCGCGCTGCAATCGCCTTCGATGCCCGCCGACGCGCGAAAATCGACGGCCGCCTGCTCGAGCGCGGGGAAGTGGTTGCCGCGTTCCAGCAGGAAGTCGTCGACTTCCTCGGCGGGCGTCACCGAGCGCGTCCCGGTGTGTGCCTTGTCGAAGAACGCCGCCAGTGCCTGCGCGACGTCCGACAGGCGCGTGCTCTCCGAGGCGATGATCGACAGGAAGCGCGAGCGCTGCTCCGGTTCGAGGTCGTCGATCGACTCGAGGATCTCCGACGACGACCGGATCGCCGCGACGCGGCTGAGCATCGAATGCACGGCGTCGCCGAGGAAGGGGTCGTGGTTGAGGCGGTCGGAGAGCGCGCGCACCGCTTCGAGCCGATCGAGCGACGTGCGGTGCAGCCGCACCAGTGCCTGCGCCCAGCTCTCGTGCTGGCTCGCGAAGCGCTCGACGCTCAACGGGTCGAGGGCGAGGCCGGCGAGCAGCGGCTCGGTCGACAGCGACGCCAGGTCGTCGACGAGCCGGCGCTGCGCCGCACCGTCGAGCACGTCGAGCGCCACGTCGAGCGAGGCGGCGATGCGCTTGAGCACCGAGCCGCCGATGCTGCGCCGGCCGCTCTCGATCAGGTTCAGGTACGACGCCGAGATGCCGATGCGCGCGGCGAGTGCCGATTGCGTGATGCCGAGCGAGCGACGCCGCTCGCGTATGCGCGGACCGACGGGAGAGTAGGTGGGCATCCGGTCCCTTCGCTCAACGGTGTCGGCGCACGGCTTCGGCGATGTTGCGTCGCAAGGTGAAAAATCGACTCGATTGACCGCGCATCGCAGAATTCTTTACAAATTCTTTGTTCTTTGTCAAAGACTTGTTGTTCGCTTGACAGGGAGCGCGCATCCTCCTTGCGCAGTCGCAGGCGGCCGGCTTCGGTTCGCCCAACCGCAGTCTCCATCACGCAAGGAGGACGGATTCATGACCGACACTCGAGACAATGGCCGGCGCAAGGTCATCAAGGGCGGCGCGGCGCTGGGCGCGACCGCGATCGCTTCGCCGTTGTTCTTCACGCGCAACGCGTGGGCGCAGGGCTTCCGCAACGACCCGAGCAAGAGGAAGACGGTCGTGCTCGGCTTCAACGTTCCGCAGACCGGGCCCTACGCCGACGAAGGCGCCGACCAGCTGCGCGCGATGAAGCTTGCCGCCAAGCACCTGAACGGCGAGGGCGACGCCGGTGCCATGGCCACCTTCAAGCCGTCGAAGCTCAAGGGCAACGGCATCCTCGGCAAGAAGATCGAGTTCGTCACGGGCGACACGCAGACCAAGGCGGACGCGGCGCGCGCCTCGGCCAAGCGCATGATCGAGAAGGACGGCGTGATCATGTTCTCGGGCTGCTCGTCGTCGGCGGTGGCCGTCGCCTGCCAGTCGCTCGCGCAGGAAATGGGCGTGATCTACATGGTCGGCCTGAGCCACTCGAACGACACGACGATGAAGGATCGCCGTCGCTACGGGTTCCGGCACTTCTTCAACGCCTACATGTCGGGCCAGGCGCTGGCGCCGGTGCTCGCCAAGGAATACGGCAAGGATCGCCGTGCCTATCACCTCACTGCCGACTACACCTGGGGCTGGACGCAGGAGGAGTCGCTGAAGAACGCCACCGAGAACATCGGCTGGCAGACCGTCTCCGCCGTACGCACGCCGCTGGGCGCGGGCGACTTCTCGCAGTACATCACGCCGGCCGTCAACTCCGGCGCCGACGTGCTGATCCTGAACCACTACGGCAAGGACATGGTCAACTCGCTGCGCCAGGCGGTGCAGTTCGGGCTGCGCGACAAGCAGGTCAACGGCAAGCAGTTCGAGATCGTCGTGCCGCTGTACTCGGAGTTGATGGTGCAGGGCGCCGGCGAAGCCGCGCAGGGCATTCTCGGTACCGCCAACTGGCACTGGGAGCTGCCCGACGAAGGCACGAAGGCCTTCGCCAAGTCGTACGCGAAGGAGTACGGATTCCCGCCGTCGCAGGCCGCGCAGACCTGCTACGCGCAGCAGATGCTCTACGCCAACGCGGTCGAGACCGCCGGCACCTTCCATCCGCCGGAGGTGATCAAGGCGCTCGAGGGCTTCCAGTTCGACGGGCTCGGCATGGGAGCCACCGAGTATCGCAAGGGCGACCACCAGTGCTTCAAGGACGTGCTGGTCGTGAAGGGCAAGGAGAAGCCCAGCGGCAAGTGGGACATGCTCGAGATCGTCCAGGTGGTGCCGCGCGCGCAGGTCGAGTACCCGGAGAACATGGGCGGCGGCGAACTCGGCCCGTACGAGGTGGCTTCGTGAGCGCGCAGGCCTGAGCGCCGGCCTGCGGGCCGCGTAGCCCTCACACCGCCCGGGTCGGCCAAGCGGCCGTCCGGGCGGGTCCGAACACCAGCACGTGCGCCCCCGGCGCACGTCGGCGCGCCGGAACGACGATGGACGCGATCCTTCTGCAACTGCTCAACGGCCTGGACAAGGGCGGCGCGTACGCGCTGATCGCCCTCGGTCTCACGCTGATCTTCGGCACGCTCGGCGTCGTGAACTTCGCGCACGGCGCGCTGTTCATGATCGGCGCGTTCTGCGCGGTGACGCTGAACCGGCTGTTCACGATCTCCAGACAGGTGAAGGACGAGAGCATCACGTTCTTCGATGCCTACAAGGAGATCCCGTACCTGAAGATCTGGTTCGGCGACTTCGGCGAACGGCTGATCGACTACTCCGTTCCGCTGTCGATCCTGCTCGCGATACCGGTGATGTGGCTGCTCGGCGTAGCGCTCGAGCGCGGCCTGATCCGGCACTTCTACCGCCGCCCGCATGCGGACCAGATCCTCGTCACCTTCGGGCTGGCGATCGTGCTGCAGGAGATCGTCAAGGCCTACTTCGGGGCGAACCCGATCCCCACGTCGGCGCCCGCCGCCTTCTCCGGCAGCGCGAACGTCGGCGCGTGGTTCGGCCTCGGCGAGGCGATCAGCTACCCGTGGTGGCGGCTCATCTACTTCGCGTTCTCGCTCGTGGTGATCGGGCTGGTCTTCGCGTTCCTGCGCTACACCACCTTCGGAATGGTGGTGCGCGCCGGGATGCGCGACCGCGAGACGGTGGGACTGCTCGGCATCGACATACAGCGACGCTTCACGATCGTGTTCGCGATCGCCGTGATCGTCGCCGGCGTCGCCGGGCTGATGTACACGCCGATCCTGTCGCCCGACTACCACATGGGGATGGACTTCCTCGTGCTGTCCTTCGTCGTCGTCGTCGTCGGCGGCATGGGTTCGTTGCCGGGTGCCGTGATCGCGGGCTTCCTGCTCGGCATCCTGCAGTCCTTCGCTTCGATGAACGAAGTCAAGGACCTCATTCCCGGCATCGACCAGATCATCATCTACCTGGTCGCCGTCGTGATCCTGCTCGTTCGTCCGCGCGGGCTGATGGGACGCGCCGGCGTCATGGAGACCTGAGGAGATCCCGACCATGAAGACCACTTCCTCACGCGATCTCCTGCTGATCCTCGGATTCACGGTCGCCGTGCTCGCGATGCCGCTGTGGATGCAGCCGCTCGGCGGCTCGTACCCCGACCTGCTGCAGCGCTTCGCGATCTACGGGATCTTCGCGATCGGCTTCAACATCCTGTTCGGCCTCACCGGGTACCTGTCCTTCGGGCATGCGGCCTTCCTCGGCGTCGGCTCGTACACGGCGGTCTGGAGCTTCAAGCTGCTGACGATGAACGTGATTCCGGCGGTGCTGTTCGGGATGCTCGTCGCCGGCGTGTTCGCGCTGGCGATCGGCTACCTCAGCCTGCGCCGTTCCGGGATCTACTTCGCGATCCTCACGCTCGCCTTCGCCCAGATGGGCTACAACCTCGCGTATTCGGTGCTCACGCCGATCACCAACGGCGAGACCGGCCTGCAGATCACGCGCGGCGATCCGCGCGTGATCGACACCGCGCTGCACGGCCCGAGCACGCTGATCCCGTCCACCGAGCTGTTCGGCATCCCGATGCAGGGCTGGTCCGGCTTCTATTTCTGCGCGGTGCTGCTGATCATCGCCTTCATCGTCGCGTTGCGCATCACGCGTTCGCCCTTCGGCACGATGCTGCGCGCGATCAAGTCCAACCAGAACCGGCTGAACTACACGGGCGTGCATTCGCGCCCGTATGCGCTCGCCGCATTCGTGATCTCGGGCGTGTACGCCGGGCTGGCCGGTTCGCTGCTCGCGGTCACCGACCCGCTCGCCGGCGCCGAACGCATGCAGTGGACGGCTTCCGGCGAGGTCGTGCTCATGACGATCCTGGGTGGCGCGGGGACGCTGCTCGGCCCGGTGCTCGGAGCGGCGATCATCAAGTACTTCGAGAACATCTTCTCGTCCTTCAACTCGCAGATGCTGCACGACGTGTTCGCCTTCCTTCCCGACGGCATCGAGGACGGCGTCGTGCGCGTCGTCGGATTGTTCGTCGGCGACGGCTGGCACCTCACGCTGGGCCTGCTGTTCATGCTGATCGTCATCTTCCTGCCGGGCGGGGTCATGGAAGGCATCCGGCGCATCGGCAGCCTGTTCCGCGGCGATCGCCAGCGGCGTTCCGGCCGCGGGCCGGCGCCGGCGCACGCGCCGCACCACGTGCCGCGGGCGCCCGCCGGCGCGGCGCGCACGATACCGGCTGCGGCGCCGGCCGGGGCAGCCTCCGCCGCACAGCTGCGCACCTCGCACCCGGGCGGACCCGGCCGATTCGTCTCGGCCAACGCGCCGGTCGAACGTTCCGTCGAGTGAGGAGGCGCGGCGAGATGGCGATCCTGCAAGTCCAGTCGGTCAACAAGAGCTTCAGCGGCCTGCGCGCGCTGCGCGACGTCAACCTCAACGTCGAGGAGGGCAGCGTGCATGCGATCATCGGTCCGAACGGCGCCGGCAAGTCGACGCTGCTCAACTGCTTCGTCGGGCGGCTGACCCCGGACACCGGAACGGTGCTCTTCGACGGGCGGCCGCTGATCGGGCTGGCGCCGCACGAGATCAACCAGGCCGGTGTCGTGCGCGTCTTCCAGACGCCCGAGATCTTCGGCGACCTGAGCCTGCTCGAGAACGTGATGATCCCCACGCTGGCGCGACGCGACGGCGCCTTCGCGCTGCGCGCGTGGTCGCGCGCCGATGCGCAGAAAACGGTGCGCGAGAAGGCCGAGCACATCCTCGCCGACGTGGGCCTGGCCGAGCAGCGCGAGACCGTCGCCGGCACGCTGTCGCGCGGCGACAAGCGCAGGCTCGAGCTGGCGATGTGCCTCGTGCAGGATCCGAAGCTGCTGCTGCTCGACGAGCCCACGGCCGGCATGTCGCGCGCCGATACCAACAACACGATCGACCTGCTCAAGCGCATCGGCGAGCGCAAGATCACGAAGATCATCATCGAACACGACATGCACGTCGTGTTCTCGCTTGCGCACCGCATCAGCGTGCTCGCGCAGGGAACCGTGATCGCGGAGGGCGACCCCCAATCGATCAAGGGTGACCCGCGCGTCCAGGAAGCCTATCTCGGAGGAGCGCACCTGTGACCGAGGTGATGACCGCGCCGGCGGCTGCCGGCACCGAAGCGAAGCCGGCGTACTTCTCGTGCCGCGACGTGCATTCGTACTACGGCGAGAGCTACATCGTCCAGGGCGTCTCCTTCGACATCCACGAGGGCGAGATCGTCGCGCTGCTCGGCCGCAACGGTGCGGGCAAGACGTCGACGCTGCGTACCATCGCGCGCGTCGACGATCCGCACCTGGCGAGCGGCGAGATCTGGCTCGACGGCCGCCCGCTGCACACGATGCGGGCGTTCCAGGCGTCGAGAGCGGGGGTGGGCCTGGTGCCCGAAGACCGCCGCATCATCGGCGGGCTGACGGTCGAGGAGAACCTGAAGCTCGCGCAGATCGAGAAGCCGATCGGATGGGAGCTCGAGCGCCTCTACCAGCATTTCCCGCGGCTTGCCGAGCGGCGGACGCAGGAAGCGGTGACGCTGTCGGGCGGCGAGCAGCAGATGCTCGCGATCGCGCGCGCGCTGGCGCGCGACGTCAAGCTGCTGCTGCTCGACGAGCCCTACGAAGGGCTCGCGCCGGTGATCGTGCAGGAAATCGAGAGGATCCTGCGCGAGGTGAAGAGCCACGGCTTCACCACGATCATCGTCGAGCAGAACGCGATCGCCGCGCTGAACCTCGCCGACCGCGCGATCATCCTCGACATGGGGGAGATCGTCTTCGACGGAACCGCGCGCGAGGTGATCGACAACGTCGACCTGCGCCACGAGTACCTCGCCATCTGAGGCAAGACGATCGGACGGTCCCCGCTAGGGGACCAGCACCGCGGCGCCGGTCACCCGACCCGAACGCAGCGCGTCGAGCGCTTCGTTCGCCCGTTCCAGCGGCCACGTCCGCACGTCGACCCGGATCGGGTTGGCGCGAACCCAGTCGAGGAATTCGCGGCCGTCCTGGCGCGTCAGATTGGCCACCGATCGGATCTCGCGTTCGTTCCAGAGGATCTCGTACGGAAACGACGGAAGGTCGCTCATGTGGATGCCTGCGCAGACGACCCTGCCGCCCTTGCGCAGTGCGCGCAGCGACTGCGGCACCAGCGCACCCACCGGCGCGAACAGGATCGCCGCGTCCAGCGGCTCGGGCGGCATCTCGTCGGAGCCGCCCGCCCACGCCGCACCGAGTGCGCGCGCGTGCGCTACGGCAGCCGTGTCGCCGGGTCGCGTGAACGCGTAGACGCGTCGGCCCTGCCGCTGCGCGACCTGCGCGATCAGGTGCGCCGCCGCACCGAATCCGTACAGTCCGAGAGCGCGCGCATCGCCGGCGAAGCGCAGCGCGCGCCAGCCGATGAGCCCCGCGCACAGCAGCGGCGCGGCCTGCGCATCGGGCAGCGCGATGCCTTCGAGCGAGTGGCAGAACCCGGCATCGGCGAGGACGTGCGTCGCGTAGCCGCCGTCGCGGTGCAGGCCGGTGAAGCCTGGCGCATCGCACAGGTTCTCGCGTCCGGCGGTGCAGTACGGGCAGTGCCCGCAGGTGTGCCCGAGCCACGGAACGCCGACGCGCTCGCCGACCGACAGGCCTTCGGCGCCTTCGCCGAGCGCCTCGACGATTCCGACGATCTCGTGTCCCGGCACGATGGGCAGCTTCGGCAGGGCGAGCTCGCCGTCGACGACGTGCAGGTCGGTGCGGCAGACCGCGCATGCGCGCACGCGCAGCAGGGCTTCACCGCGACCGGGCCGCGGTTCCGGTCGATGCTCCGCTACGAGCGGCGTGCCCGGAGCGTGAAGGGCCAGCGCGAGCATGCAGGAAGGATACGCGAGACGGGGTGGTCGTCGCGCGCAAGCGGACGGCGATCGTCCGCAGGCGGGGGGTCTGCCCCCCTCGATCGTCCGGTTCCCGGCCCGGGAGCGCGCCGGGCGGGGAACCGGGTGGGCGGACCGGCCTCAGGCCGCCATCGCCGCCTTCGCGTCGTCGAGAAGCGCGCGCGTATCGGGCCCCATCGCGTCGTCGATCATCGGGTACATCATCGTCTCTTCCTTCTGGTTGTGCGGCGCGAGGATCTGGACGAGCTGCGAGGCGGCGCGCAGGTATCCGGCGGCGTCGCGCGAGGCGACCGCGTCGCGCATCGCGTCGAAGATCGGCTCCATCTCGCGATGCTCCTCGCGCATCGTCACCGAAGGTCCTGCCTGCGTCATTCCGGTGCGCTCCTCGAACGCGGCGAAGAGCAGCCGGTCCTCGACGTCGATGTGCACGGCGATCCGGGTCAGGAACTCGTTCGCTTCGCGCTCGAGCGTCGCGAAGTCGGCGGCCTTCGCCGCCTCTTCCGCACGCTCGAAGAAGCCGTCGATGAGCTGGTGGTCCTTCATCATGTAGTCGTTGATCGTTTCCATCTCGCTTGCTCCTGGCTGCGGCCCGTTATGCCGTTTCCTTCAGTTCGGCGCGCTTGTCGGTGACGCCGGCCCAGTGATCCGCATCGGGGAGGGCGTCCTCCTTGACCGTGATCTCCGGCCACACCTGCGCCAGTTCGGCGTTGAGCGCGACGTACGCGTGCATCGCGCCCGGAACGTCGCCGTCGATGTAGATCGCCTCGACCGGGCATGCGGGAACGCATGCCGCGCAGTCGATGCAGACCTCGGGATCGATGACGAGGAAGTTCGGCCCGGCGTGGAACGCGTCCACCGGGCAGGTCTCGACGCAGTCGGTGTGCCGGCAGTTGATGCAGGCCTCGGTGACGACGTGTGTCATCGCTCTTTCCCTCCTTGCTCAGTTGGCCGTCGAAACGGTGTTCTCGGCCTCCGCCTTCACCTCGGCTGCGCTGATGCGGTACGAGTCGTTCCCCGCGCGGCGCGACTCCTTGGCGACCACCGGGCACTCGCCGGGATTGCCCGGCAGCTCGAAGTGCCGCGACGTCAGCGCCATCGCCGACCAGCGACGCGCGGGCTTCTTCTCCTCGCCGCCGAGTTCGGCCGCCGTCGGCGGGATCGGCTTGCCTTCGGCGCGAAGCTTCTCGACGCGCCGCAGGCCGAGGTACGCCGCACCGTAGGCGCCGTTCAACTGGCCGAGTCCGTCCGGCGCGACGTTGAAGCGCGAGCCGAGCGCACTCTGCAGCGCGTCGATCATCGCGACGTTGCGCGTCATCCCGCCGGTGAGCATGAACCCCGGCTCGAGGCCGACGCGGCGCATCAGCTGGATCGCGCGTCCGCCCAGCGAGACCATCGCGCCCATCATGATGTCTTCCGCGGGAATGCCGTTGGCCAGGTGGTTGATGACCTCCGATTCGGCGAACACCGCGCACACGCTGCTGATCGGCTTGGGGTCGGTCGAGCGCTTGGCGTAGGGGCCGATGTCCTCGGTCTTCAGCCCCAGGTAGCGCGCGGTCTTCTCGAGGAACGCGCCGGTGCCGGCCGCGCACTTGTCGTTCAGGCGGAAGGCCTTGACGCGTCCCTCGGCGTCGACCTTGATCGCCTTGATGTCCTGGCCGCCGATGTCGAGGATCGTGCGGGTGTCGGGAAACAGCTGCGTGGCCGCCTGGGCGTGCGCGGTCAGCTCGGTGACCTGCGCGTGGCGGAAGTCGACGACGTAGCGCCCGTAACCGGTCGAGCTGACGTAGGTCACCTCCGAGCGGTCGATCCCGCAGTTCTTCAGGAGGTCCTCGAACACGGCCTCCGCCGCCTGCGCGAGCTTGAAGCCGGTCTTGCGCACGGCCATGCCGACGACCTTGCGGTCGCCGTCCAGGCAGATCGCCTTCGTGTAGGTCGAGCCGATGTCGATGCCGACGGTGTTGATCATGTCTTTCTCCTCAGGCGACCGCCGGTTCGGCGGTGAGTCCGAACGCGTGGTCGCGCGCGAAAAGCGCCGCGCCGAGCGCGCCGCAGAAGTGCGCCTCGGGGCTCACGTTGAGCTTCGTCCCGATCGCGTCCTCGATCAGCTTGACCATCGCCTGGTTGCGGCTCACGCCGCCGGTGAAGGTCACTTCGGGGTTGATGCCGACGCGCCGCGCGAGCGAGACGCAGCGGGCGGTGATCGCCTGGTGCACGCCCATCAGCACGTCCTCGGGGAGGATTCCCTTGGCGAGGTGGCTGATGATCTCCGACTCGGCGAACACCGTGCAGGTCGTCGTGATGCGCACCGGATTCTGCGAGCGCAGCGCGAGCGTGCCGAGCTGGGACAGCGGGAGCTCGAGCGCGTACGACGCCGCCCCGAGGAAGCGCCCGGTGCCCGCGGCGCACTTGTCGTTCATCGTGAAGTCGTCGACCTGTCCGTCCGGCTTCACCGAGATCGCCTTGGTGTCCTGCCCGCCGATGTCGATGACCGTGCGCGTGTTCGGGAAGAGCGAGACCGCGCCCCGTGCGTGACAGGTGATCTCGGTGACCTGCTCGTGGCCGAACGTGACGTTGTACCGACCGTAGCCGGTGCCCGCGATCCGGACCACCCGCGACTGCTCGACGCCGGCGTCTTCCAGCGCCGCCTTGAACGCGTCTTCGGCGACGGTGATCATGCTCGTTTCCATGTCGACGAGCGCGCGCCCGACGACCTTGCCGGTCTCGTCGATGATCACGGCCTTGGTCTGGGTCGATCCGACGTCGACTCCGCCAACGTATTTCATGCCTGGCTCCCGATGGTGTGGGCGTTGGATTTCGACGCGCCCGGCGCAGCGCCGCCACGGCTCTGCAGCGACTCGAAGAACGCATCGACGCGGTTCTTGATCTGCGCGTCGGACCAGTAGCGCGGATCGATGAGGTCCGACTCGATGTACAGGCTCGGCAGGCGCAGTTGCTCGTTCAGGTAGTTGCGCGTGTCGGCCATTCCCGAGGACACGAAGCGGCAGCTCTTGATGCCGTGGAAGACGATCCCGTCGACGTCGTAGTCCTTGATCTGCTGCGCGAGACGCTCGTGCGAGAAGAACTGGTTCGACAGCCCGCGCTGCGCGGCGAGCGCCGTGACTTCGGCCAGGCTCTCGAGCGGGCGCGACGTGTCGTAGCGCACGTCGGCCGCGTCCATTCCGCCGGCGGCGAAGGTGAGGTAGTCGGAGTACGCGAAGACGCCGCCCCAGGTCTCGAACAGCTCGATCAGCCGGCGCATCGACACGTAGCAGGGCGTGCCCGAGAAGAGCAGCCGGAAGCGTTCCTCGGCGACGCGTCCCTCGCCACGGGCGACCTTGGCGCGCAGCGACTCCTCGAGGCGGCGCATGAACTCGGTGCCCTCGGGCGTGCCGCGGTAGATGTTCATGATGCCGATGTAGGTCAGCCCGTCGAGCATCGCGTTGTACGGCGCCGGGCACGTGCGGTTCAGCGCCATCACGTTGTTCCAGTGCCCGACCGTCTTGTTGACGTTGTCCTCGATCTCGGCGAGCCGGTCCATGTTGAACTTCTTGCCGGTGATCTTCTCGCAGCGCTCGATCAGGTCGCGGAACTGCGCCTCGACCCATTGCGCGTCGGCCATGTGCTGCGCATCGCCCGGGCGCACCGTCCAGTTCGCCGAGCGCTGGCCGGGAAGGTCGAGCGTGAAGGTCGGCGTGTTCAGCATGTGCTCCCAGATCTCGCCCCACTTGATGAACGTGCTGCACATGTTCGAGGTGATGGCGATGTCGGCCTTCGGGATGATGCCGGCCGGGTGCTTGTGCTCGCGCAGGATCAGGCCGACGTCGGCCTTCACGTACGAGCAGACGTCGGGCGAGTAGCCGTAGTCCTCGGATTCGCGCAGGTAGTCCTCGGAGACCTTGCGAACGCCCATCTGCAGCGAGGTGATCTCGGGGAAGACGAGGCGGAAGTCGAAGGCGCGCAGGATCTCGATGGCGTTGCCCATGACGAACACGTTCGCCACGTGCTCGCCGCGCTGGTTGGCGCCCTCGAGGCCCGAGTACCACTCCTTGAAGAGCTTCTGCCCCTCCTGGTGCGCGTTGAACTCTCCGCCTTCGGCGGCTGCGGTCTTGTCGACGGTTGCGGTGGTCATTGGTGCAGCCTCCGGGTCAGGCGATGGAGAACAGAAGCGATTCGGCGAAGGTTTCCAGCTGCATCGACATCTGCTCGAACGAGGTCATCTTTTCCTCGAACTCGAGGACGAGGTGCTGCACGCCGACCTTGTCGAGGTGCTTCGACCAGGTCACCTGCTCGTCGAGGCCGGGTTCGCAGAACTTCGCGGCGGTGACGACGGCGGCGTCGGCGCGGCTGCCCTCGATCATCTGCATCAGGTATCCCGCCTTCGTCTTGCGCTCGTCGTGCTGCACGGGGCTCGCCGCCGAGCGCTCGATGAAGCTCTCGGCCAGCGCCCACACCGGGTCGCCGGTCTCCGGCACGTCCGAGGTGATCCAGCGCAGGCCGATCAGCAGGTCGTCGTCGACGACGTAGCAGGTGTCGTCGAGCGCCTCGAGCATCTCGAGCGGCGGCTGCTCGCAGAAGCCGCCGACGAAGACGACGCGCGGCTTGTCCTGCGCGGCGCGCTTGCGCGCGCGCAGCAGGCCGAGCGCCTCTTCGAGGAGGACGTTGTGCTGCTCGGCCGGCATGCGCGTGCGCGCGCGCATCAGCAGGTACAGCTCGCTGGTGCTGACCTTCCACGGCTCGTCGCAGCGCAGCGCGTACAGCTCGCGCAGCAGCGCGCGGTTGCGGTTGTAGATGCGGATGCTGCGCCAGATCGCGGCGTCGTCGATCGTGCGGCCGATCTTCTTCTCGACGTCGCTGCGCAGCCGCTGGTACTCGGCGCTGGTGTAGCGCACCGAGCCGGGGGTGTTGGGGTTCTGCGGCAGGTACAGGATCTGGCCCAGCTTCTCGGGGAAGTTGCGCGACCAGATGCCGCCCAGGTGCTTGGCCGCGTCGCAGATCGGGTGCGTGACGAACCCGGTGAGGCCGTCGAGCGAGCCGTTCAGGCCGAGCTCGGTGGTCGAGCGGCAGATCGAGCAGATGAACGAGCCCATGTGGGCGTCGGCGTGCTTGAGCTCGAGCTTGTTGCCCCCGCCCAGCACGCTCACCGGGATCAGCCCGGCCGCGTGCACGATCTCCTCGGGGAAGTAGACGGGGAAGTGACCGAAGGTTCCCGTGTAGCCCTCGGGCAGCGAATCGACCGACGGCATCGGTCCGAGCCTGAGGTTGTTGCAGTGCTCGAAAATGTCGCCGAGACGCTGCTCGGAGTCGGTCTGGGCCGGCTTGGCCTGGTCGGTCATTTGCGCCTCCATCGGCTGAATTTGGTATTCCGGTACCGGAATGCGTGAATTGTCGCCGCGTGGGCTGCGGAGCCCTTGATGCACATCAAGAAAGCGGGAGCGGGAGGGGGGAACATGCGTGCTCGGGCCTTTGACATATAGAGGACCGAAGTGGTACTGTTTCATCGCCCGCTGCCCGAGAAGGGCGGTACCCCGACACCCGCACAAGCCCGTCGTCCGATGCTCCGGATCAACCGCCTCACCGACTACGGAACGCTCGCGTTGACGTACCTGGCGACGCATCCCGACCGGATGCACAGCGCCGCCGACGTCGCCGCCGCGCTCGGGCTCGGCGTGCCGACCGTGAGCAAGGTGCTCAAGACGCTGGGACGGCACGAGCTCGTGCGCAGCATCCGCGGGCTGCGCGGCGGCTATTCGCTCAGCCGCGCGCCCGAGGCGATCAGCGTCGCCGACATCGTCGACGCGCTGGAAGAACAGCCCTTCGGCCTCACCGAGTGCAGCGCGTCGGCGGGGCTGTGCGGCTTCGAGCGCAACTGTCGCATCCGTTCGAACTGGCTGCGCATCAACCGGATCGTGCGGCGCACGCTCGAGGACGTGAGCCTCGCCGACATGATGCGCGTCGTCCCGCTCGACGAGGCGCAGGAGCGGGCGCCGAAGGCGAAGCCCGACAGAACGACGGCGGTTTCGCGCAAGCGGGCCTCGCGCCCGCCCGCGGCGCAGCCCGCGCAACCCCGAGAGGAATCCATCGCATGAGTTCCGCCACCACCCAGATCGACAGCTTTCTCGATCGCGAGTACGCAGCCGGTTTCGTCACGGAGATCGAGACCGACACGATCCCGAAGGGGCTGTCGGAAGAGACGATCCGCCTGATCTCCGAACGCAAGGGCGAGCCGGCGTTCATGCTCGAGTGGCGGCTGCGCGCGTATCGCCGATGGCTCACCATGCGCAATCCCGAATGGGCGAAGGTGAGCTATCCGCCGATCGATTTCCAGGACATCGTCTACTACGCGGCGCCGAAGAAGAAGACCGACGGCCCGAAGAGCCTCGACGAGGTCGATCCGGAGCTGCTGCGCACCTTCGAGAAGCTCGGCGTGCCGCTGCACGAGCGCGCGCGCCTGGCCGGGGTCGCCGTCGACGCGGTCTTCGATTCGGTGTCGGTGGCCACCACCTTCCAGAAGCAGCTGGCCGAGCAGGGGATCATCTTCTGCTCGTTCTCGGAGGCGGTGAAGAACCACCCCGACATCGTTCGCCAGTACCTCGGCTCGGTGGTGCCGCCGGGCGACAACTTCTATGCCGCGCTGAACTCGGCCGTGTTCTCGGACGGCTCCTTCGTGTTCATCCCGAAGGGCGTGAAGTGCCCGATGGAGCTCTCCACCTACTTCCGCATCAACGCACGTGACAGCGGGCAGTTCGAGCGCACGCTGATCATCGCCGAGGAGGGGTCGACGGTCAGCTACCTCGAGGGCTGCACGGCGCCGATGCGCGACGAGAACCAGCTGCACGCCGCCGTCGTCGAACTCGTCGCGCTCGAGGGCGCGAGCATCAAGTACTCCACCGTGCAGAACTGGTATCCGGGCGACGAGAACGGCGTCGGCGGCATCTACAACTTCGTCACCAAGCGGGGCGACTGCCGCGGCGCGCGTTCGCGCATCTCGTGGACGCAGGTGGAGACGGGCTCGGCGATCACCTGGAAGTACCCGAGCGTGCTGCTGCGCGGCGACGACTCCGTGGGCGAGTTCTACTCGGTGGCGCTGTCGAACCACCGCCAGCAGGCCGACACCGGAACGAAGATGATCCACATGGGGCGCAACACGCGCAGCACGATCATCTCCAAGGGCATCTCGGCCGGCCACGGAAGCAACACCTTCCGCGGGCTGGTGCGCATGTCGCCGAAGGCCGAGGGCGCGCGCAACTACACGCAGTGCGATTCGCTGCTGATCGGCGACAAGTGCGCGGCGCACACCTTTCCGACCATCGAGACGCGCAACCCCACGGCGCACGTCGAGCACGAGGCGACCGCCTCGCGCATCGCCGAAGACCAGCTCTTCTACGCGATGCAGCGCGGCCTGTCGGCCGAGGACGCCGTCTCGATGATCGTCAACGGCTTCTGCAAGGAAGTGTTCAAGGAACTGCCGATGGAGTTCGCCGTAGAGGCGCAGAACCTGATCGGCGTGAGTCTCGAAGGCAGCGTGGGTTGAGGGAGAAGCGGGAGATGCTCGAAATCAGTCAATTGAAGGCCTCGGTCGACGGCAAGCAGATCCTGCGCGGCGTCGACCTCTCGGTGAAGGCCGGCGAAGTGCACGCGATCATGGGGCCGAACGGCTCGGGCAAGAGCACGCTCTCGCAGGTGCTCGCGGGCCGCGACAGCTACACGGTCGACGGCGGAACGGTCACGTACCAGGGCGAGGACCTGCTGCAGATGCCGATCGAGGACCGCGCGCGTTCGGGGATCTTCCTCGCGTTCCAGTACCCGGTGGAGATCCCGGGCGTGTCGAACGCGTACTTCCTGAAGGCGGCGGTCAACGGCGTGCGCAGGCATCGCGGGCTGCCCGAGCTGGACGCGATGGATTTCCTCGCCAAGGTCAAGGCCGAGATGAAGGCCGTAGAGATGAAGGAGGAATTCCTCTATCGCTCGGTCAACGAGGGCTTCTCCGGCGGCGAGAAGAAGCGCAACGAGGTGCTGCAGATGGCGCTGCTCGAGCCGAAGCTCGCCATCCTCGACGAGACCGACTCGGGGCTCGACATCGATGCGCTGCGCATCGTCGCCGACGGCATCAACCGGCTGCGCTCGCCCGAGCGCGCGATGATCGTCATCACGCACTACCAGCGCCTGCTCGAGTACATCGTTCCCGATTTCGTGCACGTGCTCGCCGAAGGCCGCATCGTCCGCTCGGGCGGCCGCGAGCTCGCGCTCGAGCTCGAGGAGCGCGGATACGGCTGGATCGAGCGCGGGCCGGCGGCCACCGGCGCCGCTGCCGCGGCGGAGAGCGCACGATGAGTGCCGCGCAGCACTGGGCAGAGGCGTTTCGCGAGCGCGCGCCGACGCTCGCGGGCGCCGGGCTGCCGTGGCTCGCCGAGACCCGGCGGCGCGCGCTCGATCGCTTCGTCGCGGAAGGCTGGCCGAGCGCGCGTTCCGATGCGTGGCGCCATACGTCGCTGCTGTCGCTCGACAACGAGCGCTTCGTCGCGCCGGCTTCCGACGCCCAGCAGCGGTCCGCCGCGCAGCTGCGCGCGGCGGTCGACGCGCTGCGCGAGGGCGATGCGGGTCATTGGTCGGTGTTCGTCGACGGCCGCCACGTGCCCGCGCTGTCGTCGCCTGTCGCGCTGCCCGAAGGCGCCGAGGTCGCGCCGCTCGCGCGCGTCCTGGCGGAAGCGCCCGAGCGCGCCGAGCCGCATTTCGGCGCTCCGGAGGAGGGGTACAGCCCGACGGCGCTGAACACCGCCTTCGCGGCCGACGGCGCCTTCGTCCACCTGCGGCGCGGCGTCGTCGTCGAGGAGCCGATCCACCTCGTCTTCGTCGGCGCCACCGCGCAGGCGGCGATCCACGTCCGCAATTTGGTCGTGGCCGAAGCCGGCGCGCAGGCGACGATCGTCGAGCACCACGTGAAGGTGCACGACGAACCCCTGCTGTCGAACGTCGTCACCCGCGTCGATTGCGCGGCCGACGCGCGGATCACGCACCTGAAGCTGCAGCAGGAGTCCGAGCGCGCGGTGCACCTGGCGCGCATCGAGGCCCGGCAGGCGCGCGGCTCGATGTTCGCGTCGCACTCGCTGTCCTTCGGCGCCCGCCTGGCGCGCAACGACATCGTCACGCGCTTCGGCGGCGTCGGCTGCGAGGCGCTGATGAACGGCCTGTACCACGTCGACGGAAAGCGCCACGTCGACCACCACACGGTGGTCGATCACGCCGAACCGCAGGGCACGAGCCGTGAGTTCTACCGGGGCATCCTCGACGACGCCGGCCGGGGCGTGTTCGCCGGGCGCATCGTCGTTGCGCCGGGCGCGGTGCGCACCGACGCCGTGCAGCGCACCGACAACCTGCTGCTGTCGCGCCAGGCCGAGGCCGACGCGCGACCCGAGCTCGAGATCTACGCCGACGACGTCAAGTGCGCGCACGGTGCGACCGTCGGACGCATCGACGAGTCCGCGCTGTTCTACCTGCGCTCGCGCGCCATCGACGAGGAACGCGCACGCAACCTGCTCACCTGGGCCTTCGCGGCCGAGACGCTGTCGCGCATCGGCATCGCGTCGCTGCAGCGCCGCGCGCGCAGGGCGCTGCTCGCCCGCCTGCCCGGAGGCGCGGTGCTCGACCGCGCAATGGAGGAGCTGCAATGAGCGTCGCGTTGCAGGGCGCGCGTACGCAGGCGCAGGCCGAAGCGGCGCCGCGCGGCGCGGTTGCGTCGCGCGCCGCCGACTTCCCGATCCTCGCGCGGCCGGTACGCGGCAAGCGCCTGGTCTATCTCGACAACGCCGCGACCACGCAGAAGCCGGAGGCGGTGATCGAGGCGGAGGCGCGCTACTACCGGCAGTCGAACGCGAACATCCACCGCGGCGTGCACTGGCTGTCGCAGCATTCCACCGACCTGTACGAGGAGTCGCGCGAGCGCGTGCGCGCGCTGCTGAACGCGGCGCGCAGCGAGGAGATCGTCTTCACGCGCGGCACCACCGAGGCGATCAACCTGGTCGCGTACAGCTGGGCCCGCACGAACCTGAAGGCGGGCGACGAGATTCTCATCACCACGATGGAGCACCACTCCAACATCGTTCCCTGGCAGCTCGCGTGCGCGCAGACCGGGGCGGTGCTGCGGGTGGCGCCGATCGGCGACGACGGCGCGCTCGACCTCGACGCCTTCGATGCACTGCTCGGCCCGCGCACGCGGCTCGTCTGCGTGGTGCACGTCTCGAACGCGCTGGGCACCGTCAACCCGGTGCAGGAGCTCGTCCGGCGCGCCCGGGCCGCGGGCGCGGTCGTGCTGGTCGACGGCGCGCAGGCGATCGCGCACACGACGGTCGACGTGCAGGCGATCGGTTGCGACTTCTATGCCTTCTCGGGGCACAAGGTGTACGGGCCGACGGGGATCGGCGCGCTGTACGGACGCCACGAGCTGCTGCAGGCGATGCCGCCGTGGCAGGGCGGCGGCGACATGATCCGCACCGTCAGCTTCGAATCGAGCACCTGGGCCGACGCACCGCAGCGCTTCGAGGCGGGAACGCCGAACGTCGCCGGCGTGGTGGGGCTGGGCGCCGCGATCGACTACCTGCGCGAGGTCGGCGTCGAGCGCATCGCCGCGCACGAGCACGCGCTGCTCGAGTACGGCACGCGCGCGATGCAGGCCGTTCCCGGGCTGCGCCTGATCGGCACCGCGCCCGGCAAGGCGGGCATCCTGTCGTTCACCATCGACGGCATCCACCCGCACGACCTCGGTACGATCCTCGATACCGAGGGGGTCGCGATCCGCGCGGGGCACCATTGCACGATGCCGCTGATGCAGCGCTTCGGCATTCCCGGAACGGCGCGCGCGTCGCTGGCGTTGTACAACGACGAGTCCGACATCGACGCGCTGGTGGCTGCGATCCGGCGCGCGCAGGATCTGTTCAACGGAAGATGAGTCGCAGATGAGCGAGCAGACGAGCGACTGCGGGGAAGCGCCATGACTTCGCGCGGCGATCTTCGCGAGCTGTACCAGGAAGTGATCTTCGATCACAACCGCAAGCCGCGGAATTTCCACGAGATGCCCGACGCGAGCTCGCACGCGGACGGGCACAACCCGCTGTGCGGCGACCAGCTCACCGTGTACCTGCGGCTGAGCGACGGGCGCGTCGAGGACGTGAGCTTCGTCGGCCACGGCTGCGCGATCTCCACCGCTTCGGCCTCGCTGATGACCGAGGCGGTGAAGGGGCGGTCGGTCGACGAGATCGAGGCGCTGTTCCAGGACGTGCACGCGCTGCTCACCGACGCCGCGCCCCCGGGTCGCGACTTCGGCAAGCTGATCGCGCTGTCGGGCGTGCGCGAGTTCCCGGTTCGGGTCAAGTGCGCCACGCTCGCCTGGCACACGCTGCACAATGCGCTCGCCGGTCGCGGCGAGCAGGCGAAAACCGAGTGAGGAAACCGTGATGGGCAGCAGACATGGCCAACCGCAGGAGTTCACGATCGTCCAGTCGTGCCCTGCCGTGGAAGTGCCTTGGGGAACGTCGGTGACGCTGAGGGAGGGCAAGCCTGGAACGGTGACCCAGCGACTCGGCGGAACGATCACCGTGATGGTCGAGGGCAACCTGTACCGCCTCGAGGAGGAATACGCCGAGGCGCTCGGCCTCGAGCCCCTGGTCCTGCCCGACGTCGCGGAGATATTCACCGACAAGGCGCCGACGCCCGAGCTGATCGAGATGGCCGCGTGGAAGGTGCTCGGCACCTGCTACGACCCCGAGATCCCGATGGACATCGTCAACCTCGGGCTCGTGTACAGCGTCGTCTGCAGCAACGTCGACCACGGCAGCTTCCGGCTCGACGTGCAGATGACGGTGACCGCGCCGGGTTGCGGAATGGGCACGCTGATGTGCGACGAGGCGCGCGAGAAACTGCTGAAGATCCCCGGCGTCGACCAGGCGAAGGTAGACTTGGTCTTCGATCCGCCGTGGACGCGCTACATGATGAGCGAAGCGGCCCGGCTGGAGATGGGAATGTTCTAGGGGCACGGGCGATCCGATGCAGCGGCAACCGATGGCTAACGGCGCAGTCCGGTCGTTGCCGAAGTTCCTGAACCTCGCGCAGATCCGCTTCCCCGTCGGGGCGATCGCGTCGATCCTGCACCGGATCTCCGGCATCGTGCTGGTGGTGGCGCTGCCGGTGCTGGCTGGCGCGCTCGGCGAGTCGCTGCGCAGCCCGCAGGGCTTCGACGCCGTGCTCGACGCAGCAACGCGCTCGTGGTTCACGCCGTTGCTGTTCGTCGGGGTCTGGGCGCTCGTGCATCACGTCTTCGCCGGCGTGCGCCACCTGCTGATGGACATCGGCGTCGGGGTGCGGCTGCCGCAGGCACGCGCGAGCGCCTTCGTCTCCATTGCCGCCGGCATCGTCGCGGTGCTGCTCGCGCTCCTTGCATGGGGGTTGCGGTGAGGGTCTTCTCCGGGCAGCGCGCCTGGCTGCTGCAGCGCTTCAGCGCGATCGCCGTCCTCGTGCTGCTCGCGCTCGGCGCGTTCACGCTCGCCACCACCGCGGGCTCGGCGTACGAGCGCTGGCAGGCGCTGGCGACGAGCACGCACGGAGCCGTGCTGATCCTCGCGTTCTTCGTCTCGATGGGCTTGCACGCCTGGATCGGCGTGCGCGACGTCGTCCTCGACTACGTGCACGCGCCGGCGCTGCGGCTGCCGCTGCTGGGAATCGTCGCCTTCGTCCTCGTCGCCGTGCAGATCCGCGTGCTGATGATCCTGACATGAAGCTGAGCATCTACCGTTTCGATCCCGACGCCGACGCACGGCCGCGCATGCAGTCGTACGAGGTCGAGCTGCGCCACACCGACCGGATGCTGCTCGACGTGCTGCTGCGGCTGAAGGAGGTCGACGACAGCCTGTCGTTCCGCCGCTCGTGCCGCGAGGGCGTCTGCGGATCCGATGCGATGAACATCAACGGGCGCAACGGCCTGGCCTGCATCCTTCCGGTGTCCGAGCTGAAGGAGCCGGTGGTGCTGCGGCCGCTGCCCGGCTTTCCCGTCGTGCGCGATCTCGTCGTCGACATGACGCAGTTCTTCGCGCACTACCGGTCGATCAAGCCTTACGTGATCGACGAAGGTCCGATGCCGGAGCGCGAGCGGCTGCAGTCGCCCGAGGAGCGCGAGCGGCTCGACGGGCTCTACGAGTGCATCCTGTGCGCCTGCTGCAGCGCCTTCTGCCCTTCGTACTGGTGGAATCCCGACAAGTTCATCGGTCCGGCCGGCCTGCTGCAGGCGTGGCGATTCATCACCGACAGCCGCGACACCGCGCGCAGCGAGCGGCTCGCCTATCTCGACGACGTCTACCGCCTGTACCGCTGCCGCACGATCATGAACTGCACCGAGGTGT
>JBIQJM010000205.1:0-2828 GCA_044507525.1 Burkholderiales bacterium
ACGCAAGTGCAGGCGACGGAAGCACAGACAGCGCAGGCGCAGGTAGCGCAGGCGCAGGCAGCCGCACCGGCTCGGAGAGAAGCGCAGGTGCCAGCGCAACCGGATGCGAGCGGAGAAGCACCGACACAGGCGCGCACGGACACGCGAGCGGACTCGCAGATGCGCACGCCGGTGCAGGCGGCGTCCCCCGTGGAGACGAAGGCGGCTCCTCCGAAGGTCGCGGAAGATACCGCGGAGTCGCTGCCGGCGCAGGCGAGCGAACCGCGCGCTTCGTCGACGTCGGTGCTGGTGCCCTCGCAGGCGCTGCGCGAACTCTGAACCGGTTTCGCGTCGACGGACGCGAAGGCGCTTCGATCGAGTCGGGTCGTCGAGCTCCGCTCCGCCAGCGCGCTGATCCCGAAACGGGCGGCAGACACGCCAAACGGCCGGCGTGGCGAGACCGATCGTTTACTCCCGATTCCCGGCAGATTGCGTCCAGGCGGCGGTTTGCGTGAGCGGTTCATGCCGTTTTCCGGCACATCCCGCGCGCGCTGGAACACGCGTCCTCGATTTCGCCTGCTTTTCGGCACTTCGCGGCCACCGTTGCCTTGCTGCTGCGCGAGGAGCTGGACGCGTTCCTCGCGTTGCCTCGTGTTGTCCTTGGGTTGCGAGCCGCCTTGTGGCGTCGCATGGCGTCGCGTGATATCGCGGGGTGTCGTGTGAGTCGCGTCAAGTCGCGTGACGTCGCGTGACGTCGCGAGGCGTCGCACGGGGTCGTACAACGTCGCATGTCGTCGCGCAACGTCGTGCGGTGTCGCATCGCTTCGCGTAGCCGCGCGGTGCCCGGCCGCTACGCCACCGAGCGCGCCACGAGCGCACGCGGCCGCTGCGCGATCAGCGGACCCTCGGTCCGCGCTTGCGCGGTTGGCTCGTCCGCTTGCTGCGATTCCAGGCGTCCCCGCTCGCGGAATCGATTCCACGAGCGCATACACTGCAACGACGAGCGCCGATCGAACGCCTTGCCCATGCGCGTTCCGCTCGCGGGCCGTTGCGCTCGGCGTCGTGCGAGGCCCGGTTCGGCGAACCCGCAGTCGCCTGCGTCCGCCTCGCGCCTCGCGCCTCGTTGCGCGCCGGCCGCCGCTTCAGCGACGATCGTGCTGCAGGTAGCGACCGATGCGGGCGATCGCTTCCTCGAGCTGCGACATCGACGTCGCGTACGAGACGCGCAGGTGCCGCTCGGCTTCGTGCACGCCGAAATCCATTCCGGGAACCACCGAGACCCAGGTGCGCTCGAGCAGCTCATCGGCGAAGCGCGCGCTGTCGTCGGTGTGCGCGCTGCAATCGACCCACGCATAGAAGGCGCCGTCCGGCGTGACGGGCACCGGCAGTCCGATACTTCGCAGCGCCGGCACGATGTAGTCGCGGCGGCGCCTGAACTCTTCGCGGCGCTCGCGATAGACGGCGAGCGATTCCGCCTCGAAGCAGGCGAGTGCGGCGTGCTGCGCGAGCGTCGACGCGCAGATGTACAGGTTCTGCGCGAGCTTCTCGAACACGGGCGCGAGCGAGGGCGGGACCACGAGCCAGCCGAGGCGCCAGCCGGTCATGTGGAAGTACTTCGAGAAGCTGTTCGAGACGATGACGTCGTCGCCGAGCTGGAGCGCGGTATGCGAGGACTCGGCGTACTGCAGCCCGAGGTAGATCTCGTCGACGATCGTGAAGCCGCCGCGCGCGCGAACGCCGTCGACGATGCGCGAAAGCGCATCGAAGGGGATCGAGGTGCCGGTCGGGTTCGCCGGCGAGGCGATCAGCGTGCCGCGCGTCGCCGCGTTCCAGTTCGCGTCGAGCAGCTCGCGCGTCATCTGGAAGCGCGTGTCGGGTCCTACCGGAACCGGTCGAGGGACGCCGTCGAAGGCGGTGACGAAATGCCGGTTGCACGGATAGCCGGGGTCGGTCATCAGCACCTCGCCGCCCGGGTCGACCAGTGCGCAGCACGCGAGCGACAGCGCGGCCGAAGCGCCGGCGGTGACCACGACCCGTGCCGGATCGACGTCGACGCCGTAGCGCTCGCCGTAGTCGCGCGCGATCGCCGCGCGCAGTGCCGACAGCCCGTTGGCCGCCGTGTACTGCGTGTGTCCGGCGCGCGCGGCGCGTTCGAGCGCGGCGACGACCGCCGGCGGCGCGGTGAAGTCGGGCTCGCCGATGCTCATCTGGATGACCGGATGGCCGGCCGCCTGCAGCGCCGCGGCGCGGGCGACGACCTGCATCACGTGGAAGGGCGCGATCCGGGCGGTGCGCTGCGCAAGCGGATAGGGAGTCGTCATACACTTGATTCTATCGATCGGCGGCGGGCGAACCTGACATAATCGTCGCCTTTTTGCGGGCAGGGGCCATCGGGGATGACGACTTCGAATCCGGATCTGCGCAAGGCGGCGCTCGAGTACCACGAAGCCGGCAGCCCCGGGAAGATCTCCATCGCGCCCACGAAGCAGCTCATCTCGCAGCGCGACCTCTCGCTCGCGTATTCGCCCGGTGTCGCGGCCGCCTGCGAGGAGATCCTTGCCGATCCGGTCAACGCCTTTCGCTACACCGCGCGGGGCAACCTCGTCGGGGTCGTCACCAACGGAACCGCGGTGCTCGGGCTGGGCAACATCGGCCCGCTCGCCGCCAAGCCGGTGATGGAAGGCAAGGCGGTGCTGTTCAAGAAGTTCGCCGGCATCGACGTCTTCGACATCGAGATCGACCAGCCCGACCTCGACCGCTTCGTCGACGCGATCGCCGCGCTCGAGCCGACCTTCGGCGCGATCAACCTCGAGGACATCAAGGCGCCCGACTGCTTCTACGTCGAGCGC
>JBIQJM010000004.1:0-89556 GCA_044507525.1 Burkholderiales bacterium
TGAGCAGGTTCAGCGCGTCGGCGATCGCGCCGGTGACGTTCTCGGTGACGGGCACGCGCACGCCGAGGTCCTTCGTCGTCGCGATGGTGCCGACCGCCTTCATGATCTCGATCACCGAGGTGTTCAGTTCCTCGCTGTCGCGGATCGTGCGGTTCAGGCTCGCGACGCGATCGTCGAGCAGCCGGTCGAGCGCATCGGCGAGTCCGGCGAATTCGTCGCGTCCTTCCCAGTTCACGCGCGCTTCGAGGTCGCCGTCGGCCAGCGACTCGAGCGTCGACTGGATGCGCGCCACCGGCCCGCTGACCGAATCGGCGAGCCGGCGTCCGTAGGCCGCGCCGCCGACCGCCAGCACGGCGGCGCCGACCAGCACCACGATGCCCACCGCCTCGAAGGCGCCGGTGCCGCCGGCGTTGCGGGCGAGCAGCCAGGCCGCGGCGGCGGCGATCGCGACGACCAGCGGCACCGCCGCCAGCACGGCGATCCCGGTGCGCAGCCGACGGGCGAACGATCGCTCGGCCACGCGCTCAGTCCGCCAGCAGCGCGGCGAACAGCCGCGACGCGTCGACCTCGTACCACTCCTCGCCGTCGTCGCCTTCGGCGATGCGGTGCGAGACGATCGCCTCGAAGAACGGGCAGGCGGCGAGCACGCCGGCGCGCTCGATCGGCAAGCCCAGTTCGGCGGCGCCGGCGTTCACGGGCCGCGGCGCGTCGTCGACGAGCAGCGCCGCCGCGTTGGGCAGCGTGCCGACCACCAGGACGTCGTGCGCCGCGAGCGGCGCGCGCGCGGCGGATTCGTCGCCGATCGCGCAAGCGTCGAGCACGACGAGCGGCTGCCCGCGCAACTGCATCAGCCCCGCCACGCGCGCAGGCGCGAGGGGCAGCGGATGCAGCGCTGCCTGCGCGACGTACTCGAGCGGCGTGCCGGCGGGCAGGCGCACCGGCAGGCCCGCGAGGCGAACGCCGAAGGACGGCGCCTGCGTCATCGGGCGGCGAACTTCAGCGCCTCGAGCAACTGCGCATCGCTGTAGGGCTTGCCGATCAGCGCCCGGGCGCCTTGCATGCGCGCCCAGACCTGGTCGGCGCGCTGGCACTTGGTGGAGACGAACACGACCGGGATCGCGCGCGTGAGCGGATCTCCGGCGAGCTTGCGGCAGGTCTGGTAGCCGTCGAGGTCGGGCATCACGATGTCGAGGAAGATGATCGCCGGCTTCTCGGCACGCGCCTTCTCGATTGCCTCGAGGCCGCCGACGGCCGTGCTCACGCGCCAGCCGGCGTCGGTGAGGATCGCCGACATGCGCGCGCGTTCCGTGGCTGCGTCGTCGACGACCAATGCGGTGTTCATCGGGGACTTCTCCGGGGCGGCTCCTGACACGAACCCGCCATTGTGCCGGCATCGACGCCCACCGCGCACGTCCCGCGCGCCTCGCTCATCCGCCCGCCTCCGCGCCGCCCGGCGTACGCATCGGCGGCGCCGCCTCGTTCGGCGTCGCCGCGTTGCCGGCGCCGACCGTCTTCGCCGTGCGCGCGGCCGCCGCCTGCTGCGGATCGGGCGACAGCCGCAACAGGCCGGCGAGATCGTCGATCGCCAGCGACTTGCGCAACTGCTTGACGACCGCGGCCTCGAGCTGGCGCAGCGGAACGGGCTTCACGAGATAGGTGCTGCAGCCGGCGAGTGCGCCCCGCGCGAGATCGAACGGCGACGAGCGACTCGTCAGGATGATCACCGGCACTCCGCGGTGACGCCGCCGGATCTGGCGGGTCAGCTTGTAGCCGTCGACGCCGGGCATGACGACGTCCACGAGCACGAGATCGTAGTGCTGCCCCGACAGACGCGCGAGCGCTTCCTCCGCGCCGCCGACGGCATCGCACAGCACGCTCATCCGCGTGAACGCGATCGACAGCTGCTGGCGCACGGTGGGGCTGTCGTCGACGACGAGCACGCGGATGCGCGGCGGTGCCGGCTCGGCACTGCGCGGGAACGCGACGAGGTTCGACGGCGCCGGCGCGACGACGTTCAACGACGCCGGCGCAGCGGGATTCGACGGCGCGTGCGCCCCGCTGCGCGGCGCCGCCTCGCCGGCCGCCAGCCCTCCCTGCGTGGGCGCCGGACCTGCCGCCCACGCCGACGGGGGCGCTGCCGCCCTGCCGCGCGCACGCATCGCCGCCTCGCGCGCGTGGTCGCCTTCGCGCGACTTGCGCGCGGCCTCGCGCAGGAACTCGCGCGTGGAGCGCTCGCCGTCGCCGTCCTCGCCGGGCGACGCGCGCGGCGGCGGGTCGATGCGCGACGATGCCGCCGAAGCCGCTGCAGGCGACTGCCCCGCCGGCGCAGCCCGCGCGGCGAGCGACGCGGCCGGGCCGTCGGCGCCGGCCTCTTCCCGCGGCCGCCGCAACTCGAGCTCGACGACGCGGTTCAGGATCGGCAGCAACTGCAGCGTGAGCCGGTCGATGGCGATCGCATGCCGTGCGTTGCTGCTCGCGCCGTGCGGCACGGCGGAGATCACGGGCAGGCTGCGCCCGGCACTGCGCATGCGCGCCACCGCGCGCAGCCCCTCGGGCGCGAGCGGATTGACGATCAGGATGTCGACCGCGAGCGGGTCCGGCTTCGCCTCGAAGCGGAAGGCGTAGCGGTTGTACTGGCTGTGCTTGAAGACGATCTCGATCAGGCGTACGTCCCGCGGATCGAGCCCGGCCGCCGCCACCCGGTATTCCGGTCTGCTGTCCATCCTCTGCTGCCCGTCGTTGATGGCGGCCGACGATCGTACCCGGCGCGCGTCGCCGCGCATTGTCGCGCCAAGCCAGGAACTCACCAAGTGGCGTGCTAGCATCGTTTCGACCTTCCGTCGGATCGACCGCATGTCCCAGCGCGACTTCTACGGCTTCGACACGCTCACGGTGCATGCCGGCGCACGGCCCGACCCGGCCACGGGTGCGCGCATCACGCCGATCTACCTGTCGACCGCCTTCGCCTTCCGCGACACCGACCAGGCGGCGGCGCTGTTCGACATGGAGCAGTCGGGCCACGTCTATTCGCGCATCAGCAACCCGACGGTCTCGGCGCTCGAGGAGCGCATCGCGGCGCTCGAAGCGGGCGTCGGCGCGATCGCGACCGCCAGCGGGCAGGCGGCGCTGCACCTGGCGATCGCCACGATCGCCGGCGCGGGCTCGCACGTCGTCGCCTCGCGCGCGGTCTACGGCGGCACGCACAACCTGCTGACCTACACGCTGCCGCGCTTCGGCATCGAGACCACCTTCGTCGATCCGCGCGAGCTCGACGCATGGCGCGCCGCGCTGCGGCCGAACACCCGGCTGCTGCTGGGCGAGACGCTCGGCAACCCGGGGCTCGACGTGCTCGACATCCCGGCCGTCGCCGACATCGCGCATGCGCATCGCGTGCCGCTGCTCGTCGACTCCACGTTCACCACGCCGTGGCTGCTGCGGCCCGGCGAGCACGGCGCCGACCTCGTCCTGCACTCGGCGACGAAATTCCTCTGCGGCCACGGAACCGTCGTCGGCGGCCTGCTCGTCGACGTCGGCCGCTTCGACTGGGACGCCTCCGGGCGCTTCCCGGAGCTCACCGAGCCGTACGAGGGGTTCCACGGCATGGTGTTCTCCGAGGAATCGACGGTCGCGCCCTTCCTGCTGCGGGCGCGCCGCGAAGGACTGCGCGACTTCGGCGCCTGCCTGAGCCCGATGAACGCCTTCGAGATCCTGCAGGGCGTCGAGACGCTGCCGCTGCGCATGGCGCGCCACGTCGCGAATGCGAGCCGGGTCGCCGAGTTCCTCGCCGCGCACCCTATGGTCGAGCGCGTGCAGTATCCGGGCTTGCCCTCGCATCCCGATCACGCGCTCGCGCAGCGCCTGATGCCGCGCGGCTGCGGCGCGGTGTTCAGCTTCGAGCTCCGCGGAGACCGTGCGGCCGGGCGGCGTTTCGTCGAGGCGCTGCGGCTGTTCTCCCACCTGGCCAACGTGGGCGACGCGCGCTCGCTCGTGATCCACCCCGCCACGACGACGCATTTCCGGATGGACGACGCCGCGCTCGCCGCCGCCGGCATCGGCGAAGGCACGCTGCGGCTGTCGATCGGGCTGGAAGACCCCGCCGATCTGGTCGCCGACCTCGAGTCGGCCTTCCGCGCCGCGGCACGCGGCTGAAGGAGCGCACCGGTGCAAGCCCTCGTCGACGGCCACCGCGCATATGCCTACACCGGCGGCGTCGCCTTCGACCCTTCGCAGCCGGTCGTCGTCTTCATCCACGGTGCGCAGCACGACCACAGCGTCTGGATCCTGCAGTCGCGCTATTTCGCGCACCACGGATACGCCGTTCTCGCCGTCGACCTGCCGGGACACGGCCGCAGCGAAGGCGACGCGCTGCCCACGATCGAGGCGCTCGGGCACTGGCTGGTCGCGGCGCTCGACGCCTTCGGCGTCGCCCGGGCGACGCTGGTCGGGCACAGCATGGGCTCGCTCGTCGCGCTCGAGGTCGCCGGTGCCGCGCCCGCGCGCGTCGACCGCATCGCACTGGTCGGCACCGCCTTCCCGATGAAAGTGTCCGACGCGCTGCTGTCGGCTGCGCGCGACGACGAAGCGCGCGCCTTCGACATGATCAACTTCTGGTCGCATTCGACGATCAACGCGCGCCCGGGTTTCCCGGCGCCGGGCTTCTCGATGTTCGTCCAGAACCGACGCCTGATGGAGCGGCAACGCCGCGGCGTGCTGGCGGTCGACTTCTCGAGCTGCAACGCCTGGCAGGGCGGCTTCGACCGCGCCGACGCGCTGCGCTGCCCGGCGCTGTTCGTGCTCGGCGAACGCGACGCGATGACGCAGCCGCGCTTCGCCCGCAAGCTGATCGAGCGCGTCTCGAGCTCCGCCTCGGCGGCCGGCATTGCCCCGCCCGTCGTCGTCGAGATCCCGGATTGCGGCCACGCGATCCCCGCCGAGGCGCCCGGCGCGTTGCGCGACGCACTACGCGACTTCCTCGCGGCACGCCACCCGGCTACACTTTCCGGCTGATCGGGCTCGAGCCCGACGCCGACGCCCGCGCTCGAACGCGGCGCCGCCTGATGCCGGGGGAGATCAAGCATGAACGCGACCGCGGAAGGACGCCATCGGTCCTTCGACGAGTTCTATCGTTTCTACCTGAGCGAGCACCGCACGCCGTGGTGTCGCCGACTGCATTTCTTCGGCTCCCTCGGCGCGCTCTTCTGCCTGGCGAAGCTCCTCGCCACGCTGAACCCCTGGTGGCTGCTCGCCGCCCTCGTCTGGGGCTACGGGCTCGCCTGGATCGGCCACTACGGCTTCGAGCACAATCGCCCGGCGTCGCTGCGCCAGCCCTTCTACAGCTTCGCCGGCGACTGGGTGATGTTCCGCGACATCCTGTTCGGGCGCATTCCGTTCTGAGGCCGCGCGGGCCGGCGGTCCGCGTCACTGCCCCGAAGGGCCTGCAGCCACGAGCGGCCGGTCGACCTCCTGCGGAACCGCTCCGACCGGAGCCGCCCGCCCCGCGTTCCAGATCTCCTCGAACAAGGCCCGCTCGCTCATCCCGCGCGGGTCGTCGGCCCACGCCCAGCGCTCTGCCCAGACGGTGTCGGCACCGGCCTGCGGTGGACGACGGCGACGCAGCGCCCGACCGATGCGTGCGCGCCGGGTCGCGGGCTGCAACTCCGGTGAAGGCGGCGCGCCGCCGATCTGCACGTAACGCGTGATGTAGCCGAGCCGGGTGAGCAGCAGCGCCGCCTCGAGCACCCGTTCGCTGTCCCCGTCGAAAGCCGGTGCGAGCCCCTCGACCGGCATCGCGGCGCCAGGGTCGGGACCGACAGCCCCGCGCATCGCGAGGAGCACCGCGTGCGCGTCGTCGAAACGGTCGGCCGGCGCGCGCTCCAGGTGCGGCTCGGCCGTCGACGACCAGAAGCGCAGGTTCGCCGCCAGCAGCGCGCCGAGCAGCACCGACATCCAGCCGAGGAACAGCCACAGCAGGAACAGCGGCAGCGCCGCGAAGGTGCCGTAGACGATCGTGTAGGTGGGCAGCCGCGTCACGTACAGCCCGAGCATCGTGCGCAGGAACTCGAAGAGGAACGCCGCGAGCATCGCGCCGACGAAGGCGTCGCGCCAGCGCACCCGGGCGCTCGGCAGCAGCCGGTACAGCAGCGTGAGACCCGCGACCGCCGTCGCCCCGGGCAGCACGAAGGTCCAGACGTTGCGCACCTCGTTGAGGTCCGCTCCGCGCAGCCAGGAAGTCGCGACCATTCCGTGGAAGACCAGGCTCGCGCCCAGCAGCAGCGGACCCAGCGTGAGCATCATCCAGTACAGCGCGAGCCGATGCGCGACCGGACGCGGCCGGTCGGCGAGCCAGATGCGGTTCAGCGTGCCCTCTATCGTCTGCAGCGCGACGAAGGCCGTCAGCAGGAAGACGGTGAGCCCGATCACCGACAGTTCGTTGGCCTTGGCGGCGAACTGGTTCAGCAGGTCGATCACGGTATTGCTGATCGACGCCGGGAACAGGTTGACCATCAGGAAGCCCTGCAGCGCGTCGCGCAGCCGGCCGAACAACGGCGATGCCGCCGTCACCCAGAACACGATCGAGAACATCGGCGCGATCGCCAGCAGCGACAGGAAGCTCAGGCTGCCGGCGGTCTGCGGAAGGTGCACCTGCCGCCCCTGGCGCCACATCGCGCGGCCGAGCCTTGCCAGCCGCTGCAGCGCCGACTGGCTAGAATCGCGGCCGACGGGCGATCGGTCGTCCGCGCCGCCGTCGACCGCGCCGGGCTCCCCCGTGCTTCCGGCGTTCCGCCCGCCCACGTCCTGCTGCGCAGCGCCCACCTTCATGTCGTCCCTTTCACCATCGCAGCTCCGCCGGATCGTCGTCGCCTGCTTCGTCGCGCTGGTCGTGCTGGGCATCGCGTGGGAAACCTGGCTCGCGCCGCTTCGACCCGGCGCCTGGCTGCTCTCGCTGAAAGTCGTCCCGCTGATTCTCGCGCTGCCCGGCATCGCGGCCGGACGCGTGCGCGTACACCAGTGGTGGTCGATGCTGATTCTCGTTTATCTGGCCGAGGGCGTCGTGCGCGCCACCTCCGACGCCGGGCTGTCGGCCCGCCTCGCGTGGGTGGAGGTTGCACTGTCCGCGACCGCGTTCACGGCGATCGTGCTGTACGTACGTCGCGCTCGTCCGCGACACGGCCCGACGCCGCCATAGCCGCACGGGCGACGTCGAGCACGTCGGCGCCATGGCGCTCGAGCAGCAGCGGATCGCTCAACGCGCGCCGCCATGCGCGCGCGCCGGGCAGGCCGTTGAAGAGGCCGAGCAGGTGCCGCACGATCGCTCGCGTCGCCTCCCCGCCGGCCACCTGGCGCCGCAGGTACGGCCGCACCGCGTCGATCGCCTCGTCGCGGGTGGCGCAGGGCGCGGGGCGATCGAAGTACAGCGGGTCGACGTCGGCCAGCATCCACGGGTTCTCGCAGGCCTCGCGCCCGATCATCACGCCGTCGACGCCGGCGAGCTGGGCGAGCGCCTCGCCGTGCGTGCGCAGGCCGCCGTTGAGCACGAAGACCAGCGCCGGGAAATCGCGGGCGAGCTGCGCGACGACCGGGTAGCGCAGCGGCGGCACCGTGCGATTGTCCTTCGGGCTCAGGCCGTCGAGCCACGCATTGCGCGCGTGCACGACGAAGACCCGGCAGCCCGCCTGCGCGACCGTGCCGACGAAGTCGCGCACGAAACCGTAGGACTCGAGCCGGTCGACGCCGATCCGGTGCTTCACCGTCACCGGGATCGACACCGCGTCGCGCATCGCGCGCACGCAATCGGCCACGAGCGCCGGTTCGCGCATCAGGCAGGCGCCGAAGGCGCCGCGCTGCACGCGCGGGCTCGGGCAACCGCAGTTCAGGTCGATCTCGTCGTACCCCGCTCGCTCGCCCAGGCGCGCCGCCCGCGCGAGCTCCGCCGGTTCGCTGCCGCCGAGCTGCAGCGCGACCGGATGCTCGGCCTCGTCGAAGGCGAGCAGCCGTTCGCGCGGGCCGTGCAGCAGCGCGCCGGTCGTGATCATCTCGGTGTACAGGCGAGCGCCGCGCGTGAGCTGGCGCGCGACGAAGCGGAAATGCCGGTCGGACACGTCGAGCATCGGCGCGATGCAGAAGCGATGCGAGACGCGCTGCGCCGTCATCGCTTCTCCCGGCGGTAGCCGAGCGCCAGCGACACGCGCTCGGCGGATTCGCGCAGCGCACGCGCGGTCGGACCCGACCAGCGATGATCGAAGGACCCACGGTAGTCGAGTACCGTGAGCGCGAGCACGAGCCGCGCGCGATCGTCGAAGACCGGCGCGGCGAACGCGCTCAGCCCGGGCATGAAGTCGCCGGAAGCGCGCGCGAGTCCGCGCCGCCGGACGGCGTCGACGCTCTCGCCGGCCGGCGCGCGGTCGTCCTCGTACACCCGCTCGGCGTGCGCATGCAAGGTCTCCGGCGGCAGGAAGGCGGCGAACACGCGTCCGGTGGCCGAGCCCAGCAGCGGGAACACCGATCCGAGGCCGACGTTGACCATCAGCGGCCGCGGCGGCTGCTCCCAGCGAACGACCGTCGGACCGAAGCTGCCCCAGACGGTGACGCCGACGGTGTGCCCGCTGCGCGCGCACAACGACGCCGCCTCGCGGGTCGCGATCGCGATCGGCTCGATCGTCGCCAGGCACGAGACGCTGAACTCGAGCGCCGCGGGGCCCATCCCGTACAGACCGGTGTCCGGATCCTGCTCGACGAAGCCCTGGCGCACGAAGCTCACGAGGTAGCGATGCGCCTTGCTCGGCGCGATGCCCGCCTGCTCGGCGAGCGCGGTCAGCTTCATCGGGCGACGGTGGTGCGCGACCAGGCGCATCAGCGCCAGGCCGTTCTCCACCGACTGCACCCCGTCCTGCCCGCTTCCGGACTTCGCCGCCAACCGAACGCTCCTCTCGTGCGCGAACGGTCGCGCCGAAGCCCTGCCGCGCGACCCGATCGCGCGAATGCTTCCATTCTAGCGACGACGACCCGGCCGAGATCGACGGCCGCCCGGGTCGCCCTTACGATTGACGGAAACGGATTCTGATTGACGGAAACGCAACCATGCTCGCCACAGAACATGCGGGCGAGGCTCCGGCCACGTACGTCCGGCTGCGTCCGGGACACGCCGGCAGGCGGGCAGGACCCTAGTTCCTTCGACCGAGCGCACACGACTTCCGTTGCAGAGTTGCTTGACGGACGACGGGGGCCGCCGTACAACCCTGCCGACGACAGGAAAATCGGGACAGGGGAACTCGCCATGGCCGCCAGCGTCCTCATCATCGACGACCATCCGCTGATGCGCGACGCGGTCCGCATGACGATGGACTCGATCGCGCCGGGCAGCCGCATCGACCTCGCGTCCAGCTATGCCGAGGCGCGCCGCCTGTTGTCGACGAAGCTGGCGTACGACTTCGCGCTGCTCGACCTGAACCTGCCCGATTGCGCCGGCTTCGATGCGCTCCGGAACCTGCGCGAGCAGTACCCGCACCTGCCCGCCGTCGTGCTGTCGGCGGAGACCGACCGCGAGACGATCCTGCGCTGCCTCGACCTCGGCGCGGCCGGGTACATCCCGAAGACCTACCACCCCGACGTCATCACGCACGCGCTGCGGCTCGTCTCGTCGGGGCACATCTACGTACCGCGCGAAGCGATCGACCCCCGCTACGGTGCGAAGGAGCCGACGCGCGCGCGCGCGGTCGAGAACGACCCGCGCCACCTCGGCCTGACCGACCGGCAGTGCGACGTCCTGCGGCTGATCCTGCGCGGCCTGCCGAACAAGCTGATCTGTCGCCAGCTCGACCTCGCCGAAGGTACGGTGAAGGTGCACGTCAGCGCCGTGCTGCGCGCGCTCGGCGTGCGAAACCGCACGCAGGCCGTCATCGCCGCGAGCCGGCTGGGACTGCGCATGAGCGATTGACCGCCGATGAGCGAATCGATCCACGTCGTCTGCCCGCACTGCGACAAGACCAACCGCCTGCCGCCGCAGCGCGCGGCCGAACGACCCGACTGCGGCGCCTGCGGTCGGCCGTTGTTCCCGGGCCGCCCGCTCGAGATCGACGAGGCCCGGTTCGATCGCTACCTGCGTCGCACCGACCTGCCGATCGTCGTCGATTTCTGGGCCGAATGGTGCGGGCCGTGCCGGATGATGGCTCCGCAGTTCGAGCAGGCGGCGAACAGGCTCGCCGGCCGCGTGCAGTTCCTGAAGGTCGACAGCGACGCGAACCCCCGGCTCGGCCAGCGGTACCAGATCCGCAGCATCCCGACGCTGGCACTGTTCCGCAACGGACAGGAAGTGCGGCGCACGGCAGGCGCGATGAGCGCGCCACAGATCGAGGCCTGGATCGCCGCGGATTGAACCGGTCGCGCCCGAGCGCAGCGGCCGCCGCCCAGCGGGACTGACGCCGCCTCAAGCGGCTTCGACGGCCGCGCGCCAGTATTCGAAGGCGCGCACGTTCACGCCGCACGGTTCGCCGGCACGCAGGCGCTCGAGGCAATCGAGCAGCGCCCGCGCCTCGACGCCGAGTCCGAGTACCGACATGCTGCGCAGGATGCGCGTGATGCGCAGGTCGTTGTGCCCACCGAACCGGAACCAGGCGTTGCGCCGCGACCAGTTCGACGCCGACCGCACGATTCCGTCGTCGCCGAGCGCCAGGCCGTAGAAGCGCAACATGCGCAGGAAACTCGCACGCAGGTGCGCGCGCAGCAGCGCATCGTCGCGAAACGCGGCGCGCACCTCGGGTCCGGCGAGCGGCGCGCCCGGGTTCACCGCGCTCGGCTCCGGCAGCGGGAACATCCACTGGATGAAGTCGTGCGTCGACTCGAGCCAGTCGTCATCGGCGCGCAGGATGTCGGAGAGCAGCCGCCCGCGGTCGTCGCGACGGATGCCGAGATGGAATGCGACGAGTGCGTTCATGGCCCTGCCCGATCGATTCGTCGTTTCATCGTCGCATCTGCGCACCGGATCGGTCGTCGCACGACCGCGTGCCTCGTCGCACGACGCATCCGCGACGACGGAGCAATCGCCGCGCCCTCTCGTCGCTCGAACGCCGCGCAGCCGCGCTGCAGTACCATCGCTCGATCCCGCGCGACCGAAGCCGCAATGATCACCGACCCTTCCGACCCGACCGCGCGCACCGACGACGAACGCGTCGAGCAGATGGTGCTGCTGCCGCCGCCCGAAGACCTGATCCGCTTCTTTCCGATCAGCGGAACGGCGGTCGAGCGGCGCGTGCTCGACAGCCGCGCGGCAGTGCGCTCGATCGTGCGCAACGAGGACGACCGCCTGCTCGTCGTGATCGGACCGTGCTCGATCCACGATCCGCGCGCGGCGCTCGAATACGCCACGCGGCTCGCCGAGCAGCGCGAGCGCCTGCGCGACAGCCTCGAGATCGTGATGCGCGTGTACTTCGAGAAGCCGCGCACGACCGTCGGGTGGAAGGGCATGATCAACGACCCGTACCTCGACGAGAGCTGTCGCATCAACGAAGGCCTTCGCATGGCGCGCTCGCTGCTGATCGACGTGGCGCGCCTGGGCATGCCGGCCGGCAGCGAGCTGCTCGACACGATGTCGCCGCAATACCTCGCCGACCTCGTCGCCTGGGGCGCGATCGGCGCACGCACCACCGAGAGCCAGGTGCATCGCGAACTCGCTTCGGGCACCTCGGCGCCGATCGGCTTCAAGAACGGCACCGACGGCAACGTGCGCGTCGCGATCGACGCGATGCTCTCGGCACGCGCGCCGCACAACTTCCTCGGCATCCACAAGAACGGCCACGTGGCGATGGTGCGCACGCGCGGCAACCCCGACTGCCACCTGATCCTGCGCGGCGGGAGAACGCCGAACTACGATGCCGCGAGCGTCGACGCCGCGTGCCGCGCACTCGCCGACAGCGGCTGCCGCGCTTCGCTGATGATCGATCTCTCGCACGCGAACAGCGCGAAGCAGGCACTGCGCCAGCGCGACGTCGCCGACGCGGTCTGCGCACAGATCGCAGGCGGCAGCCGCGCGATCCTCGGCGTGATGGTCGAGAGCCACCTGCTCGAGGGTCGACAGTCGTTCACCCCCGGCGTCGACGACCCCGCCTCGCTCACCTACGGACAGAGCATCACCGACGCGTGCCTCGGCTGGGACGATTCCGTGCGCGTACTCGAGTCGCTCGACGCGGCGGTACGCCTGCGACGACGCGCCCGCTGAGGCGCGCGCGCGACTTCCCCGGGCTTCGCGGACGCAGCCGACTCCGCGCTCGTCGGCGCGCGGCGACCGCCTGACGCGAAACCGAGCTTGCGGGCACGTCACAGCGCCCGCGTGCCGCGCCCTGCGGCGAGAATAGGCGTTCGACACGAAGCACGAACGCACTTCTCCGAATGACGCCTGCGCCGGCGCCGCCCTCTCCGGAACTCCACGCGATCCGTCCGTAACGCAGATGCCCCGGATCGTCGTCGTCTCGCTCGCAACGCTGGTCACCGTCGCGGCGCTCGCCCTGCCCACCCCATCCGGCAAGGTGCACGCGCAACCCGCTGCAGCGAACGCGGCCGACGCCGGATCGGCGCACGCCTCCACGGATGCCGAAAGCGGACACGTACTCGTCGCCGCCTTCGCCGGCGGCGTCGCCTGCGCGGCGGTGTTGTCGTGGCTCGTCCCGGCCTTGCGTCGCCGCCGCGCCGCCGCGTCGTCCGACGGCACGGCGCACGCGGACCATGCGCGATCGCACGGCGCGTTTCACCACCCGGGCGGCGAATGGCAGATGCTCGACGGCGAGACGAGCGATATCGTTTCGTTGCACGACGCCGACGGCTTCGTGCGCTACGTCTCGAGTCCGCTGCTCGAGCTGACGGGCTTTTCCCGCCACGAGCTGGTCGGCCGCCACGGCCATGAATTCGTTCACGCGGACGACCTGCCGACCCTGCTCTCGGCCGTCCACTCCGCACGCTCCGAAGCGCAGACGCCGCCGGCGCTCATTCGCCTGCGCGACAGCCGCGGCCGTTTCGTGTGGATCGAAGCCCAGTTCCGCCACAGCGTCTCCCGTACCGGCGAACCCGAGACGTTGTGCGTCGCGCGCAGCGTCGCCCGCAGCTTCCTTCCCCAGGTGGCCGATCCGCTGACCGGCCCGGCCGCCGCGCAGCGCTCCGCCCAGACGTCCCTGGGGCTCGCTCGAATGACGACGCCGAAGCGGTCTGCCCGGGTCGTTTCCCGGGTGTCCGCCGGCCGGTTCGCCTCGATACCGCTGCCGGGCTTCGGACTCGGCCATCGACGTGCGTCGACGCAGCTCTCGCCGGAACGGCTCGACGCCTGGCAGGGCCCTTCGCTGCAGGACCTGTGTCACGCCTTCGAGCGGCGCGAATTCGAGCTCCACTACCAGCTCAAAGTGGGGCTGAGCAATTGGGAGGTCACCGGCGCCGAGGCGCTGCTGCGCTGGAACGCCCCCGAAGGCAGCGGGCGTACCGCCGAGATCATCGCGTCCGCCGAGCGCAGCGGGTTCATCGTCACGCTCGGCGAGTGGGTCGTGCGTGCCGCCGCGCACCAGAGCCTGCAATGGCGCCGCGCGGGCCTGCGATTTCCGGTCGCCGTCAACGTATCGGCCGTGCAACTGAACGACGGCGGCTTCGCGACGCTGATGCGCGAACTCGTCGCACGCGACCGCGAACTTCCCGCATGGCTCGAGCTCGAGGTCACCGAGCAGGCGCTCGCCGGCGACAGCGATCGCGCCGTGCAGACCATCGCACAGCTCGTCGCACTGGGCTTCACGCTGCACATCGACGACTTCGGCGTCGGCTACTCGAAGCTCGCGCAGCTGTCGCGCATGCCCGTGCGCGCGCTGAAGATCGACCGCTCGATCGTGCACGACCTCGCCGGCACCAGCGGCTCCATCGAGACGGTCGAGGCGGTCGTTTCGCTGTCGCGCGCGTTGCACCTGAAGGTGATCGCGGAGGGAGTGGAGACCGCCGAGCAGCTCGAGCTGCTGCGTGCACGCGGTTGCGACGAAGTGCAGGGATACCTGTTCTCGCAGCCGATGGCCGCCGACGCGATGCGTGCGCTGGTGCTCCCGACGCCGAAAGGCACGACGGCAGGAGTCGCCCGTCATTTGACCGTCCCGGCCGTCGACGCGTTCGGCGCGCCGGAAGAGGCGCTCGCGGAGTCGAGGATCCTGCTGCCGACCCGTTGAGCGAAGCGACTTGCTCGAACCGTCGGCGCGATCTGCCGACTTCGCGATCCCCCTACAGCTCGACTCCGAAACGTCGCAGCAGCGGCAGCGCGGCCAGGTAGGTTCCGGCCGCCGCCGCCACGGAGACCGCAAGGCTCGTCCAGAAGCCGACACCGTTTCGCAGGAGCAGGGGCAGCAGCACGAACAGCACCAGCGACGGGATCACGAGCCAGAAGATCTGCCACGACAGCCCCGCGACCTTCTCGGCCGGCACTCCCTCCAGATGCAGCCAGACGAACGCCAGCAGCGACGTAAGGGGCAAGGAGGCAACCAGCGCCGCGAAACCCGAGTGTCGCTTCGCGATCTCGGAGATCGCAACGACGATCAGCGCGGAAACGACGACCTTGACGAGGTAGTACGCCACGATGCCGAGGGGGCGTTGCTGCAGGACGCGACTTCTGGCGAAGCGCACACCGCAGGCGTCCAGGTCTTTTCGAAGTGGTGGCGTCCCGTAGGGGATTCGAACCCCTGTACCGACCGTGAAAGGGTCGTGTCCTAGGCCTCTAGACGAACGGGACCGGATGTCTGGTGGAGGTAAGCGGGATCGAACCGCTGACCTCTTGCATGCCATGCAAGCGCTCTCCCAGCTGAGCTATACCCCCAGAAGAGCCAGCGAGTATATGCCACGGAGCAGCGGCTGCGCAAGTCGGCGCAGGGCCGCGTGCTAGACTCGATTGCACTCCGGCGGCATGCCGCTTGCGCGCACTCGTCGCCGGCTCCCTCCCACGATCCCCTCTTCCGAACATGAGCGCAAAGATTCTCGACGGCGCCGCATTGGCGAAATCGATCCGTGCCGAAGTGGCGCAACGCGTCGCCGCACTCGCCCGCTCCGGGCGCGCCCCGGGCCTCGCGGTGATCCTCGTCGGCGACGATCCGGGCTCGGCGATCTACGTGCGCAACAAGGTGAAGGACTGCGAGGAGGCCGGCATCCGCTCGACGCTGGACCGCCTGCCCGCCGAGACGACGCAGCAGGCGCTGCTCGCACGCATCCGCGCGCTCAACGAGGACGACGCGGTCGACGGCATCCTCGTGCAGCTGCCGTTGCCGCCGCAGATCGATCCGTTCACGGTCATCGAGACGATCTCGCCCGCCAAGGACGTCGACGGCTTCCACGTCGCCAGCGCCGGCGCGCTGATGACCGGGCAGCGCGGCTTCCTGCCCTGCACGCCCTACGGCGTGATGCGGCTGCTCGAGCACGCCGGTGCGCAGCTGCGCGGGGCCGAGGCCGTCGTCGTCGGCCGCAGCAACATCGTCGGCAAGCCGCAGGCGATGCTGCTCTTGCAGGCCGACGCCACCGTCACCATCTGCCACAGCAGGACGCGCGATCTCGCCGCGCACACGCGTCGCGCCGACATCCTCGTAGCCGCGGTGGGCCGTGCGCGGATGATCACCGGCGACATGATCAAGCCCGGTGCGATCGTCATCGACGTCGGCATGAACCGCGACGACAGCGGCAAGCTGTGCGGCGACGTCGACTTCGAGTCGGCGAGCCGCGTCGCGTCCTGGATCACGCCGGTCCCGGGCGGCGTCGGCCCGATGACGCGGGCGATGCTGCTCGTGAACACGATCGAGGCCGCCGAACGCAAGCAGTCGCGCGCGCAGGAACAGGCCTGACGCGACCGAAACACCCGTTCCAGGAGGACGAAGAAGCACGATGTCCGCCGACCGCACCCCCGGGCGCCCGACCGGCGCCCCCAACGAACGGCCCGCCGAAGCGCCGAACGCGCTGCTGGATTTCTCCGGGCTTCCGCGCTTCGCCGATTTCTCCCCCGAGCAGGTCGCCCCTGCCATCGATCGGCTGATCGCCGAGGCGCGCGCCACGCTGCAGGACGTCACCGACGACCGCACGCCGCTGTCGTGGGACGACTTCATCGAGCCGCTCGAGGACGCTACCGAGCGCCTCGGGCGTGCCTGGGGCATGGTCGGCCATCTGAACTCGGTCGCCGACACACCGGCGCTGCGCGAGGCGTACAACGCGAACCTGCCGAAGATCACCGAGTTCTGGACCGAGCTCGGCCAGGACCAGGCGCTCTTCGAAAGATACAAGCAGTACGCGAAATCGGCCGAGTTCGAATCGCTCACGCCGGCGCGCAAGCGCATCGTCGAGAACGCGCTGCGCGACTTCCGCCTCGGCGGCGCAGAGCTCGTCTCGCCCGCGCGCGAACGCTACGCCGAGATCCAGCAGCGCCAGGCGGCGCTCGCGCAGAAGTTCTCCGAGAACGTGCTCGACGCGACCAACGCGTACTCGAAGATCGTCACCGACGAGGCGCAACTCGAGGGGCTGCCCGACGACGCGCGCGAGGCCGCGCGCGAAGCGGCGATCCGCGACGGCGTCGAAGGCTGGAAGTTCACGCTGCAGTTCCCGTCGTACTTCCCGGTGATGCAGTACGCGCACGACCGGCCGCTGCGCGAGGAGCTGTATCGTGCGTACACGACGCGCGCGTCGAAGGGCGCCGTCGCGCCGGCCGGCGACCGCGCGCTCGCGCTGGACAACGAGCCGGTCATCGACGAGCTGCTCGCGCTGCGTGCCGAGGAGGCGAAGCTGCTCGGCTACGCCAACTTCGCCGAGGTGTCGCTCGTGCCGAAGATGGCGCAGTCTCCCGACGACGTGAAGCGATTCCTGCGCGAGCTCGCCGCGCGCGCCCGCCCCTTCGCGTTGCGCGACCTCGACGAGCTGCGCGAGTTCGCCGCGCGCGACCTTTCGCTGCCCGATCCGCAGGCCTGGGACCTCGCCTGGGTGAGCGAGAAGCTCAAGGAGGCGCGCTACGCGTTCTCCGATCGCGAGGTCAAGCAGTACTTCCAGCTCCCGCGCGTGCTCGACGGCCTGTTCGGCCTCGTCGAAAGGCTGTTCGGCGTGCGCATCGCGCCCGACACCGCGCCGGTATGGCACCCGGACGTGCGCTTCTTCCGCGTGGAGCGCGACGGCACGCTGATCGGACAGTTCTACACCGACCTGTACGCGCGCGAATCGAAGCGCCCCGGGGCGTGGATGGACGACGCGCGCTCGCGCCGCCGCCGCGGCTCGGCGCTGCAGACCCCGGTCGCGTACCTCACCTGCAACTTCCAGCCTCCGATCGGCTCGCGTCCGGCGCTGCTCACGCACGACGACGTCACGACGCTGTTCCACGAGTTCGGCCACGGGCTGCACCACCTGCTCACGCGTATCGACGACCTCGGCGTCTCGGGCATCGGCGGCGTGGAATGGGACGCGGTCGAGCTGCCCAGCCAGTTCATGGAGAACTTCTGCTGGGAATGGGACATCGTCGAATCGATGAGCGCGCACGTCGACACCGGCGCTTCGATTCCCAGGGCGCTGTTCGACCGCATGCTCGCGGCGAAGAACTTCCAGAGCGGGATGATGACGCTGCGCCAGATCGAGTTCGCGCTGTTCGACATGCGCCTGCACAGCGAATACGTGCCCGGTGGCGCGCAGACGGTCCAGCAGGTGCTCGACGAAGTGCGCGCCGAGATCGCGGTGGTCGCGCCGCCGGCGTGGAACCGCTTCCAGAACAGCTTCTCGCACATCTTCGCAGGCGGCTATTCGGCCGGCTACTACAGCTACAAGTGGGCCGAGGTGCTGTCGGCGGACGCCTACGCGGCCTTCGAGGAAGCGATGAACGAGGCCGATGCCGCGGCGAGCGTCGCGCGCACCGGGCGGCGCTTCCTCGACGAGATCCTCGCCGTGGGCGGCAGTCGACCGGCCATCGACTCGTTCCGTGCGTTCAGGGGACGCGACCCCGAGATGGACGCGCTGCTGCGACACAATGGGATGGTCGAGGCCTCCGTCGCCGAGCCGTCCCATGCCCGCTCCTCGCAACCATCGTAGCAGCAGCCCCGACCGCACGCCGGTCGCGCGCTTCCTGGCCGCGCCGGCTGCGGCAGGCATCGCGGGAGTCCTCTCGCTCGTCCTGCTGGGCGCGGCCGCCGCGCAGGCGGCACAGCCGCCGTCGAACGCGCCGATCAAGTGGGTCGACGCGAACGGCCGCGTGCACTACAGCGACCGGCAGCCGATGCCCGATGCGCAGGGCAGGGTCGTGCGCACGCAATCGATCTCCGCGCGACCGCAGGCATCGTCGATCGGCGACCCGACGCTGCCGTGGGCGCTGCGTTCGGCCGCCGCCCGCTATCCGGTCACGCTCTACACGTCGCCCGAATGCGAGCCGTGCCAACTCGCGCGCGAACACCTCGCGCGGCGCGGCGTCCCGTACACCGAGAAGAGCGTGAAGGACGCCGCCGGGATCAAGGCCTTCCATGCGCTCGGCTTCGAGAAAGCGCTCTTCCCGAGCCTCTCGATCGGTCCCGAACGGCTGGTCGGCTTCGAGTCGACGGGCTGGGACCGCGCACTCGACGCGACCGGCTATCCCAAGTCGTCGATGCTGCCGGCGAAGCGCGATCCGCGGACGCTCGCGCCGATGCACGGCGAGACCGCGGCGCGCACGCCGGCCGCTCCCGCGGCTGCGACCGATGCGCCCGCCCCTGCGCCGCAGGACGCGACCGCCTCGAACCGCAGCGTGGAAGGCCTGCTGTCGCCCGCTGCCTTCCCCACCGGGCCGAACCCGATCCGCTTCTGAGCGCGGGGCGCGACGCGCGCCCTCGTCAGCGCCGCAGCTTCGACAACCAGTGCTCGAGCAGGCGGCCGGCCGCCTCGCGCCCGCCCAGTCCGAAGGACAGCGCGAAGGCGACCGCCACCGCGCCGAGCGTCAGCCCGAAGGCGAGATTGACGATCGAGTCGGCGATGCCCATCGCGCGCAGGCCCATCGCGAGCACGAGCCCGATGATCAGTGCCCGCACCAGTCCGCCGAGCCACACCGAACCGTCGTAGGGGCTGCGCGCCACCGCCGAGCCGAGCACGTTCGCCAGCCACAGGCCGACGAGCAGGATGAGGATGCCGAGCAGCACGTCGCCGCCGAAGACGATGAACGCGCCGACCAGTTCGCTCACCTGTCCGAAATGCAGCCGGTTCGCCGCCTCGGCGATCGCGAGCAGCATCGCGAAGAAGAGCAGCAGCCGGCCGACCAGCTGCGACAGGCGCAGCGACCCGAGCATCGGCTGCAGTCCGGTACGCGCGGCGAGCCGGTCGAGCCCGGCGCCCTCGAGCACGTTGGTCGTCAGCGCCGCGACGAAGCGCGCCACGTACCAGGTCAGCGCAACGATCAGCGCCGCGGCGAGCAGCTCCGGAACCGCCGCGATGAACTCGGCCAGCATGATCGTCGCCGGCTCGGAGATCGCCTGGATCGCGAGCGCATCGAGCGCCGAGATCAGCGTGGGAACGAAGATGACGAGGAAGACGACGGTGCCGGCCAGTCGCGGCAGGTCGGTCGCTTCGTTCAGGCCGATGCTGCGCGCGAGCGCCTGCACGCGCGTGGCGACGAGCAGGTTGGCGACGATGCCGCGCGCGATCTTCGCGACGTAGTAGCCGACGACGACGACGATCGCGGCGCCGAAGAGGTTCGGCAGGAAGCCGAGCAGCTGGTCGACGAGGTTCTGCACGGGCAGCAGCAGGCCCTGCAGCCCGAGCGCGCCGAGCACCATCGGCAGGAACAGCAGCAGCACCACCCAGTAGCCCACGTGCCCGATGCTCTCGGAGATCGGGCGCATGCCCGCCTCGGCGCTCAGCCGCTCGTCGAGCGTCGTGCTGTCGAGCAGCCGCGTGAGCCCGTTGCGCACGAGCAGCGCCAGCATCCAGCCGACGAGCGCCAGCACGAGCGCCGCGAGCACCTGCGGGAGGTACGAGACCACGTCGCCGATCATCGCGGCGAAGGGCGCCGACGCCACCTGCAGGTCGAGCGTGTTGAAGGCGGCGACGAGCGCGACGAGCAGCACGAACCAGAACACGAGCCGCGAGACGAGCAGCTCGATGTCGACCGCGCGACCGAGCGCGGGCGCGAGCCGGCGGTTGACCTGCGCGAGCGACAATGCGCGGCGCGTGCCGGCGGCGGCGACGAGACCGATCACCCAGCCGATCAGCAGCAGCGCGACCGCGCCGGCGACCGTCATCAACTGCGTGCCGAGCGCGCGCCGCATCGCTTCGCCGAAACTCTCGTTGGGCATTCGATCCGCATCCTCCCGGCGCGAAGTCTACCCTTCGCGATGCCCGGCAAGGCGCCCGTTCGCGCGCGTGTTGTTGCTCGCGCGCCGAAACGCCGGCGCGCGCGCGTCTTCTCAGGAGCGCTCGAGCTCGTCGAGGCGCAGCTCGCCGATCTTGCGCGTGATCGTGTTGCGCCCGATGCCCAGCCGCTGCGCCGCCTCGACGCGTCGCCCGCGCGTGTGGCGCAGCGCGGTCGCGATCACCGTCGCCTCGAAGTCGCGCGTGAGCCGGTCCATCAGCATCGTCGCGTCGTCGGAGCCGGACTGCGAGGCGAGCTGCGCAGCGACCTCGGCGGCGAGCAGCTGCTGCCATCCGGGCGCGCGCTCGACGCGTCCGTAGTGCGCGGGCGCCGACGGTCCGTCGGCTTCGTCGGCATTCAGCGGCGCGCCCGCCGGCGCCGCGGGCAGGCTGCGCACGAAGCCCGCCGTCGTCGGCGCGGGCGGCGCGCCCACGTCGATCGTCGTCTCCTGCTCGACGACCGCCGCCGCGTTCGGTCCGGCGGGCAGCAGCGCCGGTTGCCGGATCGCCTCGGGCAGGTCGCGCAGCTCGACGACGCGCGACGGGACCATCAGCGTGAGCCAGCGGCACAGGTTCTCGAGCTCGCGGACGTTGCCCGGCCACGGGTACTCGGACAGCGCCCGCAGCGCCGAACGCGACAGCCGCTTCGTTTCCGCGCCGAGTTCCCGGGCGCTCTGCTGCAGGAAGTGCCGCGCCAGCAGCGGGACGTCGTCGGCGCGTTCGCGCAGCGACGGAAGCCGAAGCCGGATGACGTTCAGGCGATGGAACAGGTCCTCGCGGAACAGCCCGAGCCGCACGCGCTCCTCGAGCGCCTGGTGCGTGGCCGCGATCACGCGCGCCTCGGCCTTCAGCGGCTGGTGGCCGCCGACCCGGTAGTACTGCCCGTCGGAGAGCACGCGCAGCAGCCGGGTCTGCATCTCGGGCGGCATGTCGCCGATCTCGTCGAGGAAGAGCGTACCGCCGCGCGCCTGCTCGAAGCGGCCCTGCCGCGTCTGCACCGCGCCGGTGAAGGCGCCGCGCTCGTGACCGAAGAGCTCGGACTCGAGCAGCTCGCGCGGGATCGCCGCCGCGTTGACCGCGACGAACTCGCGCGTCGCGCGCGGGCTGTGCTCGTGCAGCGCGCGGGCGACCAGCTCCTTGCCGGTGCCCGACTCGCCGGTGATCAACACCGTCGCGTTCGACTGCGCGAGCCGGCCGATGGCGCGGAAGACGTCCTGCATCGCGGGTGCGCGGCCGAGCAGCCCGAGCCGCATCTCGATCGCGTCGTCGTCGCCCGGATCGGCTGCACGCTGCTCGAGCGCGCGACGCACGAGCTGCACCGCGGCCGGCACGTCGAAGGGCTTGGGCAGGTACTCGAAGGCGCCGCCCTGCAGCGCCGCCACCGCGCTGTCGAGGTCCGAGTACGCGGTCATCACGATCACCGGCGTGTCGGGCTCGCGCCGGCGGAACTCGGCGAGCAGCTGCAGCCCGCTGTCGCCGGGCATGCGGATGTCGCAGACGAGCACGCGGGGGGCGTCGTTGGCCAGCGCGGCGAGGCACGAACGCGCGTCGCCGAACACGCGCGTGGCGAGTCCTTCGCGCTCGAAGGCGCGCTCGAGCACCCAGCGAATCGATTCGTCGTCGTCGACGACCCAGACGGCGCTCACGTCGGATCCTCCGGCAAGGGCAAGCGGATGCGGAAGTCGGTCTTGCCCGGCCGGCTCTCGAACTCGATGATGCCGCCGTGCTGCTGCACGAGGTTCTGCGCGAGCGTGAGCCCGAGGCCGCTGCCGCCGTGGCGTCCCGAGACCAGCGGATCGAAGATGCGCTCGGCGAGCGCGGGCAGCACGCCCGGACCGTCGTCGATCACGTGCAGGTCGAGCGCGAGCTTCCAGCGCCGGCGGGCGATCGTCTGCTGGCGCGCGATGCGCGTGCGCAGCACGATGCGGCCGTTGCCGTGCATCGCCTGCGCGGCGTTGCGCACGAGGTTCAGCAGCGCCTGCACCAGCCGCTCGCGGTCGGCGAGCAGCTCCGGCAGGCTGGCGTCGTAGTCGCGCAGGATCTCCAGCCCGCGCGGGAACTCGGCGAGCACCACCGAACGCACCCACTCGCAGACCTCGTGGATGTTCACGCGCTCGGGCACGTGACGGCCGCGATGCGGCGCGAGCAGGCGGTCGACGAGCGACTGCAGCCGGTCGGCCTCCTTGACGATCACGCGCGTGTATTCGCGCAGTGCCGGCGAGTCGAGCTCGACGTCGAGCAGTTGCGCCGCGCCGCGGATGCCGCCGAGCGGATTGCCGATCTCGTGCGCGAGCTGGCGCACGAGCTCCCGATACGCGCTCGTCGACTCGATCAGCCGCTCGGCCCGGTCGACGCGCTGGCGCTGCTCGTGCGGCCGGAATTCGAGCAGCACCGGCGCGGACGGATCGGCGCCGACGACGACGGAAACGATGAGTTGCTGCGCATCGCGACCGGGGCGCCCCAGCGCGAGGTCGGTGGTCTTCTCCTCGAACCCGCCGTCGGCGGCTTCCGCGAGCAGGCGCTCGAGCGGCTGCGGATCGACGAAATGGGCGGCGAAGCGGCGTCCCACCGCCTGCCGGCGCGACAGGCCGAACAGCTGTTCGGCCGCCGCGTTGAGAAAGCGCGCACGACCGCGCGCGTCGAGAACGACGACCGCGACGGCGAGCCAGTCGAATGCGGCGAACGCGCCGGCATCGGCCGGCGCCGCCCGCGTGGCCGGCGCGCCGGACCCGGCCGGCGCGCCCGACGGGGCGGACGCCGGCGCTACGGGCGGATCGTCGTCAGCTCGCGCCGCAGCGACGCGATGTTGGTCTCGGTTCGTGCGATGTCCTCCTCGAGCCGGGCGACCCGATCGAGGTACTTCTGGTAGTTGCGTTCGTTGCCGAGCCGATCGGGCTCGCCGTTCTTGTACTCGGCCTTCAGTTCGTCGAGCCGCGCCTGCTCCTTGTGCAGCTCGTCCTCGAGAATGCGGCGCCGATCGTCGTCGCGCGCGCGCTGTGCCGCGGCGTCGACCTTCGGGAAGCCCTCGGGCGACGGACGCGCCGCCGGCGAGCCGCCGGCGCCCGCCGACCCCGACGCCTTCGACGCGGGCAGCCTGGGCGACGGGATCGTCGTGAGCGGCTGCAGGTCGACCGGCTGGCAGTTGGTTCCCTTCGGCGTGCCCTGGTACACCGGCACGCCGTTCGGAGAATCGCATCGATACACCTGGGCGAAGACCGACGGGGAGGATGCGCCGAGGCCGATGCCGGCGACGACGCACGCGACGAACGCGAAACGGGAACGGACGGTCATGGACGGCGCAATCCTGTGCAGCGGGCGTCCGAGTGTAAGACAGCCCGCGCACGGAATCCAAGGCGACCGAACGGCCGACCGACCTGCGGAACGTCGCGTCCGACCCGCGCAATCACAGACTGTAGTAGAGGTCGAACTCGACCGGATGCGTCGTCATCCGCACGCGCTGCACCTCCTCGCTCTTGAGCGCCAGGTAGGCGTCGATCATGTCGTTGGTGAAGACGCTGCCCCGCGTGAGGAACTCGCGGTCGCGATCGAGCGCCTCGAGCGCCTGGTCGAGCGACGCGCACACCGTGGGGATGCGCGCCTCCTCCTCGGGCGGCAGGTCGTACAGGTTCTTGTCGGCCGGTTCGCCCGGATGCATGCGGTTCTGCACGCCGTCGAGGCCGGCCATCATCAGCGCCGCGAACAGCAGGTACGGGTTGGCCATCGGATCGGGGAAGCGCACCTCGATGCGCCGGCCCTTCGGGCTCGGCACGTACGGGATGCGGATCGACGCCGAGCGGTTGCGGCTCGAGTACGCGAGCTTGACCGGCGCCTCGAAGTGCGGCACCAGCCGGCGGTACGAGTTGGTCGTCGGATTGGCGATCGCGTTCAGCGCACGCGCGTGATGGATGACGCCGCCGATGTAGTGCAGCGCGAAATCCGACAGCCCCGAGTACTTGTCGCCGGCGAACAGGTTCTGGCCGTCCTTCCAGATCGACTGGTGCACGTGCATGCCGGAGCCGTTGTCGCCGACGATCGGCTTCGGCATGAAGGTCGCCGTCTTGCCGTAGCTATGGGCGACGTTATGAATCACGTATTTCATTCGCTGGAGCCAATCGGCGCGCTGCACCAGCGTCGAGAACTTCGTGCCGATCTCGTTCTGCCCCGCGCCTCCGACCTCGTGATGGTGCACTTCCACGGGAATGCCCATCTGCTCGAGGATCACGCACATCTCGGAACGGATGTCCTGGAACGAGTCGACCGGCGGCACGGGAAAGTAGCCCCCCTTCACCGCCGGACGGTGCGCGAGGTTGCCGCCCTCGAACTCCCGGCCCGTCGACCACGAGCCTTCCTCCGACTGGATGCGCACCGCGCAGCCCGACATGTCGATCGACCAGGTCACCGAGTCGAAGATGAAGAACTCGGGCTCCGGGCCGAAATACGCGGTGTCGCCGATGCCGCTGGACTTCAGGTAGGCCTCGGCGCGGCGCGCGATCGAACGCGGGTCGCGCGCGTACCCGACCCCGTCCGACGGCTCGATCACGTCGCACGACAGCAGCAGCGTCGCCTCCTCGCGGAACGGATCGAGGCAGGCGGTCTCCGGATCGGGCATCAGCAGCATGTCGGAGGCCTCGATGCCCTTCCAGCCGGCGATCGACGAGCCGTCGAAGGGATGACCGGTCTCGAATTTCTCGGCGTCGAAGCCCTTCGCCGGCACCGAGACGTGCTGCTCCTTGCCGCGTGTGTCGGTGAAGCGCAGATCGACGAATTTCACTTCGTTGTCCGCGATCATGCGGGTCACGTCCTGAACGCTAGCCATCTTGGGAGTTCTCCTGGGGAGGGTGGGATTCGATCGGGAAAAGGCGCGATTCTCGACTCTTTTCGGCGCGGCTTCAAAAGCGTGCCCATTCACGATGCAGCAGGATCCATGCCATGCGCCCAGGGCGCCGTCGGCGTGCCGTCCGCACCATTGCAGCGCAAGTCGCGGCGGGGATCGCACTACTTAGGTGCATCGTAGCGCGCGGAAGCGCGCAACCCGGCCCCAATCCGGCGCACTGCCAGTGTGGGTATCCCCGCCGGGCGCGTCGGCTCTTGTAGATTACTTTTATATAGACCTTATGGAGGAGAGCCCGGTGTCCACCACTCCCGCACCCATGCCGGCCGGTTCGGGCGGCACGCGAGCGCGCCGCACCCCCGTCTACGAAGTGCTGGCGCGGGAGCTGCGGTCGCTCGCGACGCCGGTCTTCGGACTGATGAGCGACGACACGATGCTGCTCGCCTCGACGCTGGATGCGATGGGCGTCGCCTTCCATGCCGCGCGCCACGAGAACAGCGCGATCGGGATGGCCGACGGCTGGGCATCGGCGACCGGCGAGCTCGGCCTCGCACTGATCGGGCGCGGGCCGGCGACGGCCAACGGCCTGCACGGCGTGGTCAGCACCAGCCGCACCGGCTCGAAGCTGCTGCTGATGTTCGGCGACGCGCCGATCGGCGCCGCGCAGGACAACGAGCTCGGTCCCGACGGCAAGGCACTCGACGCCGAGGCCGTGCTGCGCGCCGCCGGCATTCGCACGTTCGTCGCGCGTTCGGCCGCCGGTGCGCTCGACACGCTGCGACTGGCGATCGCGCACGCGCGTCGCGGCGAAGCGGTCGCGCTGCTGCTTCCGGTCGACGTCCAGTACGCCGAGATCGACGCCGACGCCGACGCGGTCGCCGATCCCGCGCCGACCGTCGATCCCGCCGCTGCCCGAGGCGCGCCGCAGGGCGACGGCCGTGCTTCGCGCGCGTCGATCGACGCTGCGGTCGCCGTCCTGCAGCGCAGCCGCAAGCCGCTGTTCGTCTGCGGCGCCGGTGCGCACCGCGCCGGGGCGCGCGACGCGATCGAGCGCCTGGCCGACCGGCTCGGCGCGGTGCTCGCCACTTCGCTGAAGGCGAAGGACCTCTTTCGCGGCCATCCGTTCCACGTCGGCATCATCGGCTCGTTCTCGCACTCGGCGGGCCGTCGCCTGATGGACGAGGCCGACTGCATCGTCGTCTTCGGCGCGAGCTTCAACCAGCGCACGACGAGCGCCGGGGAGGCGCTCGCGGCGGGCGCACCGATCGTGCACGTCGACCGCGTTCGCGGCCACATCGGCCGCTGGGGACCGGCGGACGTCGCCGTGGTCGGCGACGCGCGCGCGGTCGCCGAGCAGCTGCTCGAGGCGCTGCCCGAACGCGCGGCGGAGGACAAGCCGCTGCGCAACGAAGACAACCGGCTGCGGCTCGCGCACTTCGCGTGGGCCGACGAGTTCCGAGCCGAGCACACGCCGCGCACCGTCGATCCGCGCGCGCTCGCGCTCGAGCTCGACCGACTGCTGCCGCCCGATCGCAATCTCGTCTACGACTCGGGGAACTTCACGCAGGTGCTGCCCTACCTTGCGGTGCAGGGCCCCGACCACCTGAAGACGGCCTGGGACTTCTTCTCGGTGGGCATGGCCTTCGGGACGGCGCTGGGCTTCGCCAAGGCGCGCCCCGATTCGACGACCGTGCTGGTCGTCGGGGACGGCGGGCTGCTGATGACGCTCGGCGAGCTCGAGACGGCGGTGCGCGAGGACATCCCGCTGGTCGTCGTCGTGATGAACGACTGCGCCTACGGCGCCGAGATGCACTACCTGCGCCTGGCGAACATGCCGGTCGCGCAGGCGGTGTTCCCCGACGTCGACTATGCGCCGGTCGCCGAAGCCTTCGGCTTTCGCACGGCGACGATCCGCACGCTCGAGCAGCTGCGCGAAGCGGCGTCGCTGCTGCGCTCGCCCGACGAAGGCCCGGTGCTGCTCGACTGCAAGATCAACGCGGCGGTCTGCGGGCCCTTCATCACCGAGGCGGCGGGCCACTGGAAGAAATAGCGTCGGACGCCGGCGCGCGAGCGTCGTCAGCTCGCCTCGGGCGTCGCTGCGTCCTGCGGCCAGCTCCAGTCGGCATAGCGCTCGCGCAGCTTCACCTTCCAGAACTTGCCGGTCGACGTGCGCGGGATCTCGTCGACGAACTCGATCGCGTCGGGCAGCTGCCATCGTGCGCACTTCGGCGCGAGGAACTCGCGCAGCTCCTTCGCGTCGAGTCGCTTGCCGGGCTTGAGCACGACGCAGGCGAGCGGCCGCTCGGTCCACTTCGGGTGTGCGATCGCGATGACGGCCGCCTCGGCCACCGCCGGGTGCGCCATGATCGCGTTCTCGAGGTCGACCGAGCTGATCCATTCGCCGCCCGACTTGATCAGGTCCTTCGTGCGGTCGGTGATGCGGATGTAGCCGTGCGGGTCGATCGACGCGACGTCGCCGGTGCGCAGCCAGCCGTCGTCGGTGAACTTCTCGGGGCTGCGCGGCTCGTCGTGATACGAGCCGGTGATGAACGGTCCGCGTGCCTGCAGCTCGCCCACGTCGCGGCCGTTCCAATCGGCCACCCCCGCGTCGCCCATGATGCGCACCTCCACGAGCGGCACCGCCAGCCCGCAGGTCGCCTTGCGCGCGAACCACTCGTCCTCGCTCGTCTTGCCGCGCAACTCGGGCTTCTCGAAGAAGAGCGACACCATCGGCGAGGTCTCGGTCATGCCCCAGCCCTGCGCGAGCCGCACGCCGTTGCGCGCGAAGGCGCGGATCAGCGATTCGGGCACCGCCGCGCCGCCGACCATGCTGCGCATGCCCTCCGGCAGCTTCCAGCGGCCGGGATGCGCCTCGAAGGCCTGGATCAGCGCGAGCCAGATCGTCGGCACGCCCAGCGACAGCGTCGGCGGCTCGAGCTGCATCAGGTCGAGCAGGTCTTCGGGGTGCAGGTGCGGTCCGGGAAAGACGAGCTTCGCGCCGACCATCACCGCGGTGTACGGGATGCCCCAGGAGTTCGCGTGGAACATCGGCGTGACCGGCAGCACGACGTCGTTGGCCGACAGCGCGACGTAGTCGGGCAGCGCGCAGTTCAGCGAATGCAGGACGGTCGAGCGATGCGAGTAGACGACGCCCTTCGGCCGGCCGGTCGTGCCGGAGGTGTAGCACATCGCCACCGGGTCGTTCTCGTCGTGCGCGACGTACTCGAACGCGGGGCTCGCCTGGGCGAGCAGGCGCTCGTAGTCGTCGATCGGCGCGAGGCCCTGCGCGGCGTCGCCTTCGCGCTCGTCGACCGGGGCGCCGGAGAACGGGAACACGATCACGCGCTCGAAGCGATGCAGCGACGCGAAGCGCTCGTACAGCGGCAGCAGCGTGTCGTCGACGATCAGGAAGCGATCCTTAGCATGGTGCGCGATCCAGCCGAGGTCGTCGGGCGCGAGGCGCAGGTTCAGCGTGTGCATGACGCCGCCCGCGGCGGGGATGCCGAAGTACGCCTCGAGATGCGCGTGATGATTCCAGCACAGCGTGGCGACGCGCTCGCCGCGGCGCAGCCCGAGCCGCTGCAGCGCCGACGCCAGCGCGCGCGTGCGCGCGTACCACTGCGCGTAGCTGTGCCGGCGCAGCGACTTGTCCGGCAGGCGGGTGACGATCTCGCGCTCCGGGAAGAGCCTGCCCGCGTGCTCGAGCAGCCGATTCAGCGACAGCGGCACCGGCATCATCGTCGTCTGCATCGTGTCCATCGTCTCCTCCTTCGTCCGTCTCATTCGGGCAGGAACATCTGCTGCAGGTCGTTCAGGAAGCGCGCGCCGAGGGGCGTCGCGCGATACACGGTCGGATCCGGTTCGAGCAGCCCGCGCGCGACCGCCCGCTGCACCGCGTCGGCGATCGCGATCGTCGACAGGCCGGTGCGCTCGACGAACCACGCGGCCGGCACGCCTTCGACGAGTCGCAGCGCGTTCAGCATGAACTCGAAGGGCAGTTCGCGCGCCGGCACCGGCCGCGACGACGCGATCGGCCCCTCGCCGCCTTCGCCGAGCGCCGCGCGCATGTACTCGCGCGGATTGCGCACGCGCGCGTCGCGAACGATCCGGTCCTGGAACGACAGCTTGCCGTGCGCGCCGGCGCCGAGCCCGAGATAGTCGCCGAACTGCCAGTAGTTCAGGTTGTGCGCGCACCGATGCCGCGGCCGCGCGTAGGCCGAGACCTCGTACTGGCGCAGTCCGGCGCGCTGCGCCTCTTCCTCGATCAGCGCCTGCATCTCGCTCGCCGCGTCCTCGTCGGGCAGCACCGGCGGTCGCAGCGCGAAGGCCGTGTTCGGCTCGAGCGTCAGATGGTAGTACGACAGATGCGGCGGCGAGAACGACAGCGCCTCGCGCAGGTCGGCGCGCAGCGCCTCCGCGGCCTGGCCGGGAAGCGCATACATCAGGTCGACGTTCCAGGTGTCGAAGTGCTTCGCCGCGGTCTCGATCGCGCGGCGCGCCTGCGCGGCGTCGTGCACGCGGCCGATCCGCGGCAGCATTTCGTCGGAGAAGCTCTGCACGCCGATCGACAGGCGCGTGACGCCCGCCTCGGCGAAGGCGCGGAAGCGCCCCGCCTCGAAGGTGCCGGGATTCGCCTCCATCGTCACCTCGGCTCCCGGCGCGACCGGCAGCAGCGTGCGCAGCATCGTCAGCAGCGCGTCGATCGCCTCGGGCGAGAACAGGCTCGGCGTCCCGCCGCCGACGAAGATCGTCTGCACGGGGCGGCCCCAGACCTGCGGCAGCGCGGCCTCGAGATCGGCGCGCAGTGCATCGAGATAGCGCCGCTCGGGAAGCTCGTCGCCGTCGACGACCGCGTGCGAGTTGAAATCGCAATATGGGCACTTGCGGATGCACCACGGCAGGTGCACGTAGACCGACAAGGGCGGCGCCGACTGCACGCCCGAAGGCTGCTCGCCTGCCCGGCGGCGCACGATCGTGCGAACCCGCGATTCCACGCCCGGCGCCCTCGGCTGCGCGGGCTGCGTCACCCGATCGCGCCCGCCTCGCGCAGGCGTTCGATCAGCGCCTGCATCGCCCGCCCGCGATGGCTCAGGCGATTCTTCCGTTCGGCGTCGAGCTCGGCCACCGTGCACCCGAGCGACGGCAGCAACAGGTGCGGGTCGTAGCCGAATCCGTTGCTGCCGCGCGGCCGGTCGATCACCTCGCCCTGCCAGCTGGCGTCGGCGACGATCGGCTGCGGATCGTCGGCGGCGCGCAGCAGCACCAGCACGCAGTAGAAATGCGCGCTGCGATCGCCCAGCCCCGCCAGTTCCCGCACGAGCTTCGCGTTGTTCGCACGGTCGCGCTCGTTGCGGTCGCTCTCGATGCCGTCGTTTCCGCCCGCGGAGGCCCAGCGCGCGGACAGCACCCCCGGGCGGCCGCCGAGCGCATCGACGCACAGGCCCGAGTCGTCGGCGATCGCCGGCAGTCCGGTCAGCCGGCTCGCCCGGCGCGCCTTCACCAGCGCGTTCTCGAGGAAGGTGCAGTGCGGCTCCTCGGCCTCGGTGACGCCGAGCGCCGCCTGCGACTGGACGGTGACGCCCAGCGGCGCGAGCAGTTCCGTCATCTCGGCGAGCTTGCCGGCGTTGCCCGATGCGAGGACGATGCGATCGAGCTTCATCGCACCCGACTCCTCATCGCTCGAGTGCCTTGCGCTGCAACTCGACGAGACGGCCGATGCCGGCGCCGGCCAGGTCGAGCAGCGCGTCCATCTGCGCGCGCGTGAAGGGTTCGCCTTCGGCGGTGCCCTGCACTTCGACGAAGCCGCCGGCGCCGGTCATCACGACGTTCAGGTCGGTGTCGCAGGAGGAATCCTCGGCGTAGTCGAGGTCGAGCACCGGCGTGCCCTCGTAGAGCCCGACCGAAACGGCGGCGACGAAATCGCGCACCGGACTCGCCTGCAGCTCGCCGCGCTCGAGCAGCCGCGCGATCGCATCGTGCGCGGCGACGAAGGCGCCGGTGATCGCCGCGGTGCGCGTGCCGCCGTCGGCCTGCAACACGTCGCAGTCGAGCGTGATCGTGCGCTCGCCGAGCCGCTCGAGGTCGAACACCGCACGCAGGCTGCGTCCGATCAGGCGCTGGATCTCCTGCGTGCGTCCGCTCTGCTTGCCGCGCGCCGCCTCGCGCTCGCTGCGCGTGTGCGTCGAGCGCGGCAGCATCCCGTACTCGGCGGTGAGCCATCCGCGGCCGGCGCCGCGCAGGAACGGCGGAACCTTGTTCTCGACACTGGCGGTGCACAGCACGCGCGTGTCGCCGAAGGCGACGAGCACCGAGCCTTCGGCGTGCTTCGTGAAACCGCGTTCGAGGCGGACGGGACGCAGCGCGTCGGGTGCACGCCCGCTCGGACGAATCGACATCTCTCAATTGCCTCCGGTGCGCGAGATCGCCTCGCGAATCTCCCGGATCGTACGCTCGATCTCGTCTTCGCTCATCGCCTCGGACGGCGAGGCGCCTTCGAGCTGCCCGACCGCGATCGTGGTCGTGATCGCCCCGTCGGGCAAGTCTTCGGAGGACAGCGCCGCGCCGGTCTCGGGCGCGTCGCCCCAGGTCATCGCCAGCGCCGTCGCGTTGTCGGCCATCGCGCCGGCCTCCTCGACCGCCTTGCGCACGAGGCGCGGCACCGCCGCGAGCACCGTGTCGGCCGACAGCTGCGCGACGAGCGCCGGCTCCGGCAGCGCCGACCAGACGCCGTCGGAGCACAGCATCAGCGTGTCGCCCGCCTTCAACGCGACGTCGCCGCCGATGTCGACCGTGGGCTCGAAGGGCGAGCCCAGGCAGTTGAGGACCTTGTTGCGCTCCGGGTGCGAATCGGCCTGGGCGGCGTCGATCTGTCCGAGATCGATGAGGTTCTGCACCTTCGAGTGGTCGCGCGTGCGCGCGAGCAGCCGCGCGTCGCGCAGCCAGTACAGGCGCGAATCGCCGGCATGCGCCCACCAGGCGCGCCCGCGCTGCACGACGCAGGCGACGATGGTCGTGCGCGGCGCCTCGGGAAGTTCGTGCAGCGACTGGTGCCGGAGGATCTCGTGATGCGCGTGGCGCAGCGCACGGTCGAGGAAGGCCGGCGGGTCGTCGAGCAGGGGGCGCGCGTCGGCCTGGAAGCAGGCCGCCGCCGCCTGCAGCGCCAGGTGCGCGGCGACCTCGCCGTACAGGTGCCCGCCCATGCCGTCGGCGACGAGCATCAGCAGGCTTTCCCGCGTGAAGCAGTAGCCCATGCGGTCCTGGTTCGTCGCGCGGGCGCCGCACAACGTGTCCTGATAGATCGAAAACCGCATGGCCTCTCCTCGCGTCAACCGGGCGACGTCACGCCCTCGCCGCTGCGCCGGCGCACGGGTGCGCGGCCGGTCAGCGTATCGAGCCAGCGACCGACCGTGCTCGTCGGGCGCTCGTCGTCCTCGGGCGGCGTCTCGATCTCTCGCAGCGCGCGCTGCAGGGCGAACACGCTCTGCGGCCGCTCGAGCGCGTCGAGCTTCAGGCACCAGGCGACGAGGTCGAGCAGCGCGCGCGAATACGCGCCGTCCATCGCGTCGAGCGCCGCCGGCACCTTGTCTTCCAGTTCGCGCTGGTCGGCCGGCTGCGGCGGCTGCCCGGCCATGCAGCCGAACAGGCTCGCGCCGATGCCGTAGACGTCGGTCCACGGCCCGAGCTGCTGGCTGCGCCGGTACAGCTCCGGCGCGGCGAAGCCGGGCGTGTACATCGGGAAGAGCTTGTGCGGCTGCACGTCGAGCGCGCGCCGCGCCGCGCCGAAGTCGAGCAGCAGCGGCGTGCCGTCCAGGCGCAGGTAGATGTTCGCCGGCTTCAGGTCGAGGTGCAGCAGCCGGTTGGCGTGCACCTCGCGCAGCCCGTTCATCGCGAGGTTGAACACGCGCAGCACGTGCCGTTCGGCGAGCGTGCGGCCGTGGTGGCGGCCGCGATGCCGCAGCACGAGCTCCTGCAGGCTGCGCCCGCGCTCGTAGGCCATCACCATGTAGACGGTGCCGTTCGCGCGGAAGAAGTTCAGGACGCGCACGACGTTCGGATGGAAGATGCGCGCGAGCGCCCGGCCTTCCTCGAAGAAGCAGCGCAGGCCGTTCAGGAAGGTCGGCTCGCTCGCCTCGGCGACGCGCGGCTCGAGCTCGCCGCTGGCGCGCTGCACGAGCGAACTCGGAAGGTACTCCTTGATCGCGTACTGGACACCGCTCTCGTCGGTGGCGAGATAGACGATGGAGAATCCGCCGCTCGATATCTTCCTTACAATGCGATACCCGCCGACTTCCAGCCCATCGGGCAACGGCGCGTTGTTCTGGGTGGCCATCTCTCGAAGAGATCTCGTCGGGATGCGCCCATTCTAGATGCTTCCCCTCACGAATCGACGGCCCCACACATGCGACCCGCCGAACGGCGCCCGATCCAGAGCATGACCGGCTATGCGCAGTCGGTGCGCAACACGGCGGCCGGCCAGCTTGCCGTGGAGCTGCGCAGCGTCAACGCGCGTTTCCTCGACCTCGTCGTGCGCGCGCCCGACGAACTACGCGCGGCGGAGCCGGCGCTGCGCGAACTGTTCACCGCGTCGGTGCAGCGCGGCAAGCTCGAGTGCCGCCTCGCGCTGCGACCGGGCGCGGCAGACGACGAACGGACGGCACGCATCGACGAACGGGCGCTCGCCCGCTTCGCCGGCCTGGCGCGACAGGTCGCGCAGGCGATGCCCAACGCCGCGCCGCCCACGATCGTCGACGCCTTGCGCTGGCCCGGCGTCGTCGCCGACGACGCCGCCAGCGTCGACCTGCACGCCGAGGCGCTCGCCTGCGCACGCGATGCGCTGGCCGAGTTCGCGGCGAGCCGCACGCGCGAAGGCGGCAAGCTCGTCGCCTTCGTCCTCGAGCGGGCCGACGCGATCGACGCGATCGTCGCGCCGCTGGCGGCGCGCGGCCCGGAACTGGTCGACGCCTGGCAGCACAGGCTCGTCGAGCGGCTGCGCGAGGCGCTCGAGCAGACCGGCGCCGCGATTCCGGTCGAGGAAACGATGGCGCGCGTGCGCCAGGAAGTCGCCGCCTACGGGCTGCGCATCGACGTCGCCGAGGAGATCGGCCGGCTGCAGGCCCACGTCGTCGAACTGCGACGGGTCCTGCACGGCGACGGCCCGGTGGGCAAGCGGCTCGACTTCCTGATGCAGGAGCTGAACCGCGAAGCGAACACGCTCGGCTCGAAGGCCGCGGCGATCGACCTCACCGGTGCGTCGATCGAATTGAAGGTCCTGATCGAGCAGATCCGGGAACAGGTGCAGAACCTGGAGTAGGCAGGAACGGCTGCATACCCGGTGAACCGACGCACGAACCCATGTGAATGAGCAATTTCCGATGACGCCCCCCGATTCCGCGGGCAGCCTGTTCGTCGTCGCCGCGCCTTCGGGCGCCGGCAAGACCTCGCTCGTGCGAGCGCTGCTCACCGACCGGCCGCTGCTGCAGCTGTCGGTCTCGTTCACCACGCGTGCGCCGCGCGCGGGCGAGGTGAACGGGCGCGACTACCACTTCGTCGACCGCTCCGACTTCGAGGCGCGTCGCGAGGCCGGCGAGTTCCTCGAATGGGCCGAGGTGCACGGCAACCTCTACGCCACTTCGCGGCGATGGATCGAGGAGCGCATCTGCGCGGGCGTCGACATCGTCCTCGAGATCGACTGGCAGGGCGCGGTGCAGGTGCAGCAGCTGTTTTCCGACGCGGTCGGCATCTTCATCGTGCCGCCGTCGATCGACGCGCTGCGCGAGCGGCTCGAGCAGCGCGGCCAGGACAGCGCCGAGGTGATCGAGCGTCGCGTGGCGGCCGCGCGCGCGGAACTGAAGCAGGCGCACCGGTTTCAATATGTTATTATTAATCAAGACTTTGCTACTGCGCTCGCCGAACTTCGCACACTCGTCGAAGCGGCGCGCCTGCGGTTGTCGCGGCAGCGCGCCCGGCACCCCGTCACGTTCCGCGCGCTCGGCATTGCCGACGACGCGTCTGCATAGGTGAACCATGGCACGCATCACCGTCGAAGACTGCCTGAAGCAGATCCCGAACCGCTTCGAGCTCACGCTCGCCGCCACCTACCGTGCGCGCATGCTCGCGCAGGGTCACGCGCCGAAGATCGAGTCGAACGACAAGCCCACGGTCACCGCGCTGCGCGAGATCGCCGCGGGCAAGGTCGGCGTCGAGATGCTGCGGCGCGTGCCCATATGAACCGCAGTTGACCAGCCGCGCTGCGCACGGCGTCCGGAAGCACCATGTCGGGTTCGAACCCTGCCGTCGAACCCGCCCGTAAAGGGCGAAAGCGGCGTGCTGCGCCGCCGGACGACGGCGCGGTCGTCGCCAACGGCTTCGCCGCGGCCCCCGACGACCGCAGCGTCGTTTCGCTGGCCGAACTCTCGCGGCGCGCGAGCGCGTACCTGCCCCCCGAAGAGCTCGCGCGCATCCGCGAGGCATACCGCTTCGGCGACCAGGCGCACCTCGGGCAGTTCCGCTCCAGCGGCGCCCCGTACATCTCGCACCCGATCGCCGTCGCCGAGATCCTGGCGCGCTGGAAGCTCGACGCCGACACGCTGATGGCGGCGCTGCTGCACGACGTGATCGAGGACACCTCGGTCGCCAAGCCGATCCTCATCGAGCATTTCGGCCCGCACGTCGCCGAGCTGGTCGACGGGCTGTCGAAGCTCGAGCGCGTCGAGTTCGCGTCGAAGGAGCAGCAGCAGGCGGAGAGCTTCCGCAAGATGCTGCTGGCGATGGCGCGCGACGTGCGCGTCATCCTGATCAAGCTCGCCGACCGGCTGCACAACATGCAGACGCTCGACGCGGTGCCGCGCGAGAAGCAGCAGCGCATCGCACGCGAGACGCTCGAGATCTACGCGCCGATCGCCAGCCGCCTCGGTTTGCACGAGCTGTTCCGCGAGCTCGTCGACCTGTCGTTCCGCTTCCTGCATCCGTGGCGCCACTCCACGCTGCAGAAGGCGGTGCAGGCCGCGCGCGGCAACCGCCGCGAGGTGATCGGCCGCATCCTCGAGACCGTGCAGAAGACGCTGCCCGAGGCGGGCGTGAACGCCGAGGTCTACGGTCGCGAGAAGTCGCTCTACGCGATCTATCGCAAGATGCGCGAGAAGCGGCTGTCGTTCTCGCAGGTGCTCGACGTCTACGGCTTCCGCGTGCTCGTCGACACCGTGCCGCAGTGCTATCTCGCGCTCGGTTCGCTGCACGGAACCTTCAAGCCGGTGCCGGGTCGCTTCAAGGACTACATCGCGATCCCGAAGATCAACGGCTACCAGTCGCTGCACACGACGCTCGTCGGCCCCTTCGGCACGCCGGTGGAGTTCCAGATCCGCACGCACGAGATGCAGCGCGTCGCGCAGGCGGGCGTCGCCTCGCACTGGCTCTACAAGGCCGAGAAGGAGAGCTTCACCGACCTGCAGAAGCGCACGCACGAGTGGCTGCAGTCGCTGCTCGACATCCAGAGCCAGACCGGCGACTCGCTCGAGTTCATCGAGCACGTGAAGGTCGACCTCTTTCCCGATGCCGTCTACGTGTTCACGCCGCGCGGGCAGATCCGCGCGATGCCGCGCGGCGCGACGATCATCGACTTCGCCTACAGCGTGCACACCGACATCGGCGACCAGGCGGTCGCCGCGCGCGTGAACCAGAAGCCGGTGTCGCTGCGCACCGAGCTGCAGAACGGCGACGTCGTCGAGGTGATCACCGACCCGAACTCGAAGGCGAACCCGAACTGGCTCGGCTTCGTGCGCACGGGCAAGGCGCGCGCGGGCATCCGCCAGTGCCTGAAGACGCTGAAGTACAACGAGTCGGTCGATCTCGGGCGGCGCCTGCTCGCGCAGGCCCTGGGTGCGCTTCGCATCGACGCGTCCGCGCTCGATCCCGCGGTCGTCGAGCGCGGCGCGCGCGACGCGGGCGCGAAGAGCGTCGAGGAGCTGCACGCCGACATCGGCCTGGGCAAGCGGCTGGCGCCGGTCGTCGCCCGCACGATCGCGCTGCAGTTCTCCGGCAAGCCGAGCGGCGCCACGCTGATGCTGCCGCGCCCGGCACCGGTGATGGTCAACGGCACCGAAGGCGCCGCCGTCACCTACTCGCCGTGCTGCCAGCCGCTTCCCGGCGACGAGATCGTCGGCCACATGCGTGGCGGGCACGGGCTGTTCCTGCACCGCGCCGAATGCAAGGTCGCCGCGCGCCAGCGCGCGAAGGACGCCGAGCGCTGGATCGACGTCGACTGGGCCGACGAGGTCTCCGGACAGTTCCGCACCGGCATCGAGGTGCAGGTGCGCAACGACCGCGGAGCGCTCGGCAAGGTGGCGGCGGAGATCGCCGCCAGCGAGGCGAACATCGTCCACGTCGCGATGGACGAGGAAGCGACCGAAACGGCGTCGATGCGCTTCGCGATGCTGGTGCACGACCGGGTGCACCTCGCCCGCGTGATGCGCAACCTGCGCCGGCTCTCCGAGGTTTCGCGCATCACCCGCCTCTGAGACGCGGCGGCCGCGGGTGCCGCCGCCGTGCGCGTCAGCGACGCGCTTCCAGGATCAGGTTGAACGGCGTCTGCATCGCCCGCCGGAAGTGCCGGAAGCCGGCCTTGCGGAACACCTCGGCCAGGCGGGCCTCGCCCGCCTGGGCGCCGAGCACCAGCCGTCCGCCGTCGGAGATCGCGTGCGCGCAACAGATCGTCGTCGAGGCGGCGTAGTACAGCCGCGCGACCGACGAGCGGTTGTCCTCGGCGCGGTCGTTGGCGAAGGGCTCGACGAGCATCACCGTGCCCCCGGGCGCGACCGCCGTCGCTGCGTGGCGCGCCGCCGCCACCGGGTCGCCCATGTCGTGCAGGCAGTCGAAGAAGCAGATGAGGTCGTAGTTCCGTCCGCCGTAGTCGACCGCGCGCGCCGCTTCGAAGGACACGCGATCGCCGACGCCCGCCCCCTCGGCATTGCGCCTCGCCTCGGCGATCGACTCGGCGTGCAGGTCGAAGCCGTGGAAGCGCGAACGCGGAAAGGCCTCGGCCATCAGGATCGTCGAGTGTCCGTGGCCGCAGCCGACGTCGGCGACGACGCCGCCCGCCTCCAGCCGCTCGACGACGCCGTCGAGCGCAGGCAGCCACTCGGCGACCAGGCTGGCCCGGTACGCATTGCGATAGAACGCGGCGACGCCGCAATACAGGCGCGCGTCGTGCGCGCCCCAACCGACGCCCCTGCCGGTGCGAAACGCCTCGACCGCCTTGTCTTCGTCGAACCACATCGAAGCAGGCACCTGCCACGCGTTCGGGATGAACACCGGACTGTCGTCGTCGGCAAGGACGGACGCCTGCTCCGGCGTCAGCTCGTAGGTCTGGCTCGACGCGTGGTAGTCGACGTAGCCGCCGGCCGCCTGCGCGTTCAGCCACTCGCGAACGTAGCGTTCGGAACAGCCGGCGCGTGCCGCGACCTCCGCCGAGCTGAGCGGCCCGGCGTTCCACAGGGCCTTGTAGAGCCCGAGCCGGTTGCCCAGGCTCACCATCACGCCGCCGTAGCCGGCGGACAGGTCGTCGATGGCGCGCGCAACGAACGCGTCGAGCTTCCTTCGATCGATCACGGGTGCATCCATGGCGGGGACTCCTTTCTGTGCGTCGTTCGCGACCGCGCGAACCATGGGAGGATCATCCCCGTCGAATCGCACCGGCGGCAGAGTCGGAATCGCCCTCGACCGGTCGATTCGTGCCATCTTGCCGCTGCCCGTCGAGCTTCCGAGACCACAGCGAACGCCATGGCCAGAGCCGCCGCCCCCTCGTTGCCGGTGCCGCTGCACGTGAGCCTGGTGGCACTGCCCGACGCGGTCGTCTCGACGCTGTTCGGCATCTACGACGTCCTCAACGCCTTTGCGCTGATGGCGCTGCCGGCCCCCGCTTCGGGAGCGACGCCGCCGTTCCGCATCGACATCGTCGGAGAATCGATCGGCGCGCTCGACCTGGCCAGCGGCGTGCCGATCGACGTGCGTTGCGCGATCGACCGCGTCGAGACGACCGACATCGTGATCGTTCCTTCGGTGCTGCTGCGTGCCGAGGGCTGGCGCAAGGGCCGATACCCTCGCCTCGTCGAGTGGCTGCGCGCGATGCACGAGCGCGGCGCGACGCTCTGCTCGGCGTGCTCGGGCCTCTTCCTGCTCGCCGAGACGGGGCTTTTCGACGGCAGGGACGCCACCGTGCACTTCCTCTATGCGCGGGCCTTCGAGCAGGCGCATCCCGCCGTCCCGATCCATCCCGAACGCGTGCTCGTCATCTCGGGCGTGCGCGAGGAACTGGTGAGCTCGGGCGCGTCGTCCACCTGGCACGACCTCGTGCTCTACCTGATCGCGCGCAGCGCCGGCGCCACCGCCGCGCAGCAGGTCGCACGCAGCTTCGCGCTGCAGTGGCACCACGACGGACTGGCGCCGTACATCGTCTTCGAGGGACGCCGCGACCACGGCGACGCCGACATCGAGGCCGGGCAGCGCTGGCTCGGCGAGCACTTCGCGATCGCCAATCCGGTCGACGCGATGATCGGCCGTTCCCGGCTGGCCGAGCGCACTTTCAAGCGGCGCTTCGTACGTGCCACCGGCCTGAGCCCGATCGCCTACGTGCAGCGCCTGCGCATCGAGGACGCGAAACGCCGGCTCGAACGTACCGAGGCTCCGGTCGACGAGATCGGCTGGCGCGTCGGTTACGAGGATCCGGCGTTCTTCCGCCGGCTGTTCAAGCGCACGACCGGTCTCACGCCGGGCGCCTACCGCAAGCGCTTCCGCATCCCCGATTTCGCCCGTCCGGGCCTGGAGCCGACCCGCGACGCCGCGCAGGGCGAACCCTGAAGACGGGCGCGCAGATCCGCTCGGAACGGCCCTACTCGACCGGCGGGTACCCTACCTCCAGCACCTCGAGTTCGTCGACGCCGCCGGGCGTGCGCAGCGACACGGCGTCGCCCTCGCGCGTCTTCATCAGTGCCCGCGCCACCGGGGAGATCCAGCTGATGCGCCCGCGCAGCGGGTCGACCTCGTCGACGCCGACGATCGTGACCGTTTCCTCGTGCTCGCCGTTGCGCAGATAGGTGACGGTCGCGCCGAAGAACACCTGCTCGGGCGCCTCGGCGCCCGTCCGGTCGACGACCTCGGCCGCGTCGAGCCGCCGGGTCAGGAAGCGGATGCGCCGGTCGATCTCGCGCAGGCGCTTCTTGCCGTACAGGTAGTCGCCGTTCTCGGAGCGGTCGCCGTTCGACGCCGCCCACGAGACGACGCGCACGACCTCGGGGCGCTCGACGTCGAGCAGGTGCAGCAGCTCGGACTTCATCCGCGCGTGCCCGGCCGGCGTCATGTAGTTGCGCGCGCCGGCCGGCAACGGCGAGGACTCGAGCAGCTCGTCGTCGTCGTCGGGAACGTCCTCGCGGACGAATGCCTTGCTCATCGTGACTGAATTCCTGTGCTTGCGCGGCGTCGTGGCCCAAGATAGCGCATACGGCATGCCGACCCGAACCACGCCTGTCGAGGAGCGCACGATGGACGATCGCCGGAAGCTTCGACGCTATTTCGCGCTCGTGCATCACGCCGAGGACACGCTGGAGATGTCGCTGCAGGTGCCGGAAGGCCCGGCACCGGCGGAGGCGGTGGCGGCGCTCGACGACCTCGTTCACCGCACCGAGCCGGCGGTCGAGCAGATGGCCGGCGGCGCCGCCGACCCCGAGGAGATCCGCCGACTGCTCGCCGGCTGGGTGCACTAGCCGAGGGAGCGCTTCAGCTCCCGGCGACCGCCATCTCGCCCAGCAGCACCGAGCCGGTACGCTTCGTTCCGCGCGTGATCTCGTCGGCGCCGATGGCGGCGATCGCGCCGAACATGTCGCGCAGGTTGCCCGCGATCGTGATCTCTTCCACCGGATGCACGATGCGCCCGTCCTCCACCCAGAAGCCGCTCGCGCCGCGCGAGTAGTCGCCGGTGACGTAGTTCACGCCCTGCCCCATCAGGTCGGTGACGAAAAGGCCGCGGCCGAGCTTGCGCAGCATCTCCTCGAGCGAATCGCCCGCGCGCGTTGCGCGGCTCGCGAAACGCAGGTTGTGCGAACCGCCGGCGTTGCCCGTCGTGCGCATGCCCAGCTTGCGCGCCGAATACGTCGACAGGAAATAGCCTTCGACGACCCCCCGCTCGACGACCTTGCGGCGCTGCGTGGCGACGCCCTCGGCGTCGAAGGGCGCACTGCCGAGCTCGCCGGGCAGGAACGGATCCTCGACGATGTCGACGTGTTCCGGAAAGATGCGCTGGCCGAGCGAATCGACGAGGAAGGTCGACTTCCGGTACAACGCGCCGCCGCTGGTCGCCTGCACGAAATGCCCGAGCAGCCCGCAGGCGAGCGGCGCCTCGAAGAGCACGGGCACGCGCTGGGTGGGCACGCGTCGCGCGCCGAGTCGCGACAGCGCCCGCTCGGCGGCATAGCGGCCGAGCGCCTCGGGCTCGGCCAGGCGCCGCGGGTCGCAGTTCGACGAATACCAGTCGTCGCGCTGCATCTCGCGCCCGCGCCGCGCGATCGGCGAGCAGGCGACGGTGTGCCGGCTGTGCCGGTACCCGCCCGTGAAGCCGCGCGTGTTGGCGAGCACGAAATGGGCATGACTGACCGACACCGACGCGCCGTCCGAATTGCGGATCATCGGGGAGGTGTCGAAAGCCGCGTGCTCGGCCCGCTGCGCGACGAGCAGCGCCTGCTCGACGTCGATCGGCCATTCGTGGAAGACCTGCGGATCGCGGGGATTCCGCGCGAGCATGTCTTCCTCCGGCAGCCCGGCGCAGGGGTCCTCGGCGGTGTGGCGCGCGATGTCCCACGCGGCCTTGACCGTCTCGCGAAGCGCACCGGCCGAGAAGTCGGTGGAGCTCGCGTGCCCGCGCCGCTGTCCGACGTGGACCGTGACGCCCAGGCCCTTGTCGCGGTTCTGCTCGATCGTCTCGGTGCGCCCCTTGCGCACGTTCACCGACAGGCCGCTGCTCTCGGAGACTTCCACCGACGCGTCGGTCGCGCCGAACTCGCGCGCGAAGGCCAGTACGGAATGGGCAATTTCGCGCAGCGCGCCTTCGTCGTACTCGAACATGTGCAGGAGCCCTGTTTCGCGGGTGTCTTGCCTGTGGCGAGGCGTGGGGGAAATGGATTGCAGGGAGCGCCGGACAGGGCACTGGTTATCATAGCAGCGCCCACCATGCGATCGCCCGACGAGAAACCGAGCAAGACACAGCGCAAGCGCGACATGCACGCGCTGCAGGCGCTCGGCGAGAGCCTCGTGGCGCTCGACGACGACGAGATCGCCCGCCTGCCCATCGACGAGCGCCTGGTCGATGCCGTTCGCCTGGCGCGCCCGATGCGCAGCGGCGAGGCGCGCCGCCGGCAACTGCAGTTCATCGGACGCCTGATGCGCGGAGTCGACGTCGACGCGCTGCGCGCGGCGCTCGCGGAGATCCGAAGATGACCCAAGCCAACGAAACGCCCAGGATCGGGCTCGTCTCGATCAGCGACCGCGCCTCGCAGGGCGTCTATGCCGACCAGGGCGTGCCGGCCCTGCAGCAATGGCTGGAGTCGGCGCTGGTCGGCGCCTGGCAACCCGTCGTCCGCCTGATTCCCGACGAGCGCGAGACGATCGAACGCACGCTGGTCGAACTCGTCGACGAAGAAGGTTGCGCGCTCGTGCTCACCACCGGCGGTACCGGGCCGGCGCTACGCGATGTCACGCCCGAGGCGACGCTCGCCGTCGGCGACCGCGAGATGCCCGGCTTCGGCGAGCAGATGCGACAGGTGAGCCTGCACTACGTGCCCACCGCGATCCTGTCGCGCCAGGTGGCGGTCGTGCGCGGCCAGGCGCTCGTCGTCAACCTGCCCGGCCAGCCGAAGGCGATCCGCGAGACGCTCGAGGGCGTGCGCGGCGCCGACGGCGCGATCGTCGTGCACGGCATCTTCTCGGCCGTTCCGTACTGCCTCGACCTCATCGGCGGGCCGTATCTCGAGACGAACGAAGCCGTCTGCAAGGCGTTCCGCCCCAAGTCGGCGCAGAAGCCGGAAAAGCGCGGCTGATCCGGCTGCGGCTGCGGCTGCGGCTGCGGCTGCGACGCACGGCGCCTCAGCGCCTCAGCGCCTCAGCGCCTCCCGGCGTACACCACCCCCGCCACCTCGCGCACCGCCGCCAGCGTGCGCGCCAGGTGCGCCGCGTCGCGCACCTCGAGCGTGACACGGATGCTGGTGAGCGACTGGCGCGCCAGCGTCTGCATCCCGAGCACGTTGACGCGCTCGCGCGCGAGGATCTCGGTGATGTCGCGCAACAGCGCCGGCCGTTCGCTGACGCGGAACTCGACGTCGGCCGGGAAGCGGCGGGCGCGACCGTCGCCGGCGTCGCGCAGCGCCGCCTCGCTCCAGGCGGCTTCGATGACGCGCTCGGAGGCCTGCGCGGCGAGCCTCGCGTACGAGGCGCAGACCTCGCGATGGATGGAGACGCCGCGACCCTTGGTGACGAAGCCGGCGATGGGATCGGGCGGAATCGGCCGGCAGCAACGCGCGAGCTGGGTCATCAGCGAGTCGATGCCGACGACGAGGACACCGTCGCCCCGGCTCGTCGGTTCGCTCGACCGCCGCACGCGGGTGACGAGCGTCGCCTCCTCGGTCGCGCCCGCGGCGACCGCTCCCGGATGCGCACCCGCGGCGGCACCCGCACCGCCGGTCGCAGCGCTTCCCGGCGGCGAGCCCGCCGGCGCCCGCACCGTCTCCTCCAGCTGCCGGACGCCGATCTCCTCGCGCGCCACCGCGACGAAGAGCGCCGCCGTCGAATCGAATCCGAGCCGGCGCGCCAGGTCGTCGAGCGAGAGCGCGGTGCGGCCCTCGCGCTGGAGCACGCGCTCGACGCGCTCGCGGCCGGCCGCCGTATCGCGCTCGAGCTCGAGCGCATTGAACCATTGCCGCACCTTGGTGCGCGCGCGCGGGCTGCGCACGTAGCCGAGCTGCGGGTTGAGCCAGTCGCGCGACGGGCCGTCGTGGCCGCTGCCTTCGCGCGCCGCGATCACCTCGACCGTCTGCGCATTGCGCAACGGCGTGTTCAACGGCACGAGATGGCCGTCGACGCGCGCACCGCGGCAGCGATGGCCGAGCGTCGTGTGCACGTGGTACGCGAAATCGATCGGCGTCGACCCGGCCGGCAGCTCGATGACGCGCGCCTGCGGCGTGAGCACGTAGATGCGCTGCGCCGCCTCGGGCGCTTCGCCCGCCATCCCCGCCGTCGCCTCGCCGGAGGTGCCCGCCGACGCGCCCAGCGAGCGTCCGACGTCGCTCTGCCAGGCGAGCAGCTGGCGCATCCATGCGATGCGCTGCGCATCCCCCGCCTCCGCGGGCGTCGCCTCGGGCGCACTGCTGCCCCGCTCCTTGTAGCGCCAGTGCGAGGCCACGCCGTACTCGGCGTGCCGGTGCATCTCCTCCGTCCGGATCTGCACCTCGAGCAGGCGTCCTCCTTCGGCAACGACGACCGTGTGCAGCGACCGATAGCCGTTCGCCTTCGGGCGAGCGATGTAGTCGTCGTACTCCTCGGGCACCTGCGTCCACAACCCGTGGACGACGTCGAGCGCCGCATAGCACTGCGCGACGGTGTCGACGATGGCGCGCAGCGCGTGCAGGTCGCTGATCTCCTCGAGCGAGCGCTGCTTGCGGCGCATCTTCTCGTGGATGCTGTAGATGTGCTTCGGCCGCCCGCTCAGCCGGGCGCGGATGCCGGCCTCCTCGAGTGCGCCGCCGAGCTTCTGCGCCGTCTGGGCGATGAAGGCCTCGCGCTCGGCGCGCCGCTGCTCGAGCTCGCGCGCGAGGGTGCGATAGGCCTCCGGCTCGAGGAAGCGGAAGGCGAGGTCCTCGAGCTCCCACTTCATCTGCCACAGCCCCAGCCGGTTCGCCAGCGGAGCGAGCACGTCGAGCGTCTCGCGCGCGATCGCCGCGTCGGGCATCGCGCGCACCGAAGCGTGATAGCGCAAGGTGCGCAGGCGCGAGGCCAGCCGGATGACGACGACGCGGATGTCCGCCGCCATCGCGAGCAGCATTCGGCGCAGCGTTTCGGTCTGGCCGGCGCCCGCACCGCCCTGCACGTGCAGTTCGCGCAGCCGCTGGATTCGGCGCATGCCGTCGACGAGGCGCGCGACCTCCGCGCCGAAGCGCGACTCGATCTCGCGCAGCGGCAGCCGCTCGGCAGGCGCGATCACCGCCGTCGCGATCTGCGAGGCCTCGTCGGCGCCGAGCGAACGCAGGATGTCGATCGTTGCGCGTGCGTGCTCGAGGTGTCCCTCGCCGCTGCGTCCGACTTCGTCGCCCACCTGCTCCGCCGCCCACGCGAGCGCTTCCGCCGGAGCGTGCGCGGGCTCGATGCTATGCTGCGATCCCGACCGCTCGGCGGCCGGCGACTGCTGCATCGGCTGCGTGGACATGTTGCGAATTCGATCGGCCGATTCTGGTCTGCGATTCCGCGGTCGACTGGCGGTCCCCAATTATAGGCAACGCGCTCCGCGCGCGGACCGACCCTTGCTGCGCAGACTTCTCACCCGCTCGCGTCGTTCGCCCATCGACGACGCCCTGTGGCGCCGCATCGCCGCGCGCATGCCGTTCCTCGCGCACCTGGACGACGACGAACGCGAGCGGCTCAAGTCGCAATGCGAAGCATTCCTCGCCGACAAGCAGTTCAGCGGCGCAGCCGGCTTCGTCGTCGACGACGACGTGCGCGTCGGCGTGGCGATCCAGGCCTGCCTGCCGACCCTGAACCTGGCGCTGAATGCGTATCGCGATTTCGTCGAGATCATCGTCTATCCCGACCGCTTCGTGGCGCCCCGGCGGCAGGTCGACGACGCCGGCGTCGTGCACGAGTTCGACGACGAACTCGCCGGCGAAGCGATGCACCGCGGCCCGGTCGTGCTGTCGTGGCCCGATGCCGATCCGCAGGGCCAGCACGCCGGCTACAACGTCGTCATCCACGAATTCGCGCACAAGCTCGACCTGCTCGACGGCGCCGCCGACGGCACGCCGCCGCTGCCCCCCGGCCTTCGCCCCCGCTGGACGCAGACGATGACCGACGCGTGGGACGACTTCAGCGCGCGCGTCGATGCGGTGGAAGCGTCGATTCCCCGCAACGTCGACCCGGAGTCGCCTGCCGCGGACGCCTGGTACGGGCGCCTGCCGCTCGACCCCTACGCGGCCACCGACCCGGGCGAATTCTTCGCCGTCGCGAGCGAGACTTTCTTCACGGCGCCGCTGCAGCTGCGCCGGGCGTATCCCGCGCTGTACGAGCTCTTTCGCGAGTACTTCCGACAGGATCCGCTGTTCGCACGCCTGGCTCCGTAGAAGGGGAATCGGGAAAAACCCCGTGGATGCCAGAAGCGGGCCGATGGCCTATGCTTCCACTCCCGGGTCCGGTTCGACCCACCGGTGGTTCTCTGTGGCTGCGGTGCGGTTTGTCATACCGCGGACACGGGTCGACGCGCATGATGAAGAAGTCATAATCCCGCGACCCGAAATGATTCGCCTGTTCAATCACTACCTGTCGCTCCGCGTCCTGCTGCTCACGCTGGTCGAGGCGATGGTGCTGTTCCAGTCGATGGTTCTCGGCTTCGAGATCCGGCTGATGGACCAGTCCACTCCGTTGCCCGTCGTGCAGGCCGGCCTGTTCACCGGGGTGATGCTGCTGATGATGACGGGCCTGGGCATGTACGAGGCGCAGAACGAGCCCTTCCGGGTCACCATCCAGCGCCTGGTGGTCGCCTACGGGCTGTCGCTCGTCGTGATGACGGCGGTCTTCTACGTCTTCCCCGCCACCTACGTCGGCCGCGGCATCTTCGCGGTCACCTCGGTGTTCGCCGTCGCCGGCGTGCTGCTGCTGCGCGTGATGTTCTTCCGCGTCAGCGACATCGGGCTTCCCAAGCGCCGCGTGCTCGTGCTGGGCAACGGCCCGGAGGCCGAGGACGTGATCCGCTTCCTGCACGATGCGGGGCGCGGGCGCACGGTGCGCTACGCCGGCGTCTACCCGGTCGTCGCCGAACGCGTCACGCCCGACGGGGAACGGCGCTTCAACCACGAGCACCTGGTGCGCACCGCGCGCGAGCTGCACGTATCCGAGATCGTGCTCGCGGTGCGCGAGCGTCGCGGCGGCGTGCTGCCCCTGCGCCAGCTGCTCGACTGCAAGCTGCGCGGCATCCGGGTCATGGACCTCACCTCGTTCTACGAGCGCGAACTCGGCGTGCTGAAGATCGACAACCTGCGCGCGAGCTGGCTGATCTTCAGCTCGGGCTTCGACCAGGGACTGGTCCGCGACATGATCAAGCGCTCGTTCGACGTCGCGGTGAGCCTGGTGCTGCTCGCCCTCACGCTGCCGGTCCTGATCGTCGCGATGCTGGCGATCTACTTCGAGAGCGGGCTGCCCGTGTTCTACCGGCAGGAACGCGTCGGCCAGGGCGGCGTGCCGTTCACCATCCTCAAGCTGCGCACGATGGTGCAGGACGCCGAGAAGGACGGAAAGCCCCGCTGGGCGGGCACCAACGACACCCGCATCACGACGGTGGGTCGCTTCCTGCGCCGCACGCGCATCGACGAGCTTCCGCAGCTGTTCAACGTGCTGCGCGGCGACATGAGCTTCGTCGGACCGCGCCCGGAACGGCCCTTCTTCGTGCAGCACCTGCTCGAGGACATCCCGTACTACGACGTGCGCCACAGCGTGAAGCCCGGCGTCACCGGCTGGTCGCAGGTGCGGTACCCGTACGGCGCATCCTTCGACGACTCGCTCGCGAAGCTGCAGTACGACCTGTACTACGTGAAGAACCACTCGCTGTTCCTCGACCTGCTGATCCTCGTCGACACCGTGCAGGTGGTGTTGCTGGGCAAGGGAGCCCGGTAGTCCCCCATGGAGCTGCGCTCGCTGGGGCTCGCGAGCTTCGGTGCGGCTGCCGTCGCCTGGTTGCTGCTCGCCGGGCTCCTCGCCGCGAGGCGCAGCGCCAGCCCTACCGGCCGCCTGCTGCTCGTCGCCGTCGTGGTGCAGGTGCTGTGGGCCGGCACCCTCGTGCTCGCGCTGGTGCCTTGGTCGCCCGCGCTGCCCGTCGCCGGCGTGCTCGAGCCCGCGCGCAGCGCCGCCTGGATCATCCTGCTGCTGCACCTGCTCGGCGGCAGCGCCGCCGCGGACAGCGGCGACGATCCCTTGCGGCGCACGCGGCACCGTGCCCTCGTCCTCGTCGCCGCCCTCGTCGCCGCGTCGGTCGGCGCGGACTTCCTCGGTACACGCCCGCAGCTCGCGTTCACCGCCAGGACGCTGCTCGCCGTCACCGGGCTCGTCTGCCTCGAACAGGTCTACCGCAACACCGGCGCCGCGCACCGCTGGAGCCTGAAGTTCCTGGCGATCGCCCTCGGCGCGCTGTTCGCCTTCGACCTGCTGCTCTACAGCGACGCCATGCTCTTCTCGCAGGTGAACCCGTCGTGGTGGGTCGCGCGCGGCTTCGCCAACGCACTGCTCGTGCCGCTGATCGCGGTCGCCGCTGCGCGCAATCCGCAGTGGAAGCTCGACATCGCGGTCTCGCGCTCGGTGGTCTTCCATTCGGCGGCGCTGTTCGGCGCCGGCGCCTACCTGCTGCTGTTCGCGGGGGTCGGCTACTACGTGCGCTTCTTCGGCGGCGAATGGGGTGCGATCGCGCAGGCGCTCGTGCTCTTCGGCGGCGCGCTCGGCCTGCTGATCGTGCTGATGTCCGGCACCGCACGCGCGCGCCTGCGGGTGTTCCTGTCGAAGAACTTCTTCTCGTACCGCTTCGACTACCGCGAACAGTGGCTGCGCCTGACGAGCGCGCTCTCGACGCACGACGACGGCGCTCCGGCGAACGATCTTTCCAACCGCGCGCTCAACGCGCTCGCGCACGCCGTCGAGAGCCGCGGCGGCGCGCTATGGCTGCGCGACGGCGACGCGATGCACTGCGTCGCGCGGCTGAACTATCGCGGCCCGCAGGACTCGCTGCCGCTCACCGACCCGCTCGTCGCCTTCCTCGCCGAGCGCGAGTGGGTCATCGACATCGACGAATGGCGCGGCCACCGCGACCGCTACGACGGCCTCGCGCTGCCGGCGGCCTTCGCCGGGCACGAATCCGGCTGGCTGGTCGTACCGCTGATGCTCGAGCGCGAACTGCTCGGCCTCGTGCTGCTGGAGCGCCCCCTGGCCCCGCTCGTGCTCGACTGGGAGGTGCGCGACCTGCTCAAGGCGGCCGCCCGGCAGGCGGCGAGCTACCTGGGCGTGCAGCGCGCCGTCGAGCAGCTGGTGCAGGCGCAGCAGTTCGAATCGTTCAACCGGATGTCCGCCTTCGTCGTCCACGACCTGAAGAACCTCGTCGCGCAGCTCTCGCTGATGTTGCGCAACGCCCAGCGCCATCGGGACAACCCGGAGTTCCAGGCCGACATGCTCTCGACCGTGGAAAACGTCATCGAACGCATGCAGGGCCTGCTGCTTCAATTGCGGGCAGGCGCGCGCCCCGTCGAGCAACCGGCGCCGGTGCGCGTAGCCGACGCGCTCTCGCGCGCGGTCGACCAGCGCCGCGGCCTGCAGCCCGAACCGTCGCTCGAGGTCGACACGTCGCTGGCCGGGCGGGCGGTTCTCGCCCACGCGGACCGGCTCGAACGAGTGATCGGGCACCTGCTGCAGAACGCCGCGGACGCGAGTGCCGCTTCCGGCATCATCCGGGTTCGCGCCCGCTCGGAAGGAGATCGGGCGTTGATCGAGGTCGAGGACAACGGAAAGGGCATGAGCGAGGAATTCGTCCGCACGCGGCTCTTTCGCCCGTTCTCGTCGACGAAGGCGCACGGGATGGGAATCGGCACTTTCGAGAGCCGGGAATACGTGCGCGAGCTGGGCGGATCGCTCGACGTCGACAGCCGCGAAGGCGCGGGAACGATCTTTCGCATCCGGCTGCCGCTGGTGGCCGATCCGGCCCTGGCCGAACCGGCAGTTTCAGGAGTCTGAATGGCGGACGAACGTCCCGCTCTGATGATGGTCGAGGACGACATCGGTCTGCAGAAGCAGATGCGATGGTCCTTCGACCGGTACAACGTGCTGTTCGCGTCGAACCGCGAGGCGGCGATCGCCACGCTGCGCCGACACGAGCCGGCGGTGGTCACGCTCGATCTCGGGCTTCCGCCCGACGCCGACGGAACGAGCGAGGGCTTCGCCACGCTGCAGGAGATCCTGACGCTCGCGCCCTCGACGAAGGTGATCGTGCTCACCGGCCAGAACGACCGGGCGAACGCGCTGAAGGCGATCGGCCTGGGCGCCGCCGACTTCTTCGCGAAGCCCTTCGAGGCCGACCTGCTCGGCATCGTCGTCGATCGCGCCTTTCGCCTGGCGGACCTCGAGCGGGAGAACCGTCAGCTGCTCGCCAGGCAGGCGAGCGAGACCCCGCTCGACGGCCTGCTCACCCGGGACCCCGGCATGCTCAAGGTGTGCCGCCTCGTGGAGCGCGTCGCGCCCACCACCGCCACCGTGCTGCTGCTCGGTGAATCGGGCACCGGCAAGGAGGTGCTCGCGCGCGGGCTGCACGAGCTGTCCGCGCGCCGGGACAAGCGCTTCGTCGCGATCAACTGCGCGGCCATCCCGGAGAACCTGCTCGAGTCCGAGCTGTTCGGCCACGAGAAGGGCGCGTTCACCGGCGCGATCAAGCAGACGCTCGGCAAGATCGAAGTCGCCGACGGCGGCACGCTCTTCCTCGACGAGATCGGCGACCTGCCCCAGGCGCTGCAGGCCAAGCTGCTGCGCTTCCTGCAGGAGCGCACGATCGAGCGCATCGGCGGACGCGAGGAGATCGCCGTCGACGTGCGCGTGGTCTGCGCGACGCACCGCAACCTGCGCGAACTGATCGCCGAAGGCGCCTTCCGCGAAGACCTCTTCTACCGGCTGAGCGAGATCGTCGTCACGATCCCGCCGCTGCGCGAGCGCGCCGGCGACGCCGCGCTGCTCGCGCACGCGTTCGTGCAGCGCTTCGCCCGCCAGAACGGCCGCGACCGGCTCGTGCTGCGCGAGGATGCGCTCGACGCGATCCAGCGCCACGCCTGGCCCGGCAACGTGCGCGAGCTGGAGAACTGCATCAAGCGCGCGGTCATCATGGCCGACGGAACCTCGATCACCGCCGACGATCTGGGCCTCGGAGCGGCCGACGAAGCGCCGGTGCTGAACCTGCGCCTGGCTCGCGAAGACGCCGAACGGCAGGCGGTGCTGAAGGTGATGGCGCGGGTCGAAGGCAACGTCGCCCGCGCCGCCGATCTGCTCGGTATCAGCCGTCCGACGTTGTACGATCTCCTCAACCGGTTCGGCCTGCGCTGACCGCTTCCCGGAAGCCCTGTCATGAAGCTCCCCGTTCCGTTGCTGCGCACGCTCGGCGCGTCGCTCGTCGCACTGTCGTTCTCGGCATGCTCGGGCAACGAGACCCCCGATTCGCTGCTCGCGAAGGCGCAGGAATCGATCCGCGCTGCCGACCCGCGCAGCGCCGAGATCCACCTGAAGAACCTGCTGCAGCAGGACGAGAAGAACGCCGAGGCGCGTTTCCTGCTCGGCCAGATCCACCTGCAGTCCAACGACCTGCCCTTCGCCGAGAAGGAGCTGCGACGGGCGCGCGACCTCGGCTACGACCCCAAGGAGGTCCTGCCCCCGCTGTTCGAGACGATGCTCGCGCTCGGCAACACGAAGGAACTCGTCGACGAAGCGAAGGGCGTCTCCACCGGCGACGCGCTCGCCGACGCGCGCGTGCGCACCGCGGTCGGGCGCGCGCAGCTGCAGCTCGGCCAGACCGACGCGGCACGCGAGTCCTTCGGCGCAGCGCTGGCGCTGAAGGCCGACCACGCGCCGGCGAAGGTGGCGCTCGCCACGCTGCAGGCCTCCGCCGACCGGCCGGGCGCGCGCGCCGCCGTCGAGCAGATCCTGAAGAACCAGCCCGATTCGGTCGACGCGCTGGTGCTGAAGGCCGACCTCGACATCGCCGATCGGCGGCTGGACGATGCACGCCAGACGCTGGTCAAGATCATCGAGCAACGACCGACCGACATCACGAGCCGCGCGAAGCTCATCTCGGTGACCCTCGAGCTGAACGACATCGATGCCGCCGAGCGCCAGGTCGCCGACCTGCGCAAGCTCGCGCCGAAGGCGGCCGTCAGCCACTACTTCGTCGCGCTCCTGCATAGCCGCCGCAATGAACTGGAGCCCGCGCGCGAAGCGGTGCAGGAGGCGCTGCGGCTCGTGCCCGACTACCTTCCGGCGCTGGGGCTGGCGGCGAGCCTCAGCCTGAGCGCGAACGCGCTCGAGAGCGCCGAGCAGTACGCGCGCCAGCTCGTCGATCGCCTGCCGCAGAACCCGGTCGGCTTCCGCGTGCTGGGCGCCACCTACCTCAAGCGCAACGAGCCGCAGCGGGCGCTGGACGCGGTGCGCCCGGGCCTGCAGCGCCATCCCGACGACGCGACGCTGCTCGCGATCGCCGGCGAAGCCGCGCTGAAGCTGAACCAGGCGAAGGAAGCGGCCGGCTACTTCAAGCGCGCGTCCGACCTCTCGCCCGACAACGCGCGATCGCGCACCGGCCTGGCGCTGTCGCACATCGCGGCGGGCGACACCTCGACCGGCATCGAGGAGCTCGAGGAGGCGATCGAGCTCGACGCCGGCAACCTGCAGGCCGACGTCGCGCTCATCACCACGCTGGTGCGCGACCGTGAATACGACAAGGCCCTTGCCGCCGTCGATCGCATGGAGCAGAAGGCGCCGCCCACCAGCGCACTGCCGTCGAACCTGCGCGGCAGCGTGCTGATGGCGAAAGGCGACCTCGCCGGCGCGCGCGCCGCCTTCGAGAAGGCGGCGCAGATCGACCCGAAGCTGTTCGCCGCCGCGACGAGCCTCGCTGCGCTCGACCTGCGCGAGGGACGTCCGGGCGACGCACGGCAGCGCTACGAGACGCTGCTGGCGAAAGACCCGAAGAATCCACAGGCCGCGGTCGCCCTGGCGATGCTCACCGCGCGCACCGGCGGCTCGCGCGACGACGTGCTGGCGCAGCTCAAGCGGGCACGCGAAGCGAACCCCGATGCGGTGCTGCCGATCCTCGCCACGGCGCGCTACCTGATGGAGACGAACGCGCCGAAGGACGCGATCCCGATGCTGCAGGAAGCGGCGAACCGCAATCCGTCCGACGTGCGCGTCCTCGACCAGCTCGCGCTGGCGTTCCGCCAGTCGGGGCAGCCGACGCAGGCGATCGCCACCTGGGAGAAATTGCTCCGGGCGAACCCGAAGTCGGCGGTCGCGCAATTCCGCATCGGCGAGACGCAGCTTGCCGGCGGCGATCGCGATGCCGCACTGGCCAGCTTCCGCAAGGCGTCGGAGATCGCGCCCGAGGCGATCGAACCGCGCACGGCGATGGTCGCGGTGCTGCTGCAGCAGGAGCGCCGGGACGAGGCGATGCGCGTCGCCACCCGCATGCGCGAGAACGAGAAGACGAAGCTCCCCGGACTCGTGCTCGAAGGCGACGTGCACGCGGCCAGCGGGAAACTGCCCGAGGCGATCGAGAAGTACCGCGCGGCGTTCTCCGCCCAGCCCGCGCTGCAGGTCGGCTCGAAGCTGCACCGGACGCTGATCGCCGCCCGGCGCGAGAGCGAGGCCGACCGCATGCTGCGCGACTGGATCCGCGCCGAGCCGTCGAACCTCGCGCTGCGCATGTTCGCCGGCGAATCGCACACGGCCCGCAAGCAGTGGAAGGAAGCCTTCGAGCAGTACGCCATCGTGCTCGAGAAGGATCCCCGGAACGCGATCGCGCTGAACAACTCCGCCTACGCGCTGCACGAGCTGAAGGACGAGCGCGCGCTCGACTACGGCCGGCGCGCCTACGAGGCGGCGTCGAAGTCCCCCGCAATCATCGATACCTACGGAACGATCCTGGTCGCGCGGAACGATCGCAAGGGCGTCGAGCTGCTGCGCGAAGCGGTGTCGCTGGCGCCGACGAGCGCCCAGCTGCGGCTGCACCTCGCCCAGGCCCTGGCGAAGTTCGACGACAAGCAGGGCGCCCGCGCGGAGCTGGAGACGCTGTTGAAGACGACGTCGACCGGGCCGGTGGCGGAATCGGCGAAGGCCCTGCTGGCGAAGCTGGACTGACCGCGGCCGGGCGGTCGCGGGCGATCAGTCCGCTGCCGCCCGCCGCACGAAGCGCAGATACCAGCCGATCGCCTCGCGCAGCCCGCGCTCGACGTCGTGCGTCGGCTGGTAGCCGAGCACCTCGCGCGCGCGGCCCACGTCGGCCAGCGAGTGCCGGACGTCGCCTGCGCGGAACTCGCGGAACGCCGGCGCGACGGCCGCCACCCGCGCCGACAGCGCCGGCTCCGCCTGCGCCACCGTGCGCCGGATGGCCTCGAAGAGCTCCAGCAGCGTCGTCCGCGCACCCGCCGCCACGTTGAACACCTCGTGCGCCGAAGGCAGGCTGCCGACCAGCGCCGCGCGCAGGTTCGCCTGCACCGCATTGGCCACGTAGCAGAAGTCCCGGCTGGTGAGCCCGTCGCCGTTGATCCACAGCGGCTCGCCGGACAGCAGCGCCGACACCCACTTCGGCACCACGGCCGCGTAGGCGCCGTCGGGGTCCTGCCGCGGACCGAACACGTTGAAGTAGCGCAGGCCGACGCACTCCATCCCGTAGGTGCGCGCCCAGACGTCGGCGAACAGCTCGTCCGCCGCCTTCGTCGCCGCATACGGCGACAACACCCGCCCTACCCGCGACTCGACCTTCGGCAGCGCCTCGTGATCGCCGTAGACCGAACTCGACGACGCATAGACGAAACGACGCACGCCGGCACGACGTGCCTCGTCGAGCAGCTTCACGAAGGCGTCGACGTTCGCCGCGAACGAGCGCAGCGGCTGCTCGATCGAACGCGGTACCGACCCGAGCGCCGCCTGGTGCAGCACGACGTCGACCGGGGGCGAATCTGTGCCGCCGATCGCGTCGCGACACACGGCTTCGTCGCACAGGTCGCCGGCGACGAAGCGGAAACGCGACCAGGCGTCGCTGCCGACGGCCGCACGCACTTCGTCGAGATTGCGCCGGTAGCCGGTGGCGAAGTTGTCGACGCCGACGACGCGCTGTCCGGCGCGCAGCAGCGTCTCGACGAGGTTCGAGCCGATGAAGCCGGCGGCGCCGGTGACGAGCCAGCGACGATCGACGCCGTCGAGCAGCGCGGAGTTCGGCGCGGACGCGCCGCGCGCGGCGGGAGCGCCTTCGCCGCCGACGCCGCTCACAGCCTCCACAGGCGCATCCCCGCCTGCTCGACCCGCTTCGGATCGAAGGACGACTTGACGTCGACGAACACGGCGCCGGGCTGCAGCCGCTCGGCGATCGCCTCGACGCCCATCTCGCGATACTGCGCATGCGACACCGCGACGACGACCGCGGCCGCCCTCGGCAGCGCGTCCCACGCGGTGAGCGCCACGCCGTATTCGTGCAGCGCCTCGCTCGGCTCGGCGACCGCGTCGTGCACGTGTACCTCGACGCCGTAGCTCTCGAGCTCGCGCACGACGTCGATCACCTTCGAGTTGCGCAGGTCGGGCACGTCTTCCTTGAACGTGAGCCCGAGCACGATCACCGGCGAGTCCTTGATCGGAAAGCCCGCCGCGGCCATCTCGCGCACGGTGCGCTGCGCGATGAACGCGCCCATGCCGTCGTTGATGCGGCGGCCGGCGAGGATCACCTGCGGGTGATAGCCGAGCATCTCGGCCTTGTGCGTCAGGTAGTACGGGTCGACGCCGATGCAGTGTCCGCCGACGAGCCCCGGCCTGAACGGAAGGAAGTTCCACTTGGTGCCCGCCGCCTGCAGCACCTCGTGCGTATCGATGCCGACGCGATCGAAGATCAGCGCCAGCTCGTTCACCAGCGCGATGTTCAGGTCGCGCTGCGTGTTCTCGATCACCTTCGCCGCTTCGGCGACCTTGATGCTGCTCGCGCGATGCACGCCCGCCTGCACGACCGTGCCGTACAGCGCGGCCACCCGCTCGAGCGTGTCGGCATCGTCGCCGGAGACGACCTTCACGATGCGCGCCAGCGTGTGCTCGCGATCGCCCGGGTTGATGCGCTCGGGCGAATAGCCGACGTGGAAGTCCTCGCGCCACTTCATGCCCGAGCTCTCCTCGAGCACCGGAATGCAGACCTCCTCGGTGGCGCCGGGATACACGGTGGATTCGTAGACGACGATCGCGCCGCGCTTCATGTGCCGGCCGCAGGTACGGCTCGCGGAAACCAGAGGAGAAAAGTCGGGTTTGTGCCCGATGTCGACCGGCGTGGGCACCGCGACGACGAGGAAGTCGGCGCGCGCGAGCTCGGCAGGATCGTTCGTGACCTGCAGCCGTTCGGCGGCGGCGAAGTCGTCGGCCGTCACCTCGCCGGTGGGGTCTTCCTGCCTGCGGAAGTGCTCGATCTTCGAGGCCGACAGATCGTAGCCGATCGTCTCGAACACCTTGCCGAACTCCACGGCCAGGGGAAGACCGACGTAACCGAGGCCGACGACAGCGACAATGCTCATGATGTAATGCGGGAATTCCGACTATGTTAGAAAGACCGCTCGCCCGCAGCGATGGTACGACTTCGCTGCCGCGTACGAGAGGAAGAATTCACTGTCCGGCAGGGCCGCCGATCTTACAATAGGCCTCCGGAAGCTTCGAAGAACATGATGCACGCGTCCGGTTCGTTGGCTGCTTCATTCCTGCTCGCGTCGTTCTGTGCCGCGCCGATGGCGCTCGCCGCGTCGAAGGCACAGGACCTGGTGCGCGACGGCATCCGCTACGAGAACGCCGAAGGCGTTGCACGCGACTACGACAAGGCGCACGAACTGTATTGCAGCGCTGCGCGCATGAACGACGCCGAAGCCTACCTTCGGATGGGCTGGATGTACGCCAATGCCCGCGGCCATGCGCGCGACGACCAGATCGCGAACACGCTTTTCCGCCGCGCCGCGAAGCTCGGCAACGACGCCGCCGGTCGGCTCGCGCAGATGATCCGCGGCGAGCTGAAGCACGACAAGCTGCCCGACTGCCTCGTGCCGCGCGTCGCGCCGCTTCGGCGCATCGACGGCCTCACGCCGATCGTCGCCGCCGACATCCATCGCATGCTCGCCGGCCCCCGGCGCGAGCTCGCCCGGTCGATCCTCGACCTCTCCCGGGAATTCGAGCTCGACCCGCGACTCGTCGTCGCGGTGCTGCGCACCGAATCCAACTTCGACCCGCTCGCCCGCTCGCCGAAGAACGCCCGGGGACTGATGCAGCTCATCCCCGAGACGGCCGAGCGCTTCGCCGTGCGCAACGTCCACGACCCCGTCGAGAACCTGCGCGGCGGCATGCGCTACCTGCGCTGGCTGCTGTCCTACTTCCAGGGCGACGTCACCCTCGCGTTGGCGGGATACAACGCCGGCGAAGGCGCCGTCGATCGCGCGCGCGGCGTGCCCCCCTATCCCGAAACGCGCGCCTACGTGCAGCGCATCCGCACGCTCTACCCGCACGATCACCACCCGTTCGACGCCCGCGTCACCGACCCTTCCCGGTGGCTGCAGCCCCAAGCGCGCCCGGCGGGGGCCGAAACCGAGGAAACAACCCGGTCCCGGTGATGTAGTTCCGGACGCTGCGACGTCCGGCGTGGCATCGTTGCAGGCGCCGCCGACGGACGGCCGCGCCGGGCGGCCGAATCGGGAACAAACTGTCAAAGACTCCGGACGCGGCTTCCCCGGGGTGGTAAGAAAACCGGGTCCGAGACCCGAACAACGAGGAGTGTTTCGATGCTTCGATCCTTCGTCGCAATTCTGGCCGCCGTGCTGGTGGCAGGCTGCGCGTCCACCCTGCCGCAGGCACCGCAACAGGCGGCCGAGCCCGAGTATCGCTACATCATCGGCCCCGGCGACACGCTGAACATCGTCGTCTGGCGCAACCCGGAGCTGTCGAGCTCGGTGCCCGTACGGCCCGACGGGCGCATCACGACGCCGCTGGTCGAAGACATGGTCGCGCAGGGCAAGAACCCGACCGAGCTCGCCCGCGAGATCGAGACGGCGCTGAAGAAATACCTGCAGGATCCGGTCGTCACCGTCGTGGTGACCGGCTTCGGCGGCGGCAACGACGAGCAGATCCGCGTGCTCGGCCAGGCGGTCAAGCCGGCCACGCTGTCGTACCGGCAGAACATGACGCTGCTCGACGTGATGATCGCCGTCGGCGGGCTCACCGACTTCGCCGCCGGCAATCGAGCGATCCTGTTCCGCGGAGTCGACCAGAAGGCGTACAACCTCCGCCTGGCCGACCTCATCAAGCGCGGCGACGTCGACGCCAACATCCAGGTACTTCCGGGCGACGTGATCATCATTCCCGAAAGCTGGTTCTGAGAGAGCAGCAGCACCATGGCAGAAACCCTCGCCCTGATCCGCTCGACGCTGCGCGCCATCTGGTTCTACCGATGGAGCGCGCTGCTGGTGGCGGTCATCATCGGCGTCGCCGGCGCGTACTACGTCTGGAAGCTGCCGAACCAGTACGGTGCATCGGCTCGCGTCTACGTAGACACGCAGAGCATCCTCAAGCCCTTGCTGAGCGGACTGGCGGTCGAGCCGAACGTCAACGAGGTCGTCGGCATGATGGCGCGCACGCTGGTGAGCCGGCCGAATGCCGAACGCGTCGTGCGCGCCGCCGACCTCGACCTGAAGGCGAACAGCCAGGCCGAACGCGACGCCATCGTCGACGGCCTGATGCGCAACGTCCGCTTCAGCGCGGTCTCCGGCGGAAGCAACCTCTACACCATCAGCTACACCAGCGTCGAGCCGAGCACGGCACGCAACGTGGTGCAGTCGCTGCTCAATATCTTCGTCGAGTCGAGCATGGGCGCGAAGCGCCGCGACACGGCGCAGGCGCAGAAGTTCATCGACGAACAGATCGCCGGCTACGAACAGAAGCTGGTCGCCGCCGAGAACGCGCTGAAGGACTTCAAGGTGCGCAACATGCGGCTGATGCCCGGCCTCGCGCCCGACTACCTCGGGCAGATCGCCTCGCTCGAGTCGCAACTGCGCGAGGCGCGACTCGAAGTCCGGCAGGCCGAGACGGCGCGCGACGAACTGCGCCGCCAGCTCACCGGCGACGGGCCGCTGGTCGCGGGGCCGCCCGAGATCCCGATCGGCGCCTACGGCGCGTCGCAGTCCACGGAGTTCGACGGGCGGATCGAGGCCCAGCGCCAACGGCTCGACGACCTGAAGCTGCGCTTCACGCCGGCACACCCCGACGTCATCGCCACCGAGCGCGTGCTCAAGGATCTCGAAGCGCAACGCGACAAGGCGCGCGAGGCGAACCTCGCGGCGACCGCCGGCGCCGGGCCCGCCGGCACCGTGGCGAACCCGATCTTCCGCGAACTGCGCATCGCGCTGGCCGATGCCGAGGCGCGCCTGGCGTCGCTGCGCACCCGCGCGGCCGACTTCGAGGTGCGGCTGGCCGACGCGCGCGAGCTCGCGGCGGCGGTCCCGCGCATCGAAGCCGAGTACAAGCAGCTGAACCGCGACTACGACGTCAACAAGGCGAACTACGAGAAGCTGCTCTCGCGCCGGGAATCCGCGCAGATGTCGGGCGAGCTCGACGCTTCGGCAGGCATCGGCGAGTTCCGCGTCATCGATCCGCCGCGCGTGAATCCCGAGCCCGTCGGACCGAACCGACCCGGGCTGCTGCTGTCGGTGCTGCTCGTCTCGCTCGCGGCCGGCGTCGGCGTCGCCTTCCTGCGCGACCAGCTGCGGCCGACCTTCCTCGACCTGCGCACGCTCGCGCGCGAGACCGGACTGCCGCTGCTCGGCGGAGTCTCCTACATCTCGAGCGCAGCAGAACGGGCGCGCCAACGTTTCGGATTGATTGCGTTCGCCGGAACCACCGCCAGCTACCTGGCGCTGTTCGGAATCGCGATTGCCTTCTATTCGCTCAACAGCGCCCCGAGATAAGGACGGTCCGATGAGTCTCATCGAACGCGCGGTAGCCCGGCTGAACGAGAATCGGCCCGAGCAGACGCCGCCGGACGGGCCGCAACCGGAGGCGCCCACCCCAGCCGCGCAGCGCACCTCGATCGAGGCCTTCGCCGATCGCATCGTCGCCGAGCCGGCCGACGTCGGCGACGTCGCCGTTGTCGACGCGCCGGAACGCGTCGCTGCGCCTGCACCCTCGGCGCCGCCCGAGCGCGAACCGGTGCGCATCCACCTCGACGGGCTGCGCGCACGCGGCATGGTCGTGCCCAACGGCCCCGCCACGCAGAGCTCGCACGAGTTCCGCGTCATCAAGCGCCCGCTGCTCGGCAACGCCTTCGGCCGCCACGGGCAGCAGCCGGTGCGCAACGGCAAGCGGATCATGGTCACCAGCGCCTTCCCGGGTGAAGGCAAGAGCTTCACGTCGGTGAACCTCGCGATGAGCATCGCCGCCGAGCGCGACCACGGCGTGCTGCTGATCGACGCCGACGTCGCGCGCCCGACGATCCCGCGCGAACTCGGCATCCACGCCGACGTCGGCCTGATGGACTGGCTGATCGACGGCGGCCCCGACCTCTCCCAGCTCGTCCTGCGCACCAACGTCGACACGCTGTCGCTGCTGCCCGCCGGGCGCCACGACCAGCACGCCACCGAATGGCTCGCGAGCGACGCGATGGGACGTCTGCTCGATGAACTCAGCAAGCGCTATCCCGATTGCGTACTGATCTTCGACTCGCCGCCGTTGCTCGTCACCACCGAGGCCCGCGTGCTGGCGTCGTACATGGGTCAGATCGTCATGGTCGTGGAGTCGGGACGCACGCCCCGCGAAGCGGTCACGCAGGCGTTGTCCACCATCGAGTCGAACGAGATCGTCGGGCTGGTCCTGAACAAGGCGCACAACATTGAGAGCAACGGCTACTACCAGGGCTACGGGTACGGGTACGGCGCTGCGGGTTCGTCCTGAGGCAGGCAGCGCAGTCCCGCGCACGACACGGATCGCACTCTGCATCGCGACGCTCGGCCTGTCGGGCGGCGTCGCGGCGCAGGGCCTGCTCGGGCTCGGCTATCCGCTGGAAAAACCCGCACTGCAACCCGGCGTGCGAGCGGTCGCGACCTGGTCCGACAACGTCGAACGCAGGAGCCGCGGCGGCGACAGCGACCTCATCTTCGAGGTGTCGCCGTACATCGTCGCGCAGTCCGAGGCGCCGCGCGCGAGCTACCGGCTCTTCTACCAGCTGCGCAACTTCTTCCGGCTGCGAGAGGGCGACGCCAATTTCTTTCGCCATGCGCTGAACGCGCAGGGCAGCTTCGCGCTCGTCGACGATCGCTTCGGCGTCGACCTCAGCGGCTTCATGGGGACGATCTCCGCAACGCCGACGGGCCCGATCTCGAACGATCCGGCCTCTTCGTTCTCGAACACCTCGAACGTGCGCCATTTCGCGGTGGCGCCCTGGTACCAGGATGCGCTCGGGCGCATCGCGACCTACCAGATGCGCTACACGCTCGCGCACAGCGACGGCGGCAGCTTCGCGACGGCGAGAGTCAGCCACACCGCATCGGGGGTCGTCAACGGCATCCAGGGCGGCTCGCGGTGGAACTGGCGCCTGCACGGCGAAGCGCAGCGACGCGAGTTCGAAGACAACCTCACGCGCGATCGCCAGAGTTCGGGCGCCGTGCTCTACTACGACGTCTATCCGACCCTGCGCGTCTTCGGGACGATCGACTACGAGTTCATCGAAGGACTGCGCGACGAGGACGGCGACGACGAGGGATGGGGCCCGGGCGCCGGCTTCGACTGGACCCCGAACCGTCGCACGACCGTGAGCGGATCGGTCTCCAGGCGCTTCTACGGGACGGTCAGCAACCTGGCCATCTCGCACTCGCGGCACCGCGCGACGATGGGCCTGCGCTGGTCGCGATCGGTTCTCACCAGCGCCGACGCATCGCTGCTGCTGTTCGATCCGTCGTCGATCACCTCGGGCGGCTTCGGAGCCTCGCGTGCGGTGAATCCGGTCATCAGCAGCCTGCTGTCGACCGGGATCGTCCTGCCGCCCGGTACCGTGCTCACCCAGGGAATGTTCACCGACGCCGCGGTCCTCGACCGCCGCCTCACCGCGTTCTGGGGGCTGCGCGGCGCACGCAATGCGTTCACCCTGACCGGCTACTATTCGAACCGGGAATCGACGACGGAACTGCAGTCGACCACGCAGTTCACCGGCATCCGCGGCAGTGCGACCTTCGGCGGCATCTTCGTCGGCGAGATCCGCGAGCGCGGGGTCGTCGCCTCGTATTCCCGCCGCCTCGACGGGCGCTCGTCGATCGACGTGACCTTCGACCGCCGCCGCGTCGACTCGCCGACGGCATTCTTCGAAACGCAGTACACGTCGTTCCGCGTCGGCTACCGCACCTGGATCACCAGCGACCTCGCCGGATTCGCCGGAGTGCGCAGGGTCGTGCAGACGGGCGAAGGCCGCAGCATCAGCTACGACGAGAACGCGATCTACGCGGGCGTCGACATGAGGTTCTACTAGATGTACGAGTCGTTCTACCGACTCTCCGGCAAGCCGTTCCAGCTCAGTCCGGATCCCGAGTTCTTCTTCGGCAGCCGAGGCCACCGCCGCGCGATGGCCTATCTCGAATACGGGCTGCACCAGGCCGAAGGCTTCATCGTCGTGACCGGCGAAGTCGGCGCGGGCAAGACGACGCTCGTGCAGCAGCTGCTGCGCCGCCTGCCGGCGAACAACGTCGTCCCCGTGCAGATCGTCACCACGCAGCTCGAGGCGGAAGACCTCGTGCGCATCGTCGCCAGCTCCTTCGGCCTGCCCACCGACGGCGGCGACAAGTCGACGCTGCTGATCCGCCTCGAGGCCTACCTGCGCGAACTGCAGGGCCAGGGCAAGCGCGCGCTGCTGATCGTCGACGAAGCGCAGAACCTCGGCGCGCGCGCCATCGAGGAGCTGCGCATGCTGTCGAACTTCCAGCTCGGCACGAAGGCCACGCTGCAGAGCTTCCTGCTCGGCCAGCCCGAGCTTCGCGACCTGATGCAGCGCCCGGAGATGCGCCAGCTGAAGCAGCGCATCATCGCGGCCTACCATCTCGGCCCGCTCGACCGCACCGAGACGCAGCAGTACATCGAATACCGGCTCGCGCACGTCGGCTGGAAGGGCGACCCTTCCTTCGACGCCGCCGCCTTCGATCGCATCTTCGCGCTCACCCACGGCATCCCGCGACGGATCAACACGCTCGTCGACCGACTCCTGCTCGCCGGGTATCTCGGCGAGAAGCACGCGCTGGGCGAGAGCGACGTCGTCGACGTCGCCGCCGAGCTCAAGATGGAGCTGGGCCCCCGCCGCAATTTCACCGGCCCGGCCAGCGCAGGGCAGGACGGGGACGCGGCGTGGGCGTCCGCCGACGCGGGCGCAGGCGCGTCCTCGGGCATGGCCGCGGACGCAGGCGCGCAGCCCGACGCGCCGGGCTCGTCCTCGCTCGCCGCGCTCGAGGAACGCGTGGCCTTGCTCGAATCGACGACCGGAATGATCTTCGCCACCCTGAAGAAGGTGCTCCGGATGCTGCGCACGCGCGCCTCCTCCGAGAGCGAACGCAACGTCGCGTGATGGGCTCCGGCAGCATGCAGGCCCCCGCGGTCAACGCGATGTCGATCGACGTGGAAGACTATTTCCAGGTCGCGGCGTTCGCACCGTATATCGAGCGCGAGCGCTGGGACACCATCCCCTGTCGCGTCGAGCGCAACATCGCCGTCATCCTCGAGATGCTCGAGCGCCACGACACGCGCGCCACCTTCTTCACGCTCGGCTGGGTCGCGGAGCGCTTTCCGTCGGTGATCCGCGAGATCGTCTCCCGGGGCCACGAGCTGGCGAGCCACGGCTACTCGCACGCGCGGGCGAGCGACCAGACGCCGCAGGCTTTCCGCGAAGACCTCTCGCGCGCCAAGGCCCTGCTCGAAGACACCGGCGGCGTGCCGGTCCGGGGGTACCGCGCACCGAGCTTCTCGATCGGGGCAGGCAACCTGTGGGCGCACGACGTGATCGCCGAGACCGGCCACGCGTACAGCTCCAGCGTCTATCCGATCGCGCACGATCACTACGGAATGCCGCAGGCGCCGCGCTTCGCGTGGCGCACGCCGTCCGGCGTCGTCGAGATCCCGCCGAGCTCGCTGCGCATGCTCGGACGCAACCTGCCGGCATCGGGCGGCGGATACTTCCGCCTGCTGCCCTACCCGGTCTCGCGTTGGAGCATCCGGCGGATCAACGAGCGCGACCGCGAGCCCTGCATCTTCTACTTCCATCCGTGGGAGATCGATCCGGAGCAGCCGCGCATCCGGCAGGCGGGCGTGAAGTCGAGGTTTCGCCACTACGTGAACCTCGAACGCACGGCGGCGCGCCTCGATCGCCTGCTGCACGATTTCCGCTGGGGCCGGGTCGACGAGGTGTTCGCCGCGCACCTCGACGCCGATCGCAGGGACACGGGTGCTTCGCGATGAATCGGGAAGATCCGCAGCTCCTGCTCGCGCTCGACGGCGCGGCACCGGCGGCCGCAGCGCCCCGACCCGATCGGGGCGGCGACGCGCAGCGCCGGGAAGACGACGTGGAAGTCACCGTCGCGCAGGACGCCGACCGCGAGGACTGGCAGGGCTGGCTCGAGTCGCGCGCCGACGCCACGATCTTCCACGACTGGGCGTGGCGGCAGGTGCTCGCCGAGGCCTTCGGGCATCGCCCGCACTACCTGGTCGCCCGACGCGACGGCCGCGTCGCCGGGGTGCTGCCGCTGGTCGAGGTCAAGACGCTGCTCTTCGGGCATTCGCTGTCGAGCCTGCCCTTCTGTCCCTATGCGGGTCCGCTGGCCGAGGATCGGTCCGTGCACGATGCGCTCGACGAGCGCGCCGAGGCGATCGGCCGCGCGCGCGGCGTCGACTTCGTCGAATACCGGACGCTGGGCGAATCGCATCGCGACTGGCCGCGGCAGGATCTCTACGTGACCTTCCGCAAGGCCATCGTCGAGGACGCCGACGCGAACCTCGCCGCCATTCCGCGCAAGCAGCGCGCGATGGTGCGCAAGGGCATGCGCAACGCGCTGCGCAGCGACACGGGCGACCTCGACGCGTTCTTCGAACTGTTCACCGACAACGTCCACCGCCACGGCACGCCGCCGCATCGACGGCGCTTCTTCGAGCTGATCCTCGAAGCCTTCGGCGACCGCGCGGAAGTGCTCGTCGTGCGCGACGCGAACAGCGAGCCGGTCAGCGCCGTGCTGAGCCTGTATCACCGCGACGAAGTGCTCCCGATGCACGCCGGCGACGCGCCGCGCGCGCGCGAGCTGGCGGCGAACGACTTCAAGTACTGGGAACTGATGCGTCGCGCCGCGACCGAGCGCGGCTGCCGCGTCTTCGACTACGGTCGCAGCAAGCGCGGCACCGGCCCCTTCGACTTCAAGAAGAACTGGGGCTTCGTGCCGACGCCGCTGTGCTACGAGTACCGCTTGCTCGGGCGGGAGACGATTCCGCAGAACAACCCGCTGAACCCGCGCTACCGACTGATGATCGCCACGTGGCGACGGCTGCCGCGCTGGTTCGTCCGCGCGATCGGGCCGTACCTGGTCCGGGGGCTCGGCTGAACCATGAACGGCGTTCCTTCATGCGGCACGGCAGGCAGGCGCCGCAGCTCGTCGTGGAGTTCGTCGGCATTCCCGGCGCGGGCAAGAGCCGCGTCGCCGCGGCGCTGGCGCAGGAGCTTTCGCGTCGCTTCGACGTGGCCTTTCCCGATCGCTTGGAGTACCGGCGCTGGTCGCTCTCGCGCAGCGAGGAGCTGCGCCTCGACCTGCGCCACGCGTCCTCTTCGGCGTGCTACCGCCTGCGCCGCCTGTGGTTCGACCTGCGCCGTGCGGGCCCGGGCCTGTGGGTGGCCAGGCGCAGCTGGCGCAACTCCCGCTATCCGGTGGGGCTGCTCGAGAAGATGCGGCGCGACCCGCGGCAGGTATACGTCCTCGACGAGTGGCTGCTGCACCGGACGATCGAGGAATCGATCCGCAGCTACGACGCGGGCCCCGCATTCGCAGCGGCTTTCGCCTTTCCTCCCCGACGGATGCCGCCCATGATCTACGCCTGCGTCGAGACGCACCCGGCGCTCGCCCGCGACCGGATCCTGAAAGAGGACAATACCTATCGCTGGTTCGCGCACGGCAACGACGCCCGCACGATCGAGCAGACGCTTCGCGCCTGGCAGGCGCAGCTGCAAGCGTTGAAAGCCGAGATGCGTCGACGCGGGCTGCCCTGCGTCGAGATCGACGGCAGCGAACCGGTCGAGGCGAATGCGAAGCGTCTCGCGGCGCACGTCGAAGCGACGCTCCGCGTCCGGACGGATCCCGCATGAGTGGAGCCAGGAGCATGAGGCATCTTTTCGCGCGGACGCCGATCGCCGAATTCGGCGACTACTCGACCTCGCACGTGGGCGCCGGCGAGCAGTATCACCGCAGGTTCGTCGAGCAGCCGGGGCGCGCGCTGATGTGGGAACTCGAGCGCGCGTTCCTCGAGCGGCTGGTCGCCGAGCGAAGGCCGGGCTCGATCCTCGATTTCGCCTGCGGCACCGGCCGTATCTCGGCCTTCCTCGAGCAGGCCTGCCCCGCCGCGCAGATCTGCGGCATCGACATCTCGGCGTCGATGCTCGAGCTGGCACGGCCGCGCGCTGCGCGAACCGACTACCGGCTGATGAGCTCGCGCGACGCGATCGAGTTCTTCGGAGAGAAGCGCTTCGACCTGGTCGTCGCCTTCCGCTTCTTCGCGAACGCCGAACCGGCATTGCGCGAATCGGTGGCCGCGGATCTGGCCCGGCTGGTGTCCGACCGCGGAGCGATCCTGCTGAACAACCATCGGAACTTCTGGTCGACCTCCTACCTCGCGCGCCGCACGCGCGGCGAGAAGCCCTTCGGTGCGCTCAACGGCGACATCGAGCGGATCTTCGTCGAACTGGGCTTTCGCCGGGCGCGCAGGGCGTCGCTCGGCGTGTGGCCCCAGGGCGACACGCATGCGCTCGGACTGCCGTGGAAGGCAGTCCGGACGCTCGAGCGGGCGAATGCGTCGGCGCTGGCCGCACACCACGCGCTCGGCTACAACACGCTGATGCTCTTCACGCGGGCCTGACGTGGCGAGTCCCCCGCTTCCGCTTCCCTCGCTGGACCGACCGGACGCCGCGACGCCGGGCCGACGAACGCTGCTGCACGTATCGCTCGCCTTCGCCTTCGCCTGCCTGCTGTCGATCGTCGCGTTCTTCGACGCCTGGGCTTCGATGGTGCGCGTCTGGTCGAACTCGGAAACCTTCGCGCACGGCTTCATCGCCCTGCCCTGCGCCGCCTGGATGCTCTGGCGGCGGCACGAGGACTGGTCCGCACTGAGCGCTCGCGTCTGGTGGCCGGCCGTCGGCGCACTGGCCCTCTGCGGCATCGCATGGCTCGTGGGCCGGCTCGGCGGAGTCGCTTCCTTCCAGCAATTCGGCGCCGTCGGCTTCATTCCGGCGACGATGCTGCTGCTCGTCGGCCCGGCGATCACGCGCTCGCTCGCGTTCCCGCTCGGATTCCTGTTCTTCGCGGTGCCCGTCGGCGAGTTCCTGACGCCGATCATGATGGACTACACGGCCGACGCCACGGTGCAGGCGCTGCGCTGGACCGGCATCCCCGTCTTCCGCGAAGGCCTGCACTTCAGCCTGCCGACCGGGCGCTGGTCGGTGGTCGAGGCGTGCAGCGGACTGCGCTACCTGATCGCTTCGCTGGCGCTCGGCGTCCTCTACGCGTACCTGCAGTTCCGCACGCTGCGCTATCGCCTCGCCTTCGTCGCACTGGCGATCATCGTCCCCATCGTCGCCAACTGGGTGCGTGCCTACGGCATCGTGCTGCTCGGCCACCTGTCCGACATGCGGATCGCCGCGGGCGCCGACCACCTGATCTACGGCTGGGTGTTCTTCGGCTTCGTGATGGCGCTGCTCTTCTGGATCGGCTCCTGCTGGAACGAGCCGCCGGCCGCGCGGCCGACGAAGACCGGGGGCGACGCCGGACCCGACGCGCCGCAGGCCGCGGATGGGGCATCGGAGCCGGCCTCGGCACCGGCCCGCCGTCCGGAGCTGCGACTGGTCGGCGGAATCGCGGTCGCGATCGTCGCCGCCCTGCTGTGGCGGCCGCTTTCGCTCGGACTGCTCGACGCCACGGATCCGGTCGACGCGGTCGCCGCGCTGCGCGCCGCGGTGGCGCCCTATCCCCCGGCCGACGCGCTCGACTACCGGCCGCACTTCGTCGGCGCATCCGGTGAACTCCATGCGTCGCGTCGCATCGACGGTGTCCCCGTCGACCTGCACGCGTTCTATTACGCACGCCAGCACGAAACCAACGAGATGGTGCGCGACGGCCACCGGGCGGTGCGCACCGACGACTTCGACTGGCCCGTCACCTGGCGAGGCACCCGGCGTACGCCGTGGGGCACGGTGGCGGTCTACCGCATCGGACGCGCCGCCGGCCAGCAACTGGTCGTCTGGCACTGGTTCGCCGTCGGCGACACACAGACCGCGAGCGCCTATCGCGCCAAGGCGGCCACCGCGTGGTCGCTCGCCAGCGGTCTCGGCGACCACTCGCTGGCCATCGTGCTCGCCACGCCGTTGCGCACCGATCCGGGCATGACCCGCGACGAGGCGATGCAGGTCGCCACGCGCCGGCTGGAGCAGGTCTCGCAGGCGCTGCAACCCACGATCGAGGCCGTCGCCCACGGCCGCCCGTCGAACGGGGCTTCGCTCGTCAAGCGCTTCGTCCCGCAATCGCCCGCGTCGGTGTCGACGCCCTTGCCGGCGACGTCGCGCCCGGTCAAGCCGCAGTGACGATGTCCGACCGATCGCGCGCGCACATCGTCCATTTCGTGCACCGGCTCGACACCGGCGGCATGGAGAACGGACTCGTCAATCTCGTCAACCGGCTTCCGCCGGAGCGGTTCCGGCACACGATCGTTCCGCTGACCGCGGCCGGCTCGATCGCATCGCGCATCGCGAATCGCGAGGTGGCGGTCGAACCGCTCGGGCTTCGTCCCGGGCCGCTGGCCGCGGCGATCCCGGCGCTCCTGCGCCGCCTGCGCGCGCTACGCCCGGCGATCGTCCATACGCGCAACGTCGGTACGCTCGAGGCACAGGTCGCCGCCGCCCTCGCCGGCGTTCCGGTGCGCATCCACGGCGAGCACGGCTGGGAGGTGCACGACCTGGTCGGATCGAACCGTTCGCTGCTGCGCACGCGCCGCTGGCTGCGGCACTGCGTACACCACCAGATCGCGCTTTCGACGCCCACCTTCGAGTACCTGCGCGATCGCGTCGGCGTCCCCGTGGAGCGTCTCTCGTCGATCTGCAACGGGGTCGACACCGAGCGCTTCCGGCCGCGCACTGCGGGAAATGGAACCGACGCCGGCGCGCCCGCCGATCGAGCGCAGACGGACGACCTCCCCCTGGTCGTGGGCTACGTCGGACGCCTCGCCGACGTGAAGAATCCGTTGCTGCTCCTCGACGCCTTCGAGCGCGCACACGAACGGATCGCGCCGCGCCACCCCGCGCTCGCCTCTCGCATTCGCCTCGAGTTCGTCGGCGACGGCGCGCTCGCCGGTGCGCTGCGCGAGCGCGCGGCGCGCTCTCCGCTGCGCGCGGCGATCTCGCTCGCGGGAAACCGCGACGACGTCGCCGAACGGCTGCGCGGCTTCGACGTCTATGCGCTGCCCTCGCTTGCCGAGGGAATCAGCAATACGCTGCTCGAGGCGATGTCGAGCGGCCTCGCATGCGTCGCCACCGACGTCGGCGGCAACGGCGAGCTGATCGAGGCCGATGCCTGCGGAAAGCTCGTCGAATCGGGCAACGCCGAAGCCTTCGCCGACGCCCTTGCCGCCTACCTGCTCGATCCCGCGCAGCGTGCCGCGCACGGTGCACGCGCCCGCGCGCGCGCGGTCGAACGCTTCGGCATCGACACGATGATCGACGCATACGATGCGCTCTACACGCGCCTGCTCGTGAAGCGGCGTGCAGTGCCCGACGGCTGGGCCGGCGCCGGGACGCGCCCCGCCCGGCGCGGCCTGAACCACTCGAACGCGAGCTGATGCCATGTGCGGCCTGACCGGCATCTTCGATCCGCAAGCGCCGAGCGTATGCAGCGACGCGCTGCTGCGGCGGATGAACGATTCGCAGCTCCACCGCGGGCCCGACGAAGGCTCGGTGCACATCGAGCCGCACATCGGCCTCGGCCACCGGCGCCTTTCGATCATCGACGTCGCCACCGGCCAGCAGCCGCTGTTCAACGAAGACGGCAGCGTCGTCGTCGTGTTCAACGGCGAGATCTACAACTTCGAGGCACTCGCCGCCGAGCTCGAAGCCGCGGGCCACCGCTTCGCGACGCGCAGCGACACCGAGGTCATCGTCCACGGCTGGGAGCAATGGGGCGAGGAATGCGTGCATCGCTTTCGCGGCATGTTCGCATTCGCGCTGTGGGACCGCACGCGCCGGACGCTGTTCATGGCGCGCGATCGCCTGGGCGTCAAGCCGCTGCAGTACGCGCTGCTGCCGGGCGGCGCCCTCGTCTTCGGCTCCGAGCTGAAGGCTCTCGTCGCGCACCCGGAGTTCCGCCGCGACATCGACGAGCAGGCGATCGAGGAGTATTTCGCCTTCGGCTACGTGCCCGATCCGCGCACGATCTACCGCGACGCCCGCAAGCTCGAGCCGGCGCACTGGCTGCGCTGGCGCGTCGGCGAGCGCGCGCCGACGCTGCATCGCTACTGGGACGCCCGCTTCGAGCCGGACGAGCGCGTCGGGCTCGACGAAGCCTGCGAGCAGCTGCGCGCGCTGCTTGCGGAGTCGGTGAAGCTGCGCCTGATCTCGGAGGTCCCGCTCGGCGCGTTCCTCTCCGGCGGCGTCGATTCGAGCGCGATCGTCGCGACGATGGCCGAGCTGTCGGACGCACCGGTGAAGACCTGCTCGATCGCCTTCGACGAAGCCTCGTTCGACGAGTCGGAATATGCGAAGCGGGTCGCCGATCGCTACGGCACCGACCACTACAGCGAAACGGTGCGCAGCGACGACTTCGCGCTGATCGATCGCCTGGCAAGCCTGTACGACGAACCGTACGCCGACAGCTCGGCAATCCCCACCTATCGTGTCTGCGAACTCGCGCGGCGACGCGTCACGGTCGCGCTGTCGGGCGACGGCGGCGACGAGACCTTCGGCGGCTATCGGCGCTACAAGTTCCAGGTGCGCGAGCAGGCGCTGCGCGACCGGCTGCCCGGCGGATTGCGGCGCACCCTGTTCGGCGCGCTGGGGCGCGTCTACCCGCAGTTCGACGCGATGCCTCGCGTCCTGCGCGCCCGCTCGACCTTCCAGGCGATGGCGCGCGATGCCGTCGAAGCCTATTGCCATTCGGTGTCGGTCGTTCGCCAGCCGGAACGCGCATCGCTGTTCTCGCCGGCGTTGCGTGCACGGCTCGGCGGCTACGACGCGGGCGAGGTGTTCGCGCGGCACGCGGCCAGCGCGAACACCGACGATGCGCTGTCGCTCATCCAGTACCTCGACTACCGGACCTACCTGCCGGGCGACATCAACACGAAGGTCGACCGCGCCTCGATGGCGCATTCGCTCGAGACGCGCGAGCCGCTGATGGACCACATGCTGGTCGAATGGGCAGCGCGACTGCCGTCCCGGCTGAAGCTCGCCGGCGGAGAGGGCAAGCTGGTGCTGAAGAAAGCGATGGAGGACAAGCTGCCGCGTGACGTCCTCTATCGTCCGAAGATGGGCTTCGCGGTGCCGCTGGTGTCGTGGTTTCGCGGACCGCTGCGCGGGGAAGTCGAGCGGGTGTTGCGCGGCGACGCGCTCGCCGGAACCGGTTGGTTCGATCCGGGCGGCCTGCGGCAGGTGGCAGACGAGCACCTCTCGGGCCGCCGCGATCGCAGCGCCACCATCTGGGCGCTGCTGATGTTCGAGCGCTTCGTCGCCTCGCAGCAAGGCGGCGGGCGCACGGCAGCGTCCACTACACGGGAAACGATCGCCGATGTCGCTACGTGACCTGCTGCTGACGCTGCTTCTCGTCGGCGGCCTGCCGATCGCGCTGCGCCGGCCGTACATCGGCGCGCTGGTATTCGCTTTCATCAGCCTGGCCAACCCGCACCGCTTCACCTGGGGCTTCGCCTACTCGATGCCCTGGGCCTTCGCCTACGCGGCGGCGACGATGGCGGGCCTGGCGGCCACGCAGGAGCGATTGATCGGCGACAGCATCCGCAGGTACTGGCCGATGCTGCTCTACCTCGCCTGGATGGGGATCACCAGCTTCTACGCCTTCGAACGCGGCTACGCGACCAGCCGCTGGGTGGAAGTGGCGAAGATCCACGTGATGTGCCTGGTCACGCTGATGCTGCTCACCGACTGGACGCGCGTTCGCCTGCTGCTCTGGGTGACGGTGGCGAGCGTGGCCTTCTTCGGATTCAAGGGCGGCATCTTCACGCTGTTGAACGGAGGCCAGTTCCTCGTCTGGGGTCCGCCCGACAGCGCGATCGAGGACAACAACCACCTCGCGGTCGGGCTCGTGATGGTGCTGCCGCTGCTGTACTGGCTGTACACGGACACGAACCGGCGGTGGGTGCGTGCGCTGATCGTGCTGGCGGCGCTGATGAGCGCGGTGTCGATCTTCGGCTCGCACTCGCGCAGCGCGTTCCTCGGCATCGTCGCGATGTCGCTGTTCCTGCTGCTGAAGAGCCACCACAAGTTCCCGCTGCTGGTGATGGCGGTCGCCCTCGGCGCGGCGCTCGTCTTCTTCATGCCCCAGCAGTACTGGGACCGCATGAAGACGATCGAGACCTACGAGCAGGACGCGTCCGCGATGGGCCGGATCAACGTCTGGAAGACCGCGGTGAACATCGCGAACGACCGTCTCACCGGCGGCGGCTTCGAGTACTACAGCATCGGCGTGTTCAAGCGCTATGCGCCGGACCCCGACGACATCCACTCGTCGCACAGCATCTACTTCCAGGCGCTGGGCGAGCACGGATGGATCGGGCTCGGACTGTTCCTGTCGATCTGGGCCTACGTCTGGTTCGCCTGCCGGAAGATCATCGCCCGCTGCCGGCTCGACGCGTCGAAGAAGGGACGCTTCCTCCTGGCGCGCATGCTGCAGGTGAGCATCGTAGGCTTCGCGGTCGGCGGCGCCTTCGTCAACATCGGGAACTGGGACATGGCGTACTACCTGGCCGTCGCCGCGCTGGCGACGCTGCGGCAGGCCACGTCGCCGGTCGAGTCGGAAGCGAAACACGCGCGCGAGAGTCCGCCACGGCGCGCGCTGGCGCCGCGCGCAGCGATACCCGCGCGCCGCACGGAGACGCCGGGGGTAGCGCCTGCGAACCGCCTCGGACGCAACGAACCGGCGCGGACCTAGCCGCCGCCGAGAAGCCGCTTCAGCTCGACCGGGAAGATCGCGTCGGACCGCAGGCGCCGCAGCCAGCCCCTGCGCCTGGCGTCCATCCAGAGTGAAAGGGTGAAGTACATCTCCAGCCACGCGAGCAGGTCCGCATCGAAGGACCGGAAACGGGCATAGCCGGCGAGAAAGGCGGCTTCGAACCTTCCGCGCTGCGCTCCGGCGATCGGCGATCGCAGCGTGCGCGTGCAGCGCAGCTGCACGAGGAACTGCGCGAGGTCCATCTCGGAAAGACCGCGCATTCGATAGTCGACGTCGACGGCGACGACCCGGTTGCCCGACAACAGGAAGTTCTCGGCCTTCGCGTCGCCGTGCACGAGGACGAGCGGAAAGCGCCGACCCGCCAGCCCTTCCAGTCGCGTGTCCATCGACTCCAGCGCACGCCCGATCGACGCGTAGCGCCTCGACGCGAGCTCGCAGCGCTCGCGCAGCTGCACGAGCCGGCGCGCGAGCTCGGGGTCGCCCGGCTCGCCGTGCCGGTCCGAGCCGTGCAGATGGGCGAACCAGCTTCCGACCCGCTCCATGATCGCAGCGCGATCGTCGAGCGTCCGGGCACGCATCGCCACCGGCAGCGCGACGCCGGGAACGTAGGCGAAGAGCAGCACCTCCGCGATCGCCGCGAGCGGGCGCGCGACCCCCGTCGACTCGTCGTCGGGCATCGCCCGATACAGCGCATCGGCATTGGCGAACTCGCGCAGTGCACGCGCCACCGGGTCCACCCTGGGATAGCGGCGAATGCGCTTGACGAAGACGCGCTCGCCGCAACTGCGGCAGGCTGCGAAGCCCGTGTACGAGTTCAGGCGCTTGACCAGGCGCCCGACGGGCCGCCACACGTGGTGGCCCCCGCACGACGGGCAGGCGAAATCGCGCAGCGTCCCGAGGATCGACGGCCAGTCGGTCTCGGGGCGACGATCAGTTCCCGCCCGCGCGCCGAGCGACAACATAGACGGCTTCGCTGATCGCGCGGTTCATCCTCGAGCGGCCGACTTCGACCAACCCCGACTCGCGCAGCAGCCGACCGATCTCCGCCTCGGTCACCGGCCGTCGGGCGGATGCCTGGTGCCCGAGCATCTTCTTGACCCGGCGGCGCAGGCGCTGGTACGGCGAACTGAACGAGTGATTGATGACGACGATGCCGTCGGTCAGCCGCGCGACGCCACGGAGGAACTCGATCTGCTCGTCCAGGTCGAAATGCATCAGCACGCGCGCGCACAGCACGCCGTCGAAAGGCTCCGCCGGCCGCGCCAGCGTCTTCGCATCGGCCACCGAGGTCGTGAATGCCTCGCCGAAGCGCGCGAGTCGCCGCGCGGCCACGTCGAGCATCTGCTGCGAGATGTCCATTCCGTGGACGCGATAGCCGGCCGCCAGCAACGGTTCCGCCAGGCGACCGGTCCCGCAGGGAATGTCCGCGAGCCGCGCGCCCGCCGGCAGTCCGGCAAAGGCGCGAACGACGAGGCGCTTCTCCCGATCGTTGAAGACCCGCCCCGCGAGGCTGGAGAACCGCACCTCGTCGTAGCGGTCGGCGACGCGCTCGTCCTTGTAGTGGACGTTGGCATCCCATTGCCCGGCTTCGGCCCGATCCGGCGATTTCGACGTCATGATCCCTCCTTGGTTCCTCTCTCCGGGAAGCCCGCTCAGCGGCGTCGGAACGCCCTCTTGGCCAGCAGACCGGAAACGTATGATTCGGCTCCCGCCGGCTTGCCCGCCATCACCCACAGCAGCAGCACGACCGCCGGATAGACGGCGACACCGACGGAGATCTTGGCCAGCAGGACGGCGACCGAAGGAAGATCGCCCACGAGCGACCCCGCGCCCCAGACGGCGACGCCCATGGCCGCCGTCGCGATGATCGGCCTTCCGCTGGTGCCCCAGATGTCGCGCAGGCGCACTGCCGGCAGCGCCTGCCGCAGGAACCAGATCGAAACGCCGAGCCCGAAGACGACCGTCGCGACCCTCGCCTCGGCGATCTCCAGCGCCTGCCCGTCGGGCATCGCGAAGAAGACGACGGCGGCGAAGACCGCGACCTGGATCCAGGTCAGCGCGGCCACCTGGGCGATGCGACCGACCGTGATCAAGACGTAGTTTCCGCTCGTCGCGATCGCCTGCACCACGCTCGACAGCGCGAGCAGCTGCACGAAGGGCACGACGAAACGCCACTTCTCCCCGAGCAGCAGCGGCACGAACTCCGACGCGACGAGCGCGAGCCCGACGCTCGCCGGGATCGCGAAGAGCGTCTGCACGCCCTGCGCGAGCAGGAACATGCGCTGCAACTCGGCCAGGTCGTGTTTCACGTTCACGAACGCCGGGAAGAGCACGCGATTCAGCGGCGACAGCAGTTCGGTCGCCGGCATCGCGGAGATCTCCGAGGCGAGCGTGTAGCCGCCGAGCACCGACGCGTCGGTGCGCCCGCCGACGACGATGCGGTGCAAGCCCCCGTTCAGGTACAAGCCGACGCTTCGCACCAGCATCCACTGCGAGACGCCGAAGATCTCCCGCCACTTCTCCAGGCACCAGCGCGGCCGCATCGGATGCATCGCATAGCTCAGGCCTACCGCGAAGGCGCGCCCCGCGAGCGTGGCGATGACCAGCGCCCAGTAGTTGCGCAGGAACCAGGCCGCGACGATCGTGATCAGGAAACGGACGAAGCGCTTGAGGAAGATGAAGCGGAAGTCCTCCGCGAAGCGCATCTCCCTCTGGAACTGGATGACGCCGATGTTCTCGAACGCCGAGATGGCGATCCCGATCGACAGCACCTGCAGCACCAGCGTCAGCCGCGGATCGTCGAAGTAGGCGGCGCCCAGCGGAGCGACCGCGCCGATCGCAACCGCGGTGACGAGGCCCTGCATCAGTCGGATCGTCCACGCCGTGTCGAAGTGCGCCTGCGTCGCGTTGCGGTTCTGGATGAGCGCGACGTTCACGCCGAGCTCGGAGAGGACCTCGACCAGGCCGATCACCAGCGAGCACGCGGCGATCACGCCGAAATCGTCGGGCACCAGCAATCGCGCCAGGATCAGCGTGCTGACGAATCCGATGAGCCGGTCGGTCCAGCGCATGCCGACCGTCAGCATGGCGCCGCGCACTACGCTCGTTCGGCGGTGCGGCACCTGCGTCAACGCGTCGGCCATGGACGCGCAGATGTCCGGGTCGCGAGGTTGCGCAGCGCCCGGATCGCGAAGCGGGGCTGCGTCCGGTCCCAGGGCGTGAACCGCGGCAACTCGAACTGCGGACTGTCCCTGCCCGCAGCGCCGGGTTCGGTCGTGAACGCGAACGCGAAGCCCGAACGCTGCACCATGGCCACGTGGCGCTCGTCGAAGTCCTTGCCGTGGCGCCCGTTGGGATACGCGAAGAGCGCCGGCCGCGCGCCGAGGATCGCTTCGAGATCGTCGGCGCCGCCGCGGATCTCGCCTTCCGCCTCCGCATCGGGCAGCGCCAGCAGGATCGGATGCGAGCGGGTGTGGCCGCCGACCCGCATGCCGGATCGCTGCAGCGCCGCGACCTGCGACGCCTCCATCATCAGGTCGGTGCGCGCAACGACGCCGGCCGCCTGCTCGACCTGCAGCACGCGCTCCTGCCGCCGGACGGGGTGCAGGTGCTTGATCGCCCGCAGGATCGCCTGGATGGCCGCGCGTCGGTCGGCGGCGCTCGCGAGCGGGTGCACGTCGTCGTCGCCCGAGCCGTCCTCGCGCGGCACCCGGATCTCGCTTGCCTCGCTGCGGCGCACCGCTTCGATCACGCGGTCGTTGAACATCGCGCCGCCGCCCAGGAACCCGGTGGCGACGAAGAAGACGGCCGGCATCGCGTGCCGCTGCAGCAGCGGCAGCGCCACGGTGAAGTTGTCGCGGTATCCGTCGTCGAAGCTGATGATCGCGGCGCGCGCGGGCAACGTGCCCGCGTACAGCCGTTCGCAGGCCTCGAGCGGGTCGAGCACGCGGAACTGCGTGCCGATCCATCGCAGGATGCTGTCGAACATCCGCGCGTCGGGTTCCCCGGGCAGCAGCTCGTCGGGTCGCTCGAGCGTCCGATGGAAGTAGAACGCCGACAGCTTCGATCTCGTGCCGGCAGGCGAGGCCAGCGCAGTCAGCGTGCGGAGGATCACGCAGGCTCCAGGCGGGCATCCGCCAGCGGCGAAGCGCGCAACCACAGCTCGAGGATCATCAGGACCCAGACCATCGTCCCGTAGTAGCCCGCATGGCCCGACTTCAGCTGCGCCAGCAGCGTCTCGAGGAATTCCGCGCGCATGACGCCGCGCGCCGCGAGCGAGCGCAGCGCATCGTCGGCGAGCGCGCGCAGCCGCTCGTGCGTGAGCAGCCAGTCGCCGAAGGGAACGCCGAAACCCTGCTTCTTCTTGTCGATGATCTCGTCGGGGAGGAAGCCGCGCAGCGACTCGCGGAAGAAGTGCCGCAGCCTGCGGCCCTTGAGCTTCTGGTCGGGCGCGAGCCGCAGCGAATGCTCGACGAGCGCGTGCGTGAGCATCGGGAAGCAGACCTCGACTCCGGCGGCGTGGCACATCCGCGTGACCTTCGGCAGGTCGCTGTCGGCCAGGGTGAACTTGAAGTCCCAGGCGAGGAGCTTGTCGACCTGCGACATCGGCTCGCGCAGCGCGCGAGCCCGCTGCCAGACGGCGCGCTCGAGCGCCAGCGGTTCGTCGACGCGTATGCCGGCGAGGAACGCCTCGCTGAAGACGCGCGTGGCGCCCAGGCGGTTCAGCAGGTTGTAGCGCGCCTGCAGCCGGTCGGGAAGCGGTTCCTTCGCCTGCTCCACGTAGCTGCGCGCCTTGGCGACGTACTTCGCGTCGACGCCGCGCATCGCGCCGAAGAGCAGCGGCTCCAGCAGGGCGCTGCGCATCGCGCCCGGAACGCGGTCGTAGAGTGCGAAGACGGCCTGCTTCGCATAGCGTTCGTTTCCGCCGTAGAGCTCGTCGCCGCCGTCGCCGCCGAGCATCCGTTCGACGCCGGCCTCGCGCGCGAGTCCGGCGCAGAAGTAGGTCGGCACCGCCGAGGAATTGCCGAACGGCTGCTCGTACTGCGTGGCGATCGCCTCGACGCCGTTCGAGACGTCGTCCGGCGTCAGGTAGTACTCGGTGTGGTCGGTGCCGAAATGCTTCGCCGCCAGCCGCGAGTAGTGCGATTCGTCGTAGCCGCCGACGTCGAAACCGATGGAGAAGGTCCGCGCGGGCGCCCCGTACTGCCGGGTGACGAGCCCGGCGATCGTCGAGCTGTCGGTGCCTCCGGAGAGGAAGCAGCCGATCCGCTCGCGCTCGTATCCGGCCGTGCACTCGCGGACCCCGTCTTCCAGCGCCCCGAGGAACTCGCCCTTCTCGCGTGCGAACTCGAAGGGCCGCTGCTCGTCGAAGACCGGCTGCCACCAGCGCACGACCTCCGTGGCGCCGCGCTCGACGCGCAGCGCCTCGCCGAGGTCCAGCCGACGCACGCCGCGGCAGATGCTGTGCGGCGCCGGGATCATGTGGAAGTACGCGTAGGCGAACACCGCCTGCCAGTCGACCTCGGCCGCGACGTCCGCCCGGGTCGCCGCGTCGAGCGGCCGGGCGCCGAAGCCGACGCGTCCCGAGCGCTCGCAGAAGAAGAGCGGAAAGGTCGAGAAACGATCGACGGCGAGCAGCGCGCGCCGGCGCTCGGCGTCCCACAACGCGACGAGGAACTCGCCGGCGATCGATTCCAGCACGCGGTCGCCGCGCTGCCGCCAGGCGTCGAGCAGCGCGGGCGCCGGGTCGCGAAGCACGTCGCCCGGCGGCGTGTCGACGAAACGCAGCCGGCCGAACACGAGCGCCCCGGCATCGCCCCGCTGCACGAGCGAGCGGCCCCGCGCCGCCGGCGCAGCCGCATCGGGTGCGAGGTCGACGCGGCCCGATGCCGAATCGATGGTGCCCGCAAAGGGGATCGGCAGACGCGAATGCCTCAAACCAGAACCTCCGCAGGAGCCGGATGACTGAGGAAGGCGGTCGGGCTTGCGGTGAGTCCGTAGGCGCCGGACTGGAACACCGCGATCAGGTCACCGGCTTCGGCGTGCGCGAGCGGCATACGGTCGGCCAGCAGGTCGAGTGGCGTGCACAGCGGCCCGACCACCGACTGCAATTCGTCGAGCGGCGCGCCGATGCGATTGGCGACCGCGACCGGGAAGTTCTTGCGCAGCACCTGGCCGAAGTTGCCCGACGCGGACAGATGATGATGCAAACCGCCGTCGGTGACGAGAAAGACCTGTCCGCACGATTCCTTTCGCTCGATCACGCGGCAGACGTACACGCCGGCCTCCGCCACCAGGTACCGACCGAGCTCGATCACGAGCGGCGCTTCGATCTCGCCGGCCGCGCGCGTGCAGAGCGTCTCGAGATTCGCACCGATCGGTGCGAGATCGAGCGGCTGCTCCCCCGGGAAATAGGGAACGCCGAAGCCGCCGCCGAGGTTCAGCCATTGCACCGGCCGGCCCCAGTGCTCGAGCAGCCGGCGACCCAGCTCGTAGGTCTTCGTCTGCGCATCGACGATCGCTTCCGCGCGCAGGTTCTGCGAGCCGCCGAAGATGTGCAGGCCGGTGAGTGCGAGATCGCGCGCGCGCATCGCGTCGAGCACTTCGGGCAGCTTCGCCTCGTCGATGCCGAAGGGCTTCGGGCCGCCGCCCATCCGCATTCCCGACGCCTTCAGCTCGAAGGCGGGGTTCACGCGCAGCGCGATGCGCGCACGCACGCCGAGCGCATTGCCCGCTTCGACGGCGGCATCGAGCTGCACGATCGATTCCGCCGTCATCGTGATCCCGGCGGCCACCGCGCGGCGGATCTCCGCAGGCGACTTCCCCGGACCGGCGAAGCTGATCCGTGCCGGCTCGGCGCCCGTATCGAGCGCGACCGCCATCTCCTGCGCCGACGCGACGTCGAGCCCGTCGGTGAGCGCCGCCAGGTGCTGGACGACGGCCGGCATCGGGTTGGCCTTGATCGCATAGTGCAGGTGCAGCTGCGACGGCAACGCGGCACGCAGCGCGCGCACGCGCTCCGAGATCGCGGCGCGGTCGTAGGCATAGAACGGCGTGCGACCGACGCGCTCGGCCAGGCGGCCGATCGGCACGCCGTTGATCGCGAGTTCGCTGCCGACGAGGCCGAAGGCCGAAATCGGCGCGTGCTGGGCGAAACGGATCGCGGTCACTGGAACAGCCCCTTGCGCTCGGCGGCGAGCTGCTTGCGGTCGATCTTGCCGTTCGCGTTGCGCGGAAGCGAACCCTCGACCCAGTCGACGCGCTGCGGAACCATGTAGGCCGGCAGCCGGTCGCGGCACTGCGCGAGCAGCGCCTCGGAGTCCGCGGGCTGTCCTTCGGCCGACACGGCGACGAGTACGATCGCCTGCCCGAGCACCGGGTGCTCGACGCCGAAGGCCGCCACCTCGGCGACGCGGCCGCTCGCGTAGACCGCCTCCTCGACTTCGGTGGGGCTCACGCGGTAGCCCGAGGTCTTGATCATCTCGTCCCGGCGGCTGACGAAGTAGAGAAACCCTTCCTCGTCGCGCTTGACGGTGTCGCCCGACCACACCGCCATCTCGGTGAGCACGAGCTCCTTGCGCTGTCCGGGCAGCGGGCGAAAACGCTCGGCCGTCTTCTGCGGATCGTTCCAGTAGCCGAGCGACACCAGCGCGCCGCGGTGCACGAGTTCGCCCGGCTCGCCGGGCGCGCATTCGCTGCCGTCCTCCCGCACGACGAGCACCTCGGCGTTCGGAATCGCCTTGCCCATCGACGTCGGCCTGCGGTCGACTTCCTCCGGCGGCAGGTAGGTGGAGCGGAAGGCCTCGGTGAGCCCGTACATCAGGTAGGGCTTCGCGCTCGGCACGCGCGCGCGCAACGCGGCGAGCGTCGCCGTCGGCATCGCGCCGCCCGAGTTCGTGAAGTACCGGAGATGCTCGTCGATCGAAGCCGGCCAATCGAGCGCGGCGAGCTGGATCCACAGCGGCGGCACGGCCGCGAGCCCGGTGATGCGCTCGCGCACCAGCGCGCGCAGCACGTCCTGCGGCAACAGGTAGTTGTGCAGCACCGCCGTCGCGCCGACCAGGAAGGCCGTGGTCAGCTGCGACATGCCGTAGTCGAAGGACAGCGGCAGCACGGCGAGGATCCGGTCGTCGGGGGTATTGCCCAGATAGGTCGAGACGCTGTGCGCGCCCTCGACGATGTTCCGGTGCGAGAGCACCACGCCCTTCGGGCGCCCGGTGCTGCCCGACGTGTAGAGGATGGCCGCCATGTCGACGTCGAGCACGCGCCACGCCGGCGAGGCCGCGGTCGAGGCTTCGTCGAGCAGCCGTTCCCAACGCACCACCCGGACGCTCGCCTGCCCGCCTGCGTCGACGTCGCGACCCTCGGGCGCCCCGACGACGACGATGCAGCGCAGCCCGGGCACCGGTTCCTCGAGGGCGAGCAGGCTGGCCGCGCGCTGGGCGGTCGTCACGAGCACCTCGACGTTGCAGTCGCGCGCGATGTACGAGGCCTGCTCGGCCTTCAGCAGCGGATTGATCGGCACGAAGACCGCGCCGGCGCGTGCCGTGCCCCAGGTCGCGGCGACGGTCTCGACGCGCTTCTCGATCCAGATGCCGACCCGAGCCGCACGCCCGAGGTCGAGCGCACGCAGGGACGCGGCGAACCGGCGCGCCTCGCCGGCAAGCGAGGCATACGACAGCGAGGTCTTGCCGGCGACCAGCGCGATCGATTCGGCGCGCCGATCGGCCGACCGGTCGAGCAGGTCGGAGAACAACTCTGACATGGAAGGCTTCCTCGGGGAGCCCGCAGTGTATCGAGTTCGCCAGGCGCCGGACGTCAGGTTTCTCACGTACCGGCCTTCAGAGGAACGCTAGAATGCCCGCGAGACCCTATTCCCGGAACGGACTCCATCGATGTTGTCCCGTGACTCGCTACGAGCCATCCTGAGCGCGCAGCTCGGGACGGCGTACCCGCCCTCCCATTTCGACGAATCGACGCCGTTGCTGGGCAGCATTCCCGAGCTCGACTCGATGGCCGTGGTGGGCATTCTCGCCGCGATCGAAGACACCACCGGGGTCGCCATCCCGGACGACGAGGTCAGTGCCGATGTCTTTGAAACCTTCGGAACGCTCAGTGAATTCGTCGAGAACCAGTGCCGGGCGTGATCCGCTGAAACGGCTGCTCGGCGCCGCGTTCCTCGCCTGCTTCGCAGGCACCGCGAGCGCCGCACCCGCCGAACCCGCCTCGCTGGCGACGCCGCTGCCGCGCGCCATCGGCCTGTGCGGCAGCCTCGACAACGCCTACGGCCCCTTCGACTTCCGCACCGACAAGCACAAGCTCGAGATCGTCGAGCGGCACCACTTCTCGCCGCAAGTGGAGACGCTGCAGCACGGTCTCACCGCCAGTATCGGCGCCGACCTCGACTACACGCTGCGCGCCTTTCCGAACCATCACCGCGCGCTGTACTCGATGATGCGGCTCGCCGATCGCAGCGCCGGGCGTCCGAAAGGAGCGCAGTACCCGGTCGAGTGCTACTTCGAGCGGGCCATCCGCTTTCGACCCGACGATGCGCAGGTGCACGCGCTCTACGCGTTCTACCTGATGAAGCGCAAGCGTACCGACGAGGCACGGCGCCAGCTCGACACCGCCGCAAAGCTCGAACCGGACGATCCCCAGATCCTCTACAACATCGGTCTCGGCTACGCCGACCTGAAGGAATACGGCAAGTCGCTGGAGTTCGCGCACAAGGCCTATGCAGGGGGCGTCGCGTTCGATGGCCTGCGCGAGCGCCTTCGGGCAGCCGGCCAGTGGCAGGACGCGAAGAACTGAGCGTCGGTTCCGATCGAGAAGGCGCGAGCCGCGCGCAGCGCATCCGCGACGACCTGCGCCGGATGGGCGCCGCAGGCTGGGCGGTATATGCCCTGTCGACGGCGCTGGAGCGGGTCTCGCGACGCCGCATCCACCTGCTCGCACTGCGCTTCTACCTGCAGCCGGTCGCGCGCGAACCGCTGGTGCCTCGGCGCAATGCGGCCGACCCGATCACGATCGGCCCGATACCGGAAGGAGCCTTCGACGCCGCGGCCTTCGACCGGCCGGAACAGGCGATCGCGGATCGGTACCGCGACGGCAGCACCTGCATCGGCGCCGTTCGCGACGGCGAACTGATCGGCTTCATGTGGCTGCAGCCGGGCATGCTGCGCGAGCGCCTCGTGCGTTGCCACATGCATGCGGCACCGGCCGATCGCGTCGTCTGGGACTACGACTTCGAGATCCATCCGCGCTACCGGCTCGGCCGGCTGTTCGGACGCCTGTGGGATTGCGCCTTCGAGACGCTGCGCGAGCGCGGCGTCGAGGCGACGGTCAGCTGGGTTCGCCTGGAGAACCGCGCTTCCGAGCAGGCGCACGCACGCCTGGGCGCGCGGCGCATCGGCTGGGCGTTCTTCGTCACCGCCTTCGGGCGGCAGCTGATGCTCAGCTCGCTGCGCCCGAAGATCGCGTTCGCGCGTCGCGGGGAGGCGTGCCGTCTCCACGTCGACGTGTCGGATCACTCGATGGCGAGGAACCACACGCCCGATCCCGCGCGCGGATAATAGGCGTAGCCGCCAAGCGCGGGCAGGCGCTGCCAGCGCGACTGCACCCCATTGGCAGCATTCGGCATCGACTCGCCGCCCGTCGTCTCCAGCTTACGGATGCTGAAGTCCTCCGCGTCGACGACGTAGACGGTCGAGCCCTGGCTCGTCTTCACGAGGAACGCGTCGCCCGCGGGCTCGAACCAGGCGTAGTTGTATTTCTTCTGGGTGACGTCCGATACCCCAGCGCCTCGGAACCGGATCGGGCGAAACGAACCGCCGGCGATGTCGTAAACGAGCCCTCCATCGGGTCGACGATACGCGTCACCGAAGAAGACTACCCGCTTTCGTTCAGGATCGACCGCGCAGCCTCGGGAGCGAACTGCCGTGAAGTTCTCGGGCCATTTGGCAAGAGCTTCGTACTCGCCTCGAGCCGGGTCGAAGCGCCGCAAGCGGCCCGGCGTGGCGATGTAGACATGCTCCGTCGCAGGATCGACACAGATCGAAGCCGCAAGAACGAACTTGCGGTAGTTCTCGATCACATCCGGCCATGTGCCTGCGGGCTGCCAGTCGTTGTTCGTCAGCGAGAACGCATCGGTCTTCCAGTTCGCCTCGTTTCCCGTGCCCCACAACGAACCGGCGCCGAACTTGAACACGGCATTCCGGCTCGCGATGAACTGCAATGCATAGTACGTATGCGTCGAAGCGGGGCGTCCATCGCGGTAGTAGTCGTGGAATTCCTTCCGGTTGTAGTTCGAAGCGAGAACGCCCTCCTTCGGTGTCGGCCCGCGCAGCAACCGCCATCGCGGGCGGTCCCTTGACAGGTCGAGTTCGTACACCTCGTTGCCCGCATAGTCGGCGTGGCCGCCATTGGCGGCCGAATAGAGACGGTTGCGAGCGCGATCGGCCGCGAGTCCGTTCCAGGCGTCGATACGCGCCTTCAGTGAGCCGGAAACAGGCTCCTTGGGGACGAGCTCGCCGAGATCGGTATCGGGGAGTCGAATCCATGCCCCTGGTGCCAGGCTCCGGCGCCAGGCAGGCCACGACGCGCGCTTCGCGTCGGCGAAGCTATTCGACGGAATCGCCGAGGCATCGTAGGGCGCCACAGTTCCGGATGCCTCGCCGGTCGCCGCGCTGGACACCGCGAAGGCAACCGACGAGACACACGGAAAGGCAAGCGCAGCCGCGACGTGAAGAAGCAGCCGTCGGCACCCCGGTGACCCACGCCCGGCCGCACGCGGGGCAAAGGCACGCGCACAGGCGCTAGACTTCGCCCGTACATGCGCACGGTACTTCTCATCGCCTATCACTTCCCGCCATATTCGGGAAGCAGTGGGGTCCAGCGTACGCTGCGCCTCGCGCAATACCTTCCGGACTACGGTTGGCGACCGATCGTTCTCACGGTTCGCCCCTCGGCATACGACCGGATCGACGAGGCGAGCATGCGCGAGATCCCCAGTGCCTGCCAGGTAGTTCGAACGCCTTGCCTCGATGCGCGCACACACCTGTCGTTCCGGGGCCGCTATCCGCGCTTCGCTTCCCTGCCCGATCGCTGGGCCAGTTGGCGCCTGTGGGCGGTACGGCAAGGTCTTCGACTGGTTCGTCATCACTCCGTCGACGCTCTTTGGAGCACGTATCCGATCGCGACCGCTCACCAGATCGGAGCCGCCATTGCAAGGCGCACCGGCAAGCCTTGGGTCGCCGACTTTCGCGACCCGATGGCGCAGGACGGCTACCCGGCGGACCCCCAGCATTGGGAATCGTACAAGAGGATCGAAGCCGACGCGGCCGCAACGGCCGCGCGCCTGACATTCGCCTCCCCTTCCGCCAGGGAGATGTACATCGACCGATACCGCGAGACTCCTGTCGAGCGGTTCAGGCTCGTCGAGAACGGATTCGACGAATCATCGTTCGATGGTTTGTCGCCTGCGCCGCCGAAGGTGCCGTCCACCGCAAGCCCGCTGGTTCTCCTGCACAGCGGAATCGTCTATCCGTCCGAGCGGGATCCGCGTGCACTGTTCGCGGCGCTGGGCAGGCTTTGCTCGAGCGGGCGGATTTCGCCGGGAGATTTCGTCCTGCGCTTCCGTGCACCGGTACACGGCGCATTGCTCGGGAAGCTTGCTGCGAAACACCGGGTGGAAGCGTTCGTCGAGATCCTTCCTCGGGTCCCCTATCGCCAGGCGCTGCAGGAAATGCTCGACGCCGACGCTCTCGTTGCAATGCAAGGCTCGAACTGCAACCAGCAGATCCCTGCCAAGGTGTACGAGTACCTACGCGCTCAGAAACCGGTCCTCGGACTCGCCGACCCGGCCGGCGACACCGGAAGGCTGCTGACATCGGTCGAATCGGACTTCGTGCTGCCCCTCGAGTCAGCGGATGCGATCGAGCGGGAGCTTCCCCAATTTCTCGAGCGGCTCGCCGCAGGCTCGCTGTCCCGGCCATCGAGGCAGACGATCGAACGCTACTCGCGCAAGGCGCTCACCGGCCGCTTCGCAGCGCTGCTCGATGAAGTCCTAGATCAGCAGCCGAACACGGGACCGGATGGCGCAGCCGGGAGCAGGCCCGGCTGCGCGAAACGAACGCTCAGCGATACGTGATGGTCAAGCGCGGTCGAAGCGATGAATCACCGGAATACTGGCTCGAATAGAAGCGTTTGATCCCACTCGTAGTTCCGCTTACACCGTTCAACCGCCATCCGTAGTTGCCGACACCACCGGCATTGCTGATCTCCTGGATTCCGCCGGTCACGTCGAATTCGACCCACGCGCTTTCCCACGGTGCCGAGGCGGTTGCATCGGAGGTCGACCGGTAATCGGTGCCCGCACCGAAGGCGCCGGGGACAGACCAGCCAACCGAGGGCCCGGACTGATTCCATGTGGCGCTCTCCTCGCTCCAGTTCTTCAGCAGCCGATGCGCACTGTAGACCGTGTCATAGGCCGAGTACTTGTAGAGTTCGAGCTTGGCCGATTGAATCGTTGCGCCAACCGGAACCGGCCCGCCCTCCGACTGGAAGATCCGGAAGCGTACGAGAATCGGATAGCGGTTCGTCTTGTCGTGCATGTCGGCCGCACCGCCGAATGACAGCGACTGGTGGTAGTAGGACAGATAGGTGTCCATGGCTCCCGCATAGCCGTTCAGGCCGTTCTGCAGGACAACCGTCGCTCCACCTCCCGTCGGCGGACTCGTGAAGGTGACCGTCACGGACGCAGAGATCGTCTCGGCACCACGATCATCGGTCGCAATGGCCTTCAGTTCGAAAGTCCCGACGGGCGGACTGGTCCAGGAGATCGCGTATGGCGGCGAGACCGCCTGGCCGATCTCCGTCGAACCCCGGAAGAAACGCACGCGCGCGACGGACCCATCGGCATCGGAAGCGACTGCCGAAACGGTAAGCGGTTGCCCGGCGACGAACGACGAAGCATTCGCGGGCTGGGTGATCTGTACCGACGGCGGCACGTTCGGCGGCGGGTCGTCGTCGCCACCACCCCCATCACCGCCGCCCGGGTTTTGCCAACCAACGGGCTTGTAGATCCAGACGTTCCCCTGAACCGGATCCTGAAGCGCGACGAAAGCATCGAGATCGGGCGCGTACTCCCACTTGCCGAGAATACCGGTACCGACATCCGCGGTAGGCGCGGGCCCGATCGGTGTCGGCTGCTTGCGGATGATCCAGCCGTTGGGCGAGATCGTCGCCGGCGGTTCGAGCATCCATACCCGACCGCCGCCGCACCACAATGCATACCGACCCCGCGGACGATCGAAATCGAGCCCGCAATCGCGCATCGTGATCGCATTCGATGCCAGCAGCGACTCGAACTCGCCGGTGGGATCCGTGGGAGTCAGCTTTACGTCGTTGTTCTTGGCCCCGGGCGTCTGCAGGTTCCAATAGACGAATGGAACGCTGTTAGTTGCAGTTCGGACGAAGGTCTTGCCTGGGTCCACCCCGCAAGCCACCTTGTCGCCAGGCCCCCCCCAGAATCGCCCGACGATCTCCCACTTGTCCTGTGTGGAATCGCCCAGGTTGGGGATCGTGTACTTGTAGAGATTGTAGTTGCGTACATAAACGACGTCCTTTCCGTTTTCCTCTGCGTACCCGGTACAGTCGTTGACGAAGTTCTGCGACGGCGGCAGCGACGCGTTCAGCCAGTTCTCGCGGTTCGACCACATCCCTCCGCCGACGATTTCCGGATACGGTGACACGCGCTGGACGTGCGACCCCGTCGTTCCACCGACCTTCCAGGGATCAGCGCGCGAAGGATCGAAGAGATAAGGCCCTGTGATTCGGCTCGTCGTCGCCGTGTGCTGGCGATAGAAGTGACCGCCGTTCGCCTCTGCCGCACCCCCTAGTACGAGCATGCGATCGTGAATCGGCAGGAAGATGTTGTTGTCGTACGTATGCGCCGAAGCAGGTGCCGCGTCCGCGCCATCGATCGCGATGATATTTCCGAGCGCATCCTGGACCGACTCGCTCGGCAGCGAGGCCCGCTCCCACATGCGCGTCGAACCGCGCCAGATGTAGACGTCGTTTCCGCGATAGTTCGCGTGCCCTCCGCCGTAGAGAATCAGGTTTCCCCGGTTCGCATCCCAGGCGAATGAACTCCACGCGATGATGATCTTGGAGGGCTCCGGATTCCCTCGGTGCAGCAACGGCCGCAAGTCGGCCGGGGCCCAGACGTCGGAAAACTGATTCAGGTTGACCTTGCTCCACTCGCCTTCCGGCATCGCCTGGATCACGGACAGCAGCGACCCGGCCGCGGACTTCGCTGCCATGGCCGTCTCGCCCGGAACGGACGATTTGGTCACGGCGCTCCCGCTGATCAGCGGGGACATCGGCTCCACTACGCTGATCGATGCCTGCGCGACCCCACGGTGTCCGGTACTGTCGACGACTTCCAACGAAAAGGAGTGACTGCCGGGAAACGCCGGAATCCCCGAGATCGAGCCCGCTGCAACGTCGAGTTCGAGCCCGGCAGGCAACGCACCCTCGAGCAGGCGGAAGGCATAGGGGGGAATTCCTCCGGCGCCCAGGAGCGGCGCGGAATACATTGCACCCTGTTCGCCGACCGGGAGTTCGGTATTTCCGAGCCTCAACTGCGGCCGCTCGTCACCGACGTACTGCACGCGCACGGCGTCGACGAGCATGGGAGCACCGTTCTCACTCGCCCAGGCGACGCTCGCCTCGCCGTTCTCGTCGAGGGCATAGACGCCGAGCGAGTTCCAGCCTCCGCCGTCGACACTTTGATCCACGCGGATCGTCGATTTTCCTCCCGGATGAGTCACGGTAATGCGCGCGAAGCTGCCTTCTCCGCCCGTTCGCGGCCACCACGCGAAGACCTCGTAGTAGCCGCTGCGGGGAATCGAAATACGGAAGGTCGCGCTCGAATCGCCG
>JBIQJM010000060.1:0-19177 GCA_044507525.1 Burkholderiales bacterium
TTCGCGACGGAAAGACCGTCGTCGTCTCCACCGAGACGGGCGGCGAGCAGACGATACGCGCGGAGAACGTCGTCGTCGCCACCGGCTCGCGGCCGATCGAGCTGCCGACGCTGCCCTTCGGCGGAAGCGTCGTCTCGTCCACCGAGCTGCTGTCGATGCGCGAGCTCCCCGGCCGGCTGGTCGTCGTCGGCGCCGGCTACATCGGCGTCGAACTGGGCACGGCCTTCGCGAAGCTCGGCTCCAGCGTCACGCTGGTCGACCAGGCGGCGCGCATCCTGCCGCAGTACGACGCCGAGCTCACGCGCCCGGTCGTGCAGCGGCTGGCTGCGCTGGGCGTGCAGACGAAGCTCGGCGCGACGGTGAAAGGCACGACCTCGGACGGGCGCCTGACGGTCGAGACGAGTGCCGGCAGCGAACGCCTGCCCGCCGACCGCGTGCTCGTCGCCGTAGGGCGGCGGCCGGCCACCGACGACTTCGGGCTCGAGGAGCTCGATCTCGACCGCGACGGGCCGTACCTGCGCATCGACGACCGCTGCCGCACGTCGATGCGCGGCGTCTACGCGATCGGCGACATCACCGGCGAACCGATGCTCGCGCATCGCGCGATGATGCAGGGCGAGGTCGTCGCCGATCTCGTCGCCGGCCGCCGGCGCGTGTTCGAGCCGCGCGCGATTCCCGCGATCTGCTTCACCGATCCCGAGATCGTCGCGGTCGGCCCGTCGGTCGACGAGGCGCGCCGTGCGCATCCCGAGCTCCGCATCGGGATGGTGCCCTTCACCGCGAACGGCCGCGCACTGACGCTGCAAGGCGAGTCGGGCTTCGTGCGCGTCGTCGCGCGCGCCGACAATCACCTCGTGCTGGCGATGCAGGCGGTCGGCGCGTCGGTCTCCGAGCTGTCCGCGGCCTTCGGATTGGCGATCGAGATGGGCGCGCGGCTCGAGGACCTCGCGGGCACGATCCACGCGCACCCGACGCTCGGAGAGGCGATCCAGGAGGCCGCGCAGCGCGCGTTGGCGCGAGGGTAGGCGAGGGAGCGGGGGTTCGTGGCGGGGAGCTGCTTGCCAAGTGGCTGGAGGGGCTTGACCCGTTTCCGCGGACAGGGTGACGCTTTCGCCCGAAGGCGATCCGAGGTGCTGCGCCGCAGACTTGTCCACCGGCGGCGTGGCGCAAGCCACGCAAACGCCGCCGGTGGGCAAGTCGTGTTCGACGCGCCGACCGTGACGGCGCGTGCACCACGAGAACTGCCGTTATCCGGCACATCCGGCGCGTAGAGAAGCAGGCGTGCGCGAAAGCGCCCGAAAAACGGGCGATTCTTCGCACGCAGTTCAGGAGCCGCGCCAGAAGTGCCGGATCTCGGCACTTCCCGACAGACGCGACGGCGCTGGAGGGCCTTGGCATGGCAGTGAGGCGCGTCGGCACTTCGCCGGCGTGACAACGACAACGCCTGTCCTGTCCACGGAAACGTGGTCCGGCCCAAGTGCCGAATGTCGGCACTTTGGGCGGGGGGCGTGAATTGCGTGCGAAGAATCGCCCGCGTCTCGGGCGTTTTCGCGCACGCTGGATTCGCTGCGCGCCGGATGTGCCGGATTACGGCAGTTTTCGCGGTGCACACGTTCCGTCGACGCGTCGAACACGACTTGCCCACCGGCGGCGTCTGCGTGGCTTGCGCCACGCCGCCGGTGGACAAGTCTGCGGCGCAGCGACTCGGAGCGGCTCGACGGCGAAAGCTCACGCTTTTCGGGCGTTCTCGCGCGCGTCCGTTTCGCTACGCGCGGAATGTCCCGAATAACGGGGGCTTTCGCGGCGGGGTCGACACCCCCACTCCTCCCAAAACGGGTCAAGCTCGTGCTGCCGGGAACGAAACGAAGTACCGCTGCATCCAACGGTCGAATGCGGCGCGATCCGTACGCCGCAGCCAAGCCAGGAGTCGCGATGAACCCGTACGTGCTCGATGAGCCGCGGCCGATGCCGGTGCTCGCCGACGTCGATCTCGTCGGCCAGGTCATCGCCGGCGACCACCAGGCGTTCCGCACGCTGATGCAGCGGCACAACCAGGTGCTGTATCGCACCGCGCGCAGCATCCTGAAGAACGATGCCGATGCCGAGGACGCCGTGCAGGAGGGGTGGCTGCAGGCCTATCGCGCCTTCCACGAGTTCCGCGGCGAGTCGCGGCTCGCGACCTGGCTCGTGCGCATCGTCGCCAACGAATCGTTCGGGCGCCTGCGCGGCGCCGCGCGCAGGGCGGAAGTGATTCCGCTCGACACGACCGCCGACAGCGCGATCTTCGCCGGGGAATCCAACATGCAGCTGTCCGAATCCGAACGGCCCGATCGCCTCGCCGAGCGCGCCGAACTGCGCCGCGTGCTCGAAGCGCGCATCGACGAGCTGCCCGAGGCGTTCCGCTCGGTGTTCGTGCTGCGCGCCGTCGAGGAGATGAGCGTCGAGGAGGTGGCTGCGGTGCTCGCGATTCCCGAGGCGACGGTGCGCACGCGGCATTTCCGCGCGCGCTCGATGCTGCGTGAATCGCTCGCACGCGAGGTCGACGTCGCGATCGCCGACGCATTCTCCTTCGCAGGCGAACGATGCGACCGCATCGTCGCCGGCGTCTTCGAGCGGCTCGGCCTCGAGCGCAGCGCCGAGCGCTTCGGCGTCGACGCCGAACCGCGTTCCTGAGTACCTACCGGAGAAACTGCCGTGTCCTTTCCGATTCGCTCCAGCTTTTTCGAACAACCGATCGATCGCCGCTCCTGGCTCGGCGGCTCGGGCCTGATGCTGTCGGCCACCGCGATCGCGATGCTCGCCGGACGTCCGGCGCTCGCCGCCGGCAAGCCTTCCGACCCCGCACAGGACTCGGGCATCCTCAACTCGGCGCTCGGCGCCGAGCTCGAGGCGATCGCGGCCTACCAGGTCGGCGCCGAAAGCGGCCTGCTGCAGAAGCCGGTGCTCGATCTCGCACTCACCTTCCAGAGCCATCACAAGGCGCATGCCGACCTGCTCGCGGCCACCGTGTCGAAGCTCGGCGGCAAGCCGGTGGCGGCCAAATCGAAGTACAGCTTCCCGACCGAGCGCCTGAAGACACAGGCCGACGTGCTGCGCTTCGCCGCCGGGCTCGAGCAGGGCGCCGTCAGCGCCTATCTCGGCGCGGTGCCGCTGTTCGACGATCGCGACCTGTCGAAGGCGGCGGCGAGCATTCTCGGCGACGAGGCGATGCACTGGGCGGTGCTGCGCAACGCGCTGGGGGAGGAGCCGGTGCCCCACGCCTTCGTCGCCTGAGCGAAGCCGCACCGGCGTCGTCCCGATCGCGTTCCTGCGCGAGCGGGGCGACGCACCGATCTGCGTGATGCAGGACCACTCACGCTTCACGCGATAGCGTCCGCTCACGCCGGGAGGCGTTGCTAGAATCGCGTCCCTTCGCAGTACCTCGCGTTCGACGCTTCCCGATGTCCGCGCAGTTGAACCCCGCCCAACGCGAGGCGATCCGCTATCTCGACGGTCCCTGCCTCGTCATCGCCGGTGCCGGCAGCGGCAAGACGCGCGTGATCACGCAGAAGATCGTGCATCTCGTCGACGCGGGCTTTCGGCCCGAAGCGATCGCGGCGATCACCTTCACGAACAAGGCCGCGCAGGAAATGGCCGAGCGGCTCGGCAAGGCGCTGCAGCTGCCCGAGGCGAAGCGACCGCTCGTGTCCACCTTCCATTCGCTCGGCGTGCAGATGCTGCGGCGCGACGGCGCGGCGCTGGGCCTGAAGCGCAGCTTCTCGATCGTCGATTCCGACGACGCCGGCAGCATCGTGCAGCAGGCACTCGGTTCGGTCGATCGCAAGACGACGCGCGCCGCGCAGCACCGGATCTCGCTGTGGAAGAACGCGCTCGTCGACGCCGACGAGGCGGCGGCGTCGGCGAAGGACGCGAACGAGCACGCGATCGCGCGTGCGTATCGCGACTACGCGGCGACGCTCTCCGCCTACCAGGCGGTCGATTTCGACGACCTGATCCGGCTGCCGGTGCGACTGCTGCGCGAGCACGCCGAGGTGGCGCAGGCGTGGCGCGAGAAGCTGCGATACCTGCTCGTCGACGAATACCAGGACACGAATGCGTGCCAGTACGAGCTGCTCAAGCTGCTGGTCGGTCCTCGCGCCGCGTTCACCGCGGTCGGCGACGACGACCAGTCGATCTACGGCTGGCGCGGCGCGACGCTCGAGAACCTGAACCGGCTGTCGACGGATTTTCCGTCGCTGAAGGTGGTCAAGCTCGAGCAGAACTATCGCTCGAGCGTGAACATCCTGCAGGCGGCGAACCGGCTGATCGCGCACAACCCGAAGCTGCACGAGAAGAAGTTGTGGTCCGAGCACGGCCCGGGCGACCCGGTGCAGGTCGTGCCCTGCGACGACGACGAGGCCGAGGCCGAATCGGTCGTGATGCGCCTGCAGGCGCACCGCTTCGAGCGTCGCGCGAAGTACTCCGATTACGCGATCCTCTATCGCGGCAACCACCAGGCGCGGATCCTCGAGCAGGCGCTGCGCAAGGAGAAGATTCCGTACGTCCTCTCCGGTGGGCAATCGTTCTTCGAGCGCGCGGAGATCCGCGACCTGCTCGCGTACCTGCGGCTGCTCGCCAACGACGACGACGACCCCGCGTTCATCCGGGCGGTCAGCACGCCGAAACGGGGCGTCGGCACCGCGAGCCTCCAGGCGCTCGGCGCGTACGCCGGCGAGCGCAACGTGTCGATGTTCGCCGCGCTGTTCGAGACGGGCTTCGAGTCGCGCGTGGCTGCGCGACAACTCGAGCCGCTGCGCGAGTTCGGCGAGTTCGTGAATCGCATGAACTGGCGTGCGACGAAGGAGCCCGCCGCACAGGTGCTCGACGACCTGCTGTCGGCGATCGACTACAAGGCGCATCTGTTCGCGACGAGCGACGACAAGGTCGCCGCCGGCCGGTGGCAGAACGTCTGCGACTTCGTCGACTGGATGAAGAAGCGCGCCGAGGAAGACAACGCCACGCTTCTGAAGCTCGCGCAGACCGTCACGCTGCTCTCGCAGCTCGATCGGCGCGAAGCCGATGCCGACGCGGTGCGGCTGACGACGATCCACGCGGCGAAGGGCCTCGAGTTCGCGCACGTCTTCGTCGTCGGTTGCGAGGAGGGACTGCTGCCGCACCGGGGCGATGCGGCTTCCTCGGGCGGCGAGGACGATGCGAACGACGGCGCCGCGTCGAAGGGAGGCGGCGCGCAAGAGCGTGACATTCGTCACGCCGATGCGCACGCGACCCGCATCGAGGAGGAGCGGCGGCTGATGTACGTCGCGGTCACGCGCGCGCAGCGCAGCCTCACGCTGACCTGGTGCCGGCAGCGTAAACGCGGACGCGAACGCTACGAGCAGATGCCGTCGCGTTTCCTCGACGAGATGCAGCTCGACGCGTCGCCGGCACCCACCCGGACGGTGAGCCAGGAGGCGGGCAAGGCCCGTCTCGCCGGCCTGCGGGCGCTGCTCGACCGCACGTCGACGGCGCAATCGGGCGGCTGAACGCTCGAACGGGCGGTCGACCGGCCGAAGCTCCGACCGGCGGAAGCTCCGACCCGCGAAGGCCGGCCGACCGTCGCCGGATCCTCGTCTTCCGGCGGGCGGGCTCGCGTCCGTTACCACACGCCGGCCGCCGTGTATCCCGATCCTTCGTCCGGTCATCCGTCGCGGGCATGCCGCGGGCGAGTCGCTCGGCGATGCTCGCGAGGGCTTCGCCGGTCGAAGCCTTTGGCGTCGCGCTGGCAAGGCGACCGATATCGCACTCGGAGACATGCCCGAACTGCCCGACACAGGAAGGACGCTGCTCGCGCGCCCGTTTCGGCCGTTCGTGCTCGCCGTGCGTGCCGACTGGACGCAGCGCACGCGACAGGCCTTGTGCCTGGCCGCGTGGCTCGCCGCGTGGTTGCTGTGCACGCTGCCGCCCCCGCTGCTGGAGGCGTCGCCGACGCCGTCCGCGACGGGCGTCGTGCTCTCCGCCGGCCTGTGGCTGCTCTTCGCGATCGCCAGCGTCGAGCTGATCCTCGCCTTCGTCGAACGCGATCCGGGCGCGGCGCGGCTGCGGCGCACGCTGCGCCTTTCGCCCGCGTTCGGCCTCGCCATCGCGATCGTCGCAGCCGTCTCGTCGCCGTCCTTCCGCTTCGTCGAGTCGGGCTACGTCGCGACCGCGGTCGTTGCCGCGCTCGTGGTCGCCGCGGCGGCGACGCAGGCTCGGCCCGACCTGCCGATGGTCGTCTTCGTCTTCGGATGGGCGCTGCACGCGGTGGGCATCGTCGCGCGCGACGACGTCGTCGGGCCGGCCATCGCGGACGGACTGCTCGACGTGCGCACGGGTGCGCTCGCCTTCGCGGTGCTCGCGTTGGCGATCGTCGGCCGCGTCGCCTACGACGAGCGGCAGCGGCGATTGCTGACGCAGCGCAACCTGCTCGACGCTGCGCGCAAGTACCGCCACGTCTACTACTCGGTGCCGGTCGCGCTGCTGTCGGTCGACACCGCCGGGCAGATCCAGCGCTGGAACGACCTGGCGGGACAGTTGTTTCGCGCGGAACTGAAGCAGGGTCGCATCAACACGCTGACCGCACTGCTCGGCGAGGAACGGGCCGAAGCGCTGCTTGCGCACACGGTCGCGCACGGGCGCTACAGCAACGAGGTGCTGGTCGCCGCCGAGGTCGGCGAGCAGCGCATCGTCGACGTCGACGCGCTGCTCGCCGGCGACGCGATCGAGATCAGCTTCGTCGACGTCACCGAGCGCACGCAGCTCGCGCGCACGCTCGAACACATGGCGTACCACGACCCGCTCACCGAGCGGCTGAACCTGCACGGCCTGGAGCGCGAGATCCAGCGCGTGTCGGAGCTCGTCGCGCGCGGCGCGCAGGCGTCGCTGTTCTACGTCGACCTGCACCGCTTCAAGGCGGTCAACGACGTGTTCGGACACGCGGCGGGCAATTCGCTCGTCGTCGAGGTGGCGCGGCGGATCGAACGCAGCGTTCCCGACGCGGCGCGCATCGCGCGCCTGGGCGGCGACGAGTTCCTCGTCGTGCTGCCCGGCTGTCCGCTCGCGTGGGCGCGCACGGCCGCGCAGAACGCGCTGTCGGAGATCGTCGACACCGCCTACGAGATCGACGGCAAGCGCATCCGGATCATGGCGAGCACGGGCGTGGTCGAGTTCGCGCCCGACATGAGCGCAGCCGAGTTGATCGCCTACGCCAACGCCGCGTGCCGGGATGCGCGCAGGCACCACGGCAGCGGCCTCGTCGCGGCGGAGTCCTCCGGCGAACACCTTCAGCGCTATCGCGCCGAGGTCGACCTCGGCCAGCGCCTGCGCACGAGCCTGCCGGTCGAGCGCATCGCGGTGTTCGCGCAGCCGGTCGTCCCCTTGCGCCGTCCGGGTGCCGAGCACGATGCGATGTCCTACGAGGTGCTGCTGCGCGAGCGCAACGAACACGGCGAGATCCTCCCGCCGGCGCGGCTGATCGCCGCCGCCGAGCGGCACGGCGCGATGCGGCGCATCGACTGGCACATGCTCGAATGCACGCTGCGGCATCTCGACGAGAACCGCGACTACACGCAGCACGTCGACTTCTTCACCGTGAACCTGAGCGGGATCTCGTTGAACGACGAGCGCTTCCTCGCCGACGCGCACGTGCTGCTGCGCGACTGCCCCGAAGTGGCGCCGCGCATCTGCCTGGAAATCACCGAGTCGATCGCGATGTTCGACGTGCGCGGCACGCGCCGCTTCGTCGAGAAGATGCGATCGCTCGACGTGCGCATCGCGCTCGACGACTTCGGCGCCGGATATTCGTCGTTCGCGTACCTGCGCGAGCTGCCCGCGTCGCTCGTCAAGATCGACGGCCAGTTCATGAAGGGCATCGACCGGCAGCCGCGCAACCAGGTCATCGTCAGCGGCATCCGGCGCCTCGCCGAGGAGCTCGGCATGGCCTGCGTGGCCGAATGGGTCGAGGACGTCGCGGCGATCGAGTTCCTGCTGCGCGTCGACATGGACTACGCCCAGGGCTTCGTGCTCGGGCGGCCGCGCCCGATCGCGGACTGGCTGAACGAACGAATCGATCTCGGGCCGCTCGAGCTCGCGCGCGCGCGCCTTGCCGGCGCGCGCTCGGCGAGCGTGCACGCGTTGCGCGACGCGACCCCGGCCGCAGTGGCGCCGCGCAGCGCCGCCGCGGCCTCGCCGATACAGGTGATCTCGTCATGAACCATGCGGAAACGCTCGTCCTCGCCGGCGAGTCGAAGACGCTCGATCCCGGCCAGCGCCTGGGCGACTTCCTGATCACGCGCGTGGTCGGCCAGGGCGGCTTCGGCGTCGTCTACGAGGCCGAGGACCTCACGCTGCAGCGACGCGTCGCGATCAAGGAATACATGCCGGCGCAGCTCGCCGCCCGCAGCGACGGCGTCGTGCACCCGGTCTCGAGCCGCTATGCGAAGACCTTCGAGCTGGGCCGTCGAAGCTTCCTCGCCGAGGCGCGGCTGCTCGCGCAGTTCAGCCACCCGGGGCTGCTCGAGGTGCTGCATTTCTGGGAGCAGAACGGCACCGCGTACATGGTGATGCCCTTCTACGAAGGCCGCACGCTCGACCACGTGCTCGCCAACGGCCCGAACGTCGTCACCGAAGCGTGGCTGCGCGCGGTGATCCGTCCGGTGCTCGACGCGCTCGAGCACATGCACGGCGAGGACTGCTACCACCGCGACGTCTCCGCCGACAACATCCTGATCTGCAACGACGGCAAGGCGCTGCTGCTCGACCTCGGTGCCGCGCGGCGCGTGATCGGCGAGAGCGACCGCGCGATGACGGTGATGCTCAAGCCGGGCTACGCCCCGATCGAGCAGTACGCCGACGACCCGGCGTGCCGGCAGGGGCCGTGGACCGACATCTATTCCGTCGCGGCCCTTCTCTATTTCGCGGTCACGAACCGGATGCCGCCGGCGTCGGCGTCGCGCGTGATGCACGATTCGCTGCCGCCGCTGTCGACGCTCCAGCTGCCCGGCTACGGTCGACGCTTCCTCGAGGCGATCGATCGCGGCTTGTCGATCCGACCGGAGGAGCGGCCGCGGACCGTGGGCGAGTTCCGTTCGCTGCTGTTCGCCGCGTCGCCGGGCGACGACATCCAGGGCATGCGCGCGACGGATTCCCCGGCGGACGAGGATGCATGCGAGTCGGCGCGAGAGCCGCAAGCGTGCGCTGCGGCGCCGGGGGCGAAGCGCCCGACGGTTGCGCCGACGACGCTGGCGTGGGCGGGCGGCGTGGCCGCGGTGCTGGTCGCCGCCCTGGCGTGGCTTGCGCTCGGCGACCGTGCGCCGTCCGCGCCGTCGATGGAGGCCTCGGCCAGTGCGCCGCACGCCGTGCCGCTTACCGGTTCGGACTCCCCGGCGAGGAACGCGCCCGCGGCGAGCGCCGGCGCGGCAAGCGCGACTTCGGCGAACGCGATCTCGCCGAATGCCGGCCCGGTCGACGCGTCGTCTGCGCACGCCGCCTCGACGGGCGCGACCGCCTCGGCGTCGCGCAACTCCGGCGACGCGGGCAGCGGCGCGGGCGCGCCCGCGAGCGGGCAGCCACCGAAGGCTCGATCGTCGCAGCCCCCGCACGGCGGCAGCGTCGCGCCGACGACCGCGCACGCCGACACCGTCTCGACGAAGGACGCGCAGCAGGCCGCGGCCCCCGCGGTGGCGGCGACGGGCACCGGAACCGTCCGCCTGGCGGTGACGCCGTGGGGCGAGGTGTTCGTCGACGGCGTATCGCGCGGCATCACACCGCCCCTGAAGCAGCTCACGCTCGATGCCGGCTCGCACCGCATCGAGATCCGCAATCCGGCCGGACCGACGTGGCAGGCGCAGGTCGACCTCGCCGCGGGCGAACGGACGACCCTGGCGCACCGATTCCGATGAAGAACGAATCCCGGTTCACGGCACGGCGGCCGCTGTCGGCGGCGGCCTCCCTCGCGCTCGCCTTGCTGATCGGCGGCTGCGCGAACCTGCAACAGTGGGGCGACCCGGGCAGCCCGTCGGCCTCGGCCGCTTCCGTCGACGCGCGCGCGTCCGCCGGCGGGGCGAGGCGGGGCGGCGGCGACGCCGACGTCGCACGGCGCAAGCTCGCCGAAGGCGTCGAACGATACGAGTCGGGCGACTACGTCGGCGCGATCCGCTCGCTGAACGCTTCCGAGCTCGCCGATGCCGACCCGTCGACGCGCATCGAGGCCGAGAAGTACCTGGCGTTCAGCTACTGCCTGACCGATCGCCGCACGCTTTGCCGCGAAGCCTTCGATCGCGCGCTGGCGATGGATCCGGCGTTCCGGTTGCAGCCGGCCGAGGCCGGCCACCCGCTGTGGGGGCCGGTCTACCTGCAGGCACGCAAGGCCGCGGGAAAGCGAGCGAACTGAGAATTCCCTGTCCGCGCAGCGGCCGGCTGTGCGCCCACGCGTTATTCTTCGCCCCTTCTGGGGAGGAATCAGCGCGCGATGGCATTGTTTCGACGCAGCGGACCGGTCGTCTTCGAACCGCACGGGTATCGCAAGCGGCGCTCGTGGGGAATCCCGCGATGGCTGGTCCTGTTGCTGGTCGGCATCGCGCTCGGCGCCGGCGGCCTGCTGTACGTCCAGCAGGAGTACCTGCCCGCGCGCCTGAGCCCGGAGGAATCGCAGCGGCTGCAGGCGCGGGTGTCGGAGCTCGACGACGAACGCGCGCAGCTGCAGTCGTCGCTCGAGGAAGCGACGCGACAGCTGCGCACGAGCGAGACCGAGGCGAAGCGCCTGTCGACCGAGCTCGCTTCGGTGCGTGCGCGTACACAGCAGCTGCAGCAGGACATCGCGCTCTTCGAGGAGGTGCTGCCGCCCGACCCGCGCGACGGCGCGGTCGGCGTGCGGGCCGCACGCTTCGCGAACGAGAACGGCAAGCTTGCATACCACGTGCTGCTCACGCGCGAGACGAAGGGTTCGAAGCCGTTCCGGGGCGTCATGCAGCTCGTCGTCGCGGGTGCGCGCGCGAGCGGCGCGAACGCCACCATCACGCTCGACCCGGTCGCCGTGGAGCTCGCTTCCTACCAGCACCTGCAGGGTGCGCTGCCGCTGCCCGAGGGCTTCACCGCGCGCCAGACGACGATCCGCGTGCTCGACGGGCCCGACGGCCGGCTGCAGGGCATGCGCGTGCTCAACGTGCGCTGAGCGCGCCCGGAATCGCAGCGCGGATGCCCGCCGTGCGCACGCTCGAGGCCTTCCACGACTCCGAACGCGTACTGCGCCTGGCGGCCGAGACCTTCTTCGGCCAGCTGTCCGAGCAGTGCGAAGGCATCCTCGTCGTCGACGCGTCTTCGCGCATCGTCTGGACCGACGACCGCTGGCAGCGGAACATGACGAGCCTGGGCTTCTCGTCGGTCGAGCAGATCATCGGCAGGCCGGTCGAGGAGGTCGTGCCGAACACGCTGATGCGCCACGTCGTCGAGACCGGCAAGCCGATCCTTCTCGACATCCTCGAGAACAAGGCAGGCACCTATCTCGTCTCGCGCTTCCCGCTGCGCGACGATTCCGGCGCGGTGATCGGCGCGGTCGGCCTGATCCTCTACGACGAGATCGAGTCGCTCAAGCCGCTGATCGGCAAGCTCGGCCGCCTGCAGACCGAGCTGGCGCAGGCGCAGAAGGAACTCGCGCGCCAGCGGCGCACGCGCTACACGTTCTCGAACTTCGTCGGCAACAGCGAACGCGCGCTCGAGGTGAAGAGCCGCGCGCGCCGCGCCGCGGTGCTGAACACGACGGTGCTGTTGCTCGGCGAGACCGGCACCGGCAAGGAGCTCGTCGCGCAGGCGATCCACGCTGCGTCCCGGCGCGCACGCGGCCCCTTCATCGCGGTGAACGTCGCGGCGATCCCGGAAACGCTGCTCGAGGCCGAGTTCTTCGGCGTCGCGCCCGGCGCCTACACCGGCGCCGACCGGCGCGGCCGCGACGGCAAGTTCGCGCTCGCCGACGGCGGCACGCTGTTCCTCGACGAGATCGGCGACATGCCGCTCGCCTTGCAGGCGAAGCTGCTGCGCGCGTTGCAGGAACGCGAGGTCGAGCCGCTCGGCTCGAACACGATGAAGCGCGTCGACGTGCGCGTCATCGCCGCGAGCAGCGTCGACCTCGCGACGCTCGTCGCCGACGGGCGCTTCCGCGCCGATCTCTACTATCGCCTGAACGTGCTGCCGATCCGCCTGCCGCCGCTGCGCGAACGCGTCGAGGACCTCGAGGCGCTGTGCGAGCACCTGCTCGAGCAGATCGCGCTCGAGCAGGAGATGCTGCCGAAGGAGATCGAGCGCGATGCGCTGGAGGCGCTTGCGCGCCTGCCGTGGCCGGGCAACGTCCGCGAGTTGCGCAACGTGCTGGAGCGCGCTTGCTCGCTGTGGGACGGGATGCGATTGACGACCGATGCCTTGCGTGCGGTGCTGCCGGAGATCGATCGGGGGATCGCCGGGGGTGCGTGGCCGCGGGGGCTGGTCGACTCGCCCGGGATTCCCGGCGCCGCGCCCGATCGCTCCGATGCCGCGCCCGATAGCCCCGATGCCGCGCCCGACGCGTCCGGCGAGGTGCCCGAAAGGCGCGACGACGTGTCCGAGACGCTCGGCGATGCGCTCGTCGCGGTTGCGGGCATTGCAGAACCGTCCGGCGTTGCGACCGCTGCGCACGACGGGGCGTCCGCGGCGCCGGGTCCGTTGCCGGGTGCGCAGACGCTGCCGCAGCGCATTGCCGCGCTGGAGCGGGCTGCGATCGACGAGGCACTGCGCGCGACCGGAGGCAACCGGCTGCGCGCCGCGAAGCGCCTGGGCATCGCACGCGCCACGCTGTACCAGAAGCTGGCCGAGTTTCCGGAGCTCGCGGGCAAGTCGCCGCCGGCGCCGGTGGAGTGAGTGCCGGCGGCGGGTGCACGGCATCCCGCCTTGGCGTCGTATCGGATCCCGGGGCGTCACGCGCTGCCCGGACGGGACGCGGTCGCGGGCCGCGGTGCCGCTACCGTTTGGCGCGATCCCGTTCGTGGAATGCATTCCACGAACGAAAACGCGCCTTTTCGTAGCGCGAAGCTTCGCGCGTCCGCCGGCGCTACGCGGCCGGCTTCCCGGCGTCGCCCGTGCCCGTCTGCTGCTGCACCTCCTCCAGCCCGCGGGCGAGCCAGATCGCGACCAGGCACATCAGCGCGAGCAACAGCAGCACCGTCGCCGCGCCGAAGCGCTGGTCGACGAAGCCGAAGACGCCCGCCCCGAGCATGACGATGCCGCCGATCGTGTTCGTCAGCGCCGTATAGGCGCCCCGCTCCGTCGAGCCGGACATGTCGACGATGTGCGTCGTGCGCCCGAGCTTCACGCCCTGGTCGGCGATCGTCGCCACGAACACCAGCGCGGGAAGCACGATCGCCGAATCGCCGGTGACGCCGAGGCCTTCGGCGTAGCCCGCTCCGATCGCCGCCGCCAGCGCCAGGCAGGCCGCGCCCATCGCCGCGGCGACGATGAGCACGCGCCGGCTCGACACGTCCGACATGCGCCCCCAGACGTAGCTGCTCGAGATCGTCGCGAGCGCGACCGCGATGACGAAGGGGCCGAGCGTTCCCGTGCCGGCCGACTCGCGCTCGCCGAAGGCGACCACGAAAGGCGGCGCGAGCGCCGTCGCCATCAGCAGGCAGCGCACGAGGATGAAGCGCACCAGCTGCGGATCGTCGCGCAGCAGGCCGAATTGCCGGATCGCGACACTGAGCGCGTTGCCTCCGCCCTCGGTGGCTCCGGGCGCCTCGGCGAGCGAGCCGAACAGCAACGCGGCGACGATCCACAGCAGGCCGCCGACGACGAGCGCCGCCGCGATCGTCGCAACCGAGCGTTCGACGATCCCGGTGCCGAGCAGCACGCCGTAGACGAGCACGAGGACCGCCGACACGGTTCCGGCGGTGCCCGATACCGTTCCGCGCGTCGCCTTGCGGACCGTCTTGCCGACCACGTCCTTGTGCGCGATCGAGCCCGCGCTGCGCGCGAGCGACAGCACGACGAGCAGCGCGAGGATCGCCCAGCCGGCGGCTGCGCCCTCGAGCAGCAGCGCGACCAGCGCCATCCCGATCATGCAGGCGCCCTGCACGGCAGCGCCGATCGCCCAGACCCACTTGCGGATCGGCATCGAGCGGATCGCCGCGGCGATCACGAGCTGCGGCAGCAGCGCTCCCGCTTCACGAATCGGCACCAGCAGTCCGAGCATGAAGGTCGGCGCGCCGATCGCGCCGACCAGCCAGGCGAGCACGATCTTCGGATCGAGCAGGCCGTCGGCGACCTTGGACGACGACAGCGCCGCCACGTGCAGCAGGAAGTTGCGCGGTTGCTCCCGACAGCTCTCCTCGGGAATGTCGAGGCAGACGCGATCGACGTCGTCGCCGGTGAGGATCTCGTAGACGCGGTCGCGTACCGGAGGGGCGGGCACAGAGGACATCGGGATGGAAGGGCCTTTCGTGCCCGTCGAGAGTCCCTGCCTTGTAGCACAGGCGGACCTTGACTTGTACCCGCGGTAGCTTCAATTTCACCCGGCAGCGCCGCACCAGGAGCTACGGATGCTTACGCAGAAGGAATTCATCAATTCGCACCCGCTGGCGATCTCGCTGGCCCTGGGCGTCGGCTTCGTCGCGCTGATCGTCCTCGACTGGTCGTGGTGGGTGTCCGCGCTGTTGGCGGGCTGCGCCTTCGTGCTGGGCCGAAGCCTCGATCGGAGCTAGAACATGCGCGGAATCACCCGGGACGCCGCCTTCAAGCAGATCAAGAACTTCGGCCTCGAGACGACCCTCGGCCTGACGGCGCTCACCACGATCGCCTATGCCTTCTTCGCGACCTACGCGGGCGACACCGACCTGATCGTCGGCAAGTTCGTCAGCATCGTCCTCAACGGAGTCACCGCCGCGGCCAGCCTGGTCGCCTTCGCCGCCGTACTCACCGCCTCGCCGGCGAAGTGGGGCGAAGTCGCCGACCTGCGGACCTACATCGGCATAGGCTCCCTCATCGGGCTCATTGCCTCCGTCGTTTCGCTGATGTTCCTGTTCAAGGCGGCCTAGCCGGGCGCTCGCAGGAAGCTCGAGCACGGGGCAGGGGCTCGCGGATCGCGCAGACAGGACCCGGCGTGCGCACCGGGCGTCGCACCCGGCGACGCGCTCGCGGGCGGCTCGACTCGATGGAGAAGCGCAATGGAGAAACCGGCCAGGAACACCATCTGCCTCTGGTACGACCGCGACGCCGAAGAGGCGGCGCGGTTCTACGCCCGCACCTTCCCGGATTCGTCGGTCGGAACGGTGTTCCGCGCCCCCGGCGACTATCCCTCCGGAAAGAAGGGCGACGTACTGACCGTCTCGTTCACCGTGCTGGGCGTGCCCTGCCTCGGGCTCAACGGCGGACCGGCGTTCAGGCACAGCGAAGCCTTCTCGTTCCAGGTCGCGACCGAGGACCAGGCCGAGACCGATCGCTACTGGGATGCGATCGTCGGCAACGGCGGCCAGGAGAGCGAATGCGGCTGGTGCAAGGACAAATGGGGCTTGTCCTGGCAGATCACGCCGGTCGCGCTGACGCAGGCGATCATGGACCCCGATCCGGCGGCCGCCAGGCGCGCGTTCGACGCGATGATGCAGATGCGGAAGATCGACATCGCCACGATCGAGGCGGCGCGGCGCGGTTGAACTTGCCGAGGCGCGGCAACCGACGGAAAGGGGCATGGCGTGGAAACGAACGAACTTCACCGCGGGCGGCTGATCGATCACGTGCAACTCGTCGTGCGCGATCTCCCGGCTGCCCGCGCGTTCTACACGGCCGTTCTGGGCGCTCTGGAGATTCCGATCGGCGGGGACGGCGACGGCTTCTTCTGGGCCGACGAGCTGTGCATTTCCACGGCGGACAGTCCGGAAGCCCGGGGCGTGCTGACCGGACGTCATCACCTGGCGTTCCAGGCGAAGGACCGGGCGATGGTGGACGCCTTCCATAAGGCGGCACTGGCCAACGGCGGCGTCGACAACGGTGCACCGGGCGAGCGCGCCTATCACCCGGGCTACTACGCGGCCTTCGTCCTGGACCCCGACGGCAACAACATCGAAGCCGTCCATCACGGGGAAGCGCGGCGCAGCGCGCCGTCGGTGCACATCTCGTTCGAGACGTGACGCGACTTCGGGGTCGACGATGACGGCGCGGGAACGGGATGCGCTCCTGCAGACGCTGCAGGCTCGCTTCGAAGAGAACAGGCATCGACACCAGGACATCGCCTGGGACGCGGTGCTGGCCCGGCTCGAAGCCGAACCTGCCGCGCTCGATTCGCTGCACGCGATGGAGTCGACGGGCGGCGAACCGGACGTGGTCGGCGAGGATCCGCAGACCGGCCGCTTCACCTTCTGCGACTGCGCCGCCGAGAGCCCGGCAGGGCGCAGGAGCCTCTGCTACGACCGTGAAGCGCTCGAATCCCGAAAGGAGAACAGGCCGAAGGGCAGCGCCGTCGAGATGGCGGCGGCGATGCGCGTCGACCTGCTCACCGAAGAGCAGTACCGCGAACTGCAACGGCTCGGCGAGTACGACACGAAGACCTCCAGCTGGGTCGAGACGCCGGGCGACGTCCGGGCGCTCGGCGGCGCGCTCTTCTGCGACCGGCGCTACGGACGCGTGTTCGTCTATCACAACGGCGCGCAGTCGTACTACGCCGCCCGAGGCTTTCGCGCTTCGCTTCGCGTGTGAGCGTCGCGTGCGTCGCCGGACGGGCGACCGGTGATGCACGCTACTGCGTCACCAGGGGTCGTAGGTGCCGAAACTCCACAGGTGCCCCTCGGGATCGCGGCAGCTGAAATCGCGGCCGCCGTAGTCCTGGTCGCGGATCTCCAGCACGATCTCGGCGCCGGCCGCCGTCGCCCGCGCGTACAGCGCGTCGGCATCGTCGACGACCAGATACGCCGCTTGCGTCTCGGCTCCGCCGATCTCGTCCGGCTGGCGGATCAGGCGACCCCATCCGGTGTCCTCCGGCTTTGCCGAGCCGAGCATGATCATCCCGTTGCCGAAGGTGAGTTGCGCGTGTGCGATCGAGCCGTCGGGATTCGGATAGACCGCCTGCTTCTCGAATCCGAAGGCCCTGCCGAGCCATTCGATGGCGGCGGCTGCGTCCCGATAACGCAGGCACGGGATGACGGTGGTTCGGGTATTGCGAGCGGGCGAGGGCATCTGCGCCTCCATGGTCGATGCAGGAAACGAAGAACGCGAGGCGTCGATTGTCCTCGGGCGCCGCGCGGACCACGAGCCCATGATCGATAGCGCACCCGCGCGCCAAGCCCGAAACCATTTTCGAAGGTCATCGAAGTTGTCATCGGTAGGGCGTTACGGCAAGCGCAGGGCGGTCACGGTCAATAGCGGTGCACTAATACCGGCTGGCAAGTCGCTGCAGCCGACCGTCATTCGCTGCTGGCGGCCGAGCCAAGGCGTTCGCCAGATTCGGCCTTGCCCAAGTACCCGCGGCTGATCTCCGAGGTCAGGCCTCACAGACAAGAATGCGATTCGAAGGCCTCATTCGCTCCTGGGATGACGAGCGCGGTTTCGGCTTCATCGAGCCAGCCTTGGGCGGACAGGACATCTTCGTCCACATCAAGGCCTTTCCACGCGGCGCGGCCAGGCCGGCAATCGGCCAGCGCGTTTCATTCGAAGTGGAACTCGGTCCGCAGGGAAAGAAACGCGCTCGTAGAGTGGAGGCGATCCGACCCGCGCGAGGGCGGGTCGAAGCCGGGCGAAGTTCTCCTGCGCGGTGGGGCACTGCTACCCTGTTCGCGATTCCTGCATTTCTCGTCGTCTACGTCGTGACCGGCGTTCTATGGCGGCACCCGCCCTGGATCGCGCTCGTCTATCCGATGCTCAGCGTGCTTACCTTTGCGGCCTACGCTGCCGACAAGTCGTCCGCCAAGCGCGGTGGATGGCGCACGCCGGAGAGAACGTTGCATACGCTTTCGATCGCTGGGGGATGGCCCGGCGCCCTGCTTGCGCAACAGTTCTTGCGGCACAAGTCGACCAAGGCGGAGTTCCGCTCGGTCTTTTGGGCCACGGTGGTCTTGAACGTGGTCGCTTTCATCGTCCTGTGCTCGCCTGTCGGTCGTTCGTTGTGGGCTGCGCAGTGAGGTCCCAGCGCTCCGTCGAGCGGACGCTCGGCCGCCAGCTTCGCTGCCGGTCGGCGGCCGCTCCTGTCGAACACGAGGCACCTGTGCTGCCCGAAGCAGTCGTCGTCGAGCCGCTGGCGTTGCACCCGGAAGCCTTGGTCGCGCTCCGACGTATGTTCGAAGCCGAATGGCCTTCGTGGTATGGAGCTCGCGGGCCGGGCAGCGCGGCCGACGATCTGCGAGCGTTCTCGGCCGCATCCGGCCTGCCGTTCGGTGTCGTCGCGCTGCGGCGCAGCGAGGTCTGCGGCGTCGCTGCGCTCAAGGCGGAGTCCATTCCCAGCCACCGCCACTTGACTCCCTGGGCGGCCGCCGGCGTCGTGAAAGCGTCGCTGCGGCGGCAAGGCATCGGCTCGGCCCTCCTCGCTGCGCTGGAAGAGGAGGCTCGAAATCGAGGGTGCCGGGCAATACACTGCGCCACCTCCACCTCGGAGTCGCTGCTCCAGCGTCGCGGCTATCGGCTGCTGGAGCGCGTCACGCACGCGGGCCAGGATCTAGGTGTCTATCGACGAGGTCTCTAGCCCTGCATTGCATGGGATGGGAACCGGGACCCGGCCAACCGAAATCGGCCCTGCATTACGTTGTGGACAGCATGCGCAGGCGGGCAGTATTTTCCGCTCAGTTCGGCCCTCTTCGAGGAGAACGACCGTGGCCTGGTTCCTGCTCGCATTGAAGAAATACGCAACCTTCAGCGGAAGGTCGCAGCGCAGCGAATACTGGTACTTCTTCCTCTTCTACCTGCTGATCGTCATCGCGCTCGGTCTTCTGGATGTCGCGCTGGGCACCTTCGACGAAGAAGAGGGCCTGGGCCTGCTCTCCGGGATCTTCGTGCTCGCGATGCTGATCCCGTCGCTTGCGGTCGGCGTGCGACGGCTGCACGACATCGGACGTTCGGGCTGGTGGTTGCTCATCGCGCTCGTTCCGATCATCGGCACGATCGTGCTCGTCGTGTTCGCGGTGCGAGACAGCGACCCGGGAGACAACCGGTACGGGCCGAATCC
>JBIQJM010000061.1:0-18971 GCA_044507525.1 Burkholderiales bacterium
CTCCCGCGCCTCCGACGCCAGCCGCAGCACCCGCCAGGCCGCGAAGGTCGCCAGTGCCGCTGCGCCCACGCACAGCAGGATCGCCGCGTCGTAGTCGCCGTAGCGATCGAAGAGCGCGCCGGCGAGCACCGGGCCGAGCAATGCGCCGAAGCCCGCCCCCGAATACAGCAGCCCGATCGTGCTCGACACCGCCCGCAGGCCGAAGAGGTCGGAGCAGATCGGCGGCAGCAGCGAGACGATCCCCCCGTACGACAGCCCGAACACGATCGCGAACAGCGCCCAGTTGGCATAGGGGCCGCCGATCCACCAGAGCACGTACGACGCGCCGAGCGCGAACTGCGCGATGGTGTGCGTCTTCAGCCGGCCGAGCCGATCGGCGAGCGCGCCGATCGCGAAGCGCCCGACGAGGCTGCCGATGCCGATCAGGCCGACGAGTGCGACCGCCTGTGCGTCGCCGATGCCGACGTCGCGTGCAGCCGCCGACAGGTGCGCGAACGGGATGAACATCGGCACGCCGGCGAAGAGCGCCGCGGCGTACAGCCAGTGGAAGCGCCGCGTGCGGATCGTTTCGCCCAGGCGCAGCCCCGGGGCAGGGGCCGCTTGCGCGCCGCGCGCCGCGACCGCACCCGACGCACCCGACGCACCCGACGCACCCGACGCGCCCGCACCGGTTGCGCCGCTGCCGGCCGTCGCCCTCGCCGGAGGAGCGACCGCGCCGCCGGCCTCGCCGTCGGGCGACTGTCCGCGCGCCGCCGGATCGCGATCGAGCAGCCAGGCCGAGAGCAGTCCGACGACCAGCGAGAACAACGCAAGTCCGCGCATCGCGCCGCGCCAGTCGAAGGCCTCGATCAGCCAGGCGGCGAGCAGCGGCACGACGAGCGTTCCGGCGCCGATCCCCGAGCTCGCGATTCCCGAGGCGAGTCCGCGCCGTCGCACGAACCACGGCTGCACCGCGCCCATCGAGGGGGTGTAGGCCATCGCGACGCCGAGGCCGACGCCCAGGCCGTACGCGAGGTAGATCGTGTACAGGTCGGTCGCGAAGCTCGACAGCAGGAGTCCCGTCGACAGCAGCAGGATGCCGACGACGCCGGTCGCACGCGGTCCGTGGCGGTCGGCGAGCGCGCCGCCGACGACGCCGAGCGAGAAGTACAGCAGCGACGCCAGCCCGAACATCCAGGAGACGTCGGCGCGCTTCGCGTCGAATTCGTTCGCCAGCGGCTCGAAGAACGCGGCGAACGAATACGCGACGCCGAAGATCACCGTCATCACCGCGAACGCGGCCCAGACGACGATCCATCCGTAGAACGGGGGCGACGATCGCGCCGGTGCCGCTCGCCCGCGCATCGGGGTCACGCGGAGGGCGGCGACGACCAGATCCGTTCGAGCAGCGCGATCAGCGTCTGGCGCTCGGCGTCGCTCAGCATCGACGTCGCCTCGAGCTCCGCGCGCATGAGCATGCGCTCGAGCCGCGAGGCGAGACGACTGCCGTCGGCGGTGGGATGCAGGCCGAGCGAGCGGCCGTCGGCCGGGTCGGGGCGGCGTTCGATCAGCCCGCGCGCTTCGAGCGACGCGATGATCGCGACCAGGTTCGGCGGGCGCACGCCGAGCGCCTTCGAGACCTGCCGGCTGTTCAACCCCGGCTCGTGATGCAGCAGCGACAGTACCGAGAACGACGTGGGACGCAGTTCGTGCGCGGCCATGTGCTTCATCGAATGCTCGACGACGGCCAGGTAGGCGCGACGGCAGTTGTAGCCGACCAGCGCGCCCAGCGCGCGCTGTCCGCGCGGCAGGAACCGGGCGGACGGTGCGCGCGACTCGTTCGTGCCCGGGCGTGCGCGCGCCGCCGAAGCGCCCGCGCACTCGTCGGCGTCGTCGTCGAACCGTTGCGCCGCGTCGGAAGTCATCGGCAACGCGCGAGGACGTCCTCGGGAATCGGGATCGCCCGGATGCGCGAGCGGTCGTTCGGGTCGCGGACGCAGAACGCGCGCGTCTCGCGGCTTTCGCACAGCAGCTCGTCGCCGCGGGTGATGCGGTGCGTCTGGACGAAGGTCTTCGGCAGCCACTCCACGACTTCGGTACGGATCTGCAGCGTCTCGCCGTAGGTGGAGCTCCTCAGGAAGCGCGTGTGGTGCTCGAGCATCGGCGTGCCGATCACGCCGTTGATGCGCTCGAGCACGTGCCAGGGCGGCACGCCGAAGCTCATGAAGAAGTGCAGCGAAGCGGCGTCCATCCAGCGGTGGTAGCGCGGAAAGAAGACGATCCCGGCCGGGTCGCAGTCGCCGAAGCGCACTTCGACGGTCATGGTGGTGAACTTGCTCATTCGATGGCAGGCACTGCGGACGACGAAGGCGCCATCATAGAGGCTCGGCCGTTGCCCGCGTCCCGAGATACGTTTCGGCGACGCGCGGGTCCCGCGCGAGCTCGCTTGCCGGGCCCTGCAGCACGACGTCGCCGGTCTCGAGCACGTATCCGTAGTCGGCGACCTCGAGCGCGGCGCGCGCGTTCTGCTCGACGAGCAGGATGGTGACGCCGGTTTCGCGCAGGCCTGCGATGATCGCGAAGATGTCGCGGACGATCAGCGGCGCGAGTCCGAGGCTCGGTTCGTCGAGCATCATCAGCTTCGGCTCGCTCATCAGCGCGCGCCCGATCGCCAGCATCTGCCGTTCGCCGCCCGAGAGCGTGCCGGCGCGCTGCAGTCGCCGCTCGGCCAGGCGCGGGAACAGCGTGAACACGCGTTCGAGCGTCCCGCCCGGCGACTTGCGGGCGCGGAAACGGTAGCCGCCGAGCACGAGGTTGTCCTCGACCGACATGCTGCCGAACAGCGCGCGCGTCTCCGGCACGAGCACCATGCCCAGCTCGACGCGCGCCTCGAGCGCGAGCTCTTCGATCGCGCGCCCGTCGTAGCGGATCCGGCCTCGCGACGGAAGCACGCCCATGATCGCGTTCAGCAGCGTCGACTTGCCCGCGCCGTTCGGCCCGATGACGGTGACCACGCTGCCGGCGTCGGCGCGCAGCGCGATCCCGTCGAGCACCTGCGCCTTGCCGTATCCGGCGCGCAGGCCGTCCACCTCGAGCAGTGCCTCGGCCATCGGTTCAGTGCTCCGTGCCGAGATAGGCCGCGCGTACCGCGGGGCTCGCGCGCACTTCGGCGGGCGTTCCTTCCATCAGCTTGGTGCCGAACTCGACGACGACGATGCGGTCGGTCAGGTTCATTACGAAGTCCATGTCGTGTTCGACGAGCAGCAGCGTCACGCCCTCGGCCTTCAGTTGCCGCAGCACCTTCGCCAGCGCCTGTTTCTCGTTGGCGCGCAGGCCGGCGGCGGGCTCGTCGAGCAGCAGCAGCGACGGGTCGCTGCACAGTGCACGCGCGATCTCGAGCAGCCGCTGCGGGCCGAGCGCCAGCGAGCCGGCCGGCTCGTGCAGGTGAGCCTGCAGGCCGATGCGCTCGAGCTGGCGTTCGGCTTCGCGAAACAGCCGCCGCTCCTCGGACCGGTCGGCGCGCAGCATCGCCCGCAAGGCACCGGCTTCGGTGCGCAGGTGGCCGCCCAGCGCGACGTTCTCCAGCACCGTCATGCCGGGAACGAGCTTGACGTGCTGGAAGGTGCGCGACAGGCCGCGTTGCGCGATGGCCCGCGACGGCAGCGCGGTGATGTCGTCCCCCGCGAAGCGGATCGTTCCGGCCGTCTTCGCGAGCACGCCGGTGACGAGGTTGAAGAGCGTCGACTTGCCGGCGCCGTTCGGGCCGATCAACCCGACGATCTCGCCCGCGCGCACGACGAAGCTGACGTCGTTGACCGCGGTCAGGCCGCCGAAGGTCTTGCGCGCGTTCTCCACCTCGAGCAGCGGCTGGCCGGCCGCGGGCTTCGGGCGCTCGGGCAGCGCGCCCGCGTCGGCCCAGTCGCGTGCACGCGGACGCGCCGGGAAGCGCGAGGCGATCCGCGGCCACAGGCCCTGCGGCGCGTACTTGAGCACGAGCACGAGCACGAGGCCGAAGACGATGATCTCGAAGTTGCCGCTGGTGCCGATCAGCCTGGGCAGCAGCACCTGGAGCTGGTCCTCGAGCAGCTTGACGACCGCCGCGCCGGTGAACGCGCCCCAGATCGAGCCGACGCCGCCGATGATGGCCATGACCAGGTATTCGATGCCGAACTTGATGCCGAAGGGCGAGGGGTTCACCGTGCGCTGGAAGTGCGCGAACAGCCAGCCCGAGAGCGCCGCCAGCAGCGCCGCGAGCACGAAGACGAGCACCTTGTGGCGGAACGTGGCGATGCCCATCGCCTCGGGCATCGTCCTGCCGCCGTGCAGCGAACGGATCGCACGCCCGGTGCGCGAGTCGAGCAGGTTGTGCATCGCCCACGCGGCGCCCAGGCCGAGGATCCAGATCAGGTAATAGAGCCTGCGCCCTTCGGTGAAGTCGATCGCGCCGAGCCGGATCGGCGGCACGCCGAGGATGCCGTCGTACTTGCCGAGCGCATCGAGATTGCCCATCGTGTAGAACAGCGCGAGGCACCAGGCGATCGTCGCCAGCGGCAGGTAGTGGCCGCTCATGCGCAGCGTGATCCAGCCGAGCACGAGCGCCGCCACGAGCGTGACCGCCAGGCCGACGAAGACGTTGATCCACGGCGACCAGCCGAGCGCCGTCGACAGGTACGCGGTGGCGTAGGCGCCGATGCCGACGAAGGCCGACTGGCCGAAGGAAGTGAGCCCGACCACGCCGGTGAGCAGCACGAGCCCCATCACGACGAGCGCGTAGAGCCCGATGTAGTTCATCTGGGTGATCCAGAAATCGGGCACGGGCAGCAGCGGCAGCGCGAAGACGAGGACGGCGAAGACCGCGACTCCGATCCGGTGCCAGGCGATCGGCGCGGAGGCGGCGAGCGGTTGCGCGGTCGATTCGCTCATCGGTTCACTCCTCCTCGCGGTCGGGGTCGCGCAGCGAGCGCCACAGCAGCACCGGCAGGATGAACGTGAAGACGATCGCTTCCTTGAACGCGCTCGCCTGGAACGAGCTGAAGGCCTCGAGGATGCCGACCAGTCCGGCACCGAGCATCGCCAGCGGGTAGCTCGCCAGCCCGGCGAACACCGCGGCGACGAAGCCCTTGAGTCCGATCAGGAAGCCGCTGTCGTAGAAGATCGTGGTCGTGGGGCCGATCAGCAGCCCCGACAGCGCGCCGATGAAGGACGCCATCGTGAAGGAGACGCGTCCGGCGGCTTCGGAGGACACGCCGACCAGGCGGGCGCCGAGCGGGTTCACCGCGGTGGCGCGCAGTGCCTTGCCGCGCAGCGTGCGCTCGAAGAAGAGCGCGAGCATCACGATGAGCGCCGCGGTGGCCGCGAAGATGATCACCGCCTGTCCCGACAGCGACAGCGCTCCGAGCGAGAAGCGCGCATCCCAGAACGCCGGGATGCGGAAGCCTTCGGCGCCGAAGAAGAACAGGCCCAGCCCGGTGAGCGCGAAATGCACGCCGACCGAGACGATCAGCAGCACGAGCACGCTCGCGTCGGCGAGCGAGCGGTACGCGAGCCGGTAGATCAGCGCACCGAAAGGCGTGACCAGCGCGAGCGTGAGCAGCGCCTGCACCAGGAGCGGCGGTTTCTGCGGGGCGAGCCAGACGGCGAGCGCGGACGCCAGCACCGGAAAGGCGAGCGTGGCCGCCGCGTGCCGCACGACGCGCGCGGCCGGCCGGCGCGCGCGCAGGTCGGCGACGAGGTCGAGCAGGGCGGCCAGCGCCGCCATCGCGAGCAGGAACCAGACGGTGCCCGGTACCTGGCCGAGCTGGAACATGCCGACGGTGAGCGCGGCGAAGGCGACGTATTCGCCCTGCGGGATGTAGATGACCCGCGTGACCGCGAACAACAGCACGATCGCCAGCGCGAGCAGCGCGTAGATCGCGCCGTTCGTCAAGCCGTCGAGCAGCAGGATGCCGGCGATCGTGAGGTCCATGCGGGCGTGTCCGTCGCGTTGCCGCCGATTCGCCTTGCGCCTACTGCTCCAGCTTCCAGTCGCCGTCGACGACCTTCATGATGACGCCCGCGTCCGGGTGGAATCCCCAGTGGTTGTCGCGCGTGTAGTCGAGCTCGCCGTGCGACAGCGCCACGCTCGGGATCGACTCGAGCGCCTCCTTGAGCGCCGCGCGGAACTCGGGCGTCCCCGGCTGCCCTTGCTTCAGCGCCAGCGGTATCGCCCTCTCGAGCAGGAGCAAGCCGTCCCACGAGTGCGCGCCGAACTGGTTGCGCATTCCGGCGCCGTGGACCTTGTCGTAGGCGGCGACGAACTTCATGCCTTCCGCCTTGGCAGGATGCGCGTCGGGCAACTGCTCGACGACGACGACCGGGCCCGTGACGACGTAGGTGCCCTCGACCGCCTTGCCGCCGACGCGCATCAGGTCGCGCGTGGCCGCGGCGTGCGTCTGGTAGAACTTGCCCTTGAAGCCGCGCTCGATCAGCCCGAGCTGCGGCATCGCGGCGCCGCTGCCCGAGGCGACGACGAGCATCGCGTCGGGGTTCGTCGCGACCAGCTTCAACGCCTGTCCGGTCACGCTGGTGTCGGTGCGCTGGAAGCGCTCGGCGCCGGTGAGCTTGATGCCGGCCTTCTCCAGGCGCGGCTTCAGCTCGTTCAGCCACGATTCGCCGTACGCGTCGGTGTAGCCGAGGAAGCCGACCGACTTCACGCCGTTCTTCTGCATGTGCGCGACGATCGCGTTGGCCATCACGCCGTTCGACTGCGGAAGCCGGAAGCTCCATGCGTCCTTGCCGGGCGCCAGCGGGTGGGGCGACAGCGACAGCTGCGGCGTCTTCGATTCGTTGGCGACCTCGGCGATCGCCACCGCCACCGGCGTCGCGCCCGAGCCGATGAGCACGTCGGCCTTCTCCTCGGTGACGAGCCGGCGCGCCGCCTGCACGCCCTTCGTCGGATCGGTCGCATCGTCCAGGATGATGACGTTGAGCTTCTGGCCGGCGATCTCCGACGGCCACAGCTTGATGCCGTTCTGCATCGGGATGCCCAGGCCGGAAGCCGGGCCGGTGAGCGGCACGACGACGCCGACGGTGATGTCGGCGAGCGCCATCGTCGATGCGCCGAGCGCGAGCGCGGCGATCAGGGCTTTGGTGCGGGTCATCTGCGGGTCTCCTCGTGGTCGCAGCGGGTGAAAGCGGGTGGCGGCCGGGGGTGCCTTCCGATCGCGCCGAAGGACGAAGTCGCCGCCTCAGGCGGTGGGTTTCAGGATTCCGGCCGCGGTCTCGTCGTGCAGCGCCTGCACCAGCGCATCGCGCCGGCGCAGCACCGCGCTCTGGTTGATCGAACCCTTGTCGGTGATCTCGCCGCTGTCGATCACCGGTGCCTCGGCGAGCAGCAGCAGGCGTGCGACGCGCGTGGCGCTGCCGGTGGCCTGCGCGGCCAGCGCATCGAGCAGGCGGCGGAAATGCGCGCGCACCGGGGTACTGGCCAGCACCTGCTCGAAGGGCGCGTCGGCCGGCAGCCCGGCGAGTTCGCGCACGCGCGGCGTCGGGAAGATCAGTGCGCCGACGTCGTTGCGGTTCAGCCCCGTGATCACCGCGTCCTGCACGTACGGCGCGCCGAGCGCGACGATGCGCGCGCGCAACGGGCCGACGCTGACGAACGTCCCGCTGGTGAGCTTGAAGTCCTCGGCGACGCGGCCGTCGAAGCGCAGCCCCTTGTGCCGGTCGCGCTCGTCGATCCACTGCACGGCGTCGCCGGTGCGGAAGAAGCCCTCGTCGTCGAAGGCTTCGCGCGTCTCCTGCGGCGCGCGCCAGTAGCCCGGCGTGACGTTCGGCCCGCGGTAGCGCGCTTCGAGCTTGTCGCCGACCGGCGCCAGCTTCAGTTCCACGCCGGCGGCGGGAACCCCGAGGTCGCCGGCGCGCACCTGCGGGCTGGTGACGAACAGCGCGAAGGGGCTCGATTCGGTCATGCCGAGGCCCGTCCCCATCACGATGCGCTCGCCGATCTCCCTTTCCTGCACCTCGTGCAGCGCATCCCAGACGGGCTGGGCGAGTCCGGCCCCGGCATAGAAGAACATCCGCACGCGCGACAGCAGCCTGCGGCGCAACGCGGCGTCGTCCTTCATCGCCTGCGCGATCGCCTCGAAGCCGAGCGGCACGTTGAAGTAGACGGTGGGGGCGATCTCGCGCAGGTTGCGCAGCGTCTCGCCGATGCCCGCGGCAGTCGGGCGACCGTCGTCGATGTACAGGGTGCCGCCGTTGTACAGCGTGAGGCCGAAGTTGTGGTTGCCGCCGAAGGTGTGGTTCCACGGCAGCCAGTCGACGAGCACCGGCGGCTCTTCTCCGAGCACCGGCATCGACTGTCGCATCTGCTGCTGGTTCGCGCACCACATCCGGTGCGTGTTGATCACCGCCTTCGGCTCGCGGGTGGAGCCGGAGGTGAAGAGGAACTTGGCGATCGTGTCGGGACCGCTGGCGGCGGTCGCCGCGTCGACGGCCGGACCGGGCGACGTCGCTTCGAGCGCCTCGAAGCGCGTCGCCTTCCTGCCGGCGAAGGCTTCGATGCCCCGTTCCGGCGCGACGAGCTCGACCTCGGCCGGCACGGCGGCGTCGACGGCTGCGCGAAAGCGCGCGGCGTCGCCCGCGAACACGAGCCCCGGCGTGAGCAGCGACATCGCGTGGCGCAACTTGCCGAAGTCGCGGCTCATCAGCGAGTACGCGGGCGAGACCGGACACCAGGGGATGGCTGCGAGCAGGCAGCCGAGGCCGAGCAGCGCATGCTCGATGCCGTTCTCGCTGAGGATCGCCACCGGCCGATCGGCGTCGAGTCCGCGATCGATCAGCGACTGCGCGATCGAGCGCGCGCGAGCGAGCGCCTGTCCGTAGGTGAGCGTCTCCCATTCGCCGGTGTGCGCGTCGCCGACGCGTCGGCGGCGTGCGAGGAATACGCGATCCGGGAACTCGGCCGCTGCCTGGAGCAGCCGGTCGGTGAGCCGGGGCGGGTAGGCATCGAGCGGCCGGTCGGCGCGCACGATGCGAGAACCGTCGTCGCGCTCGTCGACGACGACCCGCGTCACGCCGAAGACGAGCGGCCGATAGCGTGGTGCTGCGCGGGACGACTCGCCGCGCGGGGAAGGCGTCTTGCTCATGTCTCCGGCTGTCTCCGCTCTGTGGCGGCTTTCGGGAAAGGGGGCGTGGCAGGGCCCGCCCGGTACGGTTATCGAGTATATCCATTTGGGGCGACACGACAAGTGCGGGCTTGCCCGTGGATTGCTATGCTGTCCGGATGGGCACGCGGGTTGCTTGGCCGCCCTCGAAAAAGCGGAGGCGACATGGCGAGAAGCGGAACTGCGACGCTCCCCGACATCGGCGGGCGCGAAACTGGCCGTGGCTGGCAGGTCTTCTGGGGCGTTCTGCTGATCCTCGTCGGCGTGCTCGCGCTGATGATGCCGGCCGTCGCCGCGCTCGCCACGGCGCTGCTGTTCGGCTGGCTGCTCCTCTTCGCCGGCGTCTTCGAGATCGTCAGCGCCTTCCAGACGCGGCGGCTCGGCGGCTTCGGCTGGCGGCTCGCGTCGGGAATCTTCACCCTCGTGCTCGGGTTGCTGATCGTCCTCCTGCCGGTCGCGGGCATCGCATCGCTCGCGCTGATGGTCGGCGGCTTCCTGTTCGCGGCCGGCTTCGCGCGCACGGTGGTGGGCTTCCGGATGAAGCCGCGCAAGGGCTGGGGCTGGGTGCTGTTCGACGGGCTGTTGTCGATCGCGGTGGCGATCCTGATCGCGATCGGCTGGCCGGCCTCGTCGATCGGGATCATCGGCTTCCTTGCGGGCTTCACGCTGATCTTCGACGGGCTGTGGCGACTGTTCGTCTGGCGCTGACGCGCAGCGGGTCGGCGTGCGGCGCAGCGGCGGGCCGATGAGCACGCCGCGCCTCGAATCCGACGCCGAGTCGCTCTCGGAGATCCAGGACCGCACGTTCTGGCTGCTCGTCATGGCGATCACGGTCGCCTTCTTCTGGATCCTGCTGCCGCTCTACGGCGCGGTGTTCTGGGCGACGATCATCGCGGTCCTGTTCGCGCCGGTGCAGCGCGCCGTCGTGCGCAGCCTGCGCGGGCGGCGCAATCTGGCCGCGCTCGCCACGCTCGCACTCGTGCTGATCGTCGTCATCCTGCCGCTGGCATGGATCGGCGCGATGATCACGCAGGAGGCGAGCAGCCTGTATTCGCGCATACAGGCGGGCGAAGTGCGCCCGGGCACCTGGTTTCGCGCGATGCTCGACGTGCTGCCGCCGTGGGCGACATCGCTGCTCGATCGCTTCGACCTCACCAGCATCGCCGACGTGCAGCAGCGCTTCGCCGCCGGACTGCAGCGCGCCGTGCAGTTCATCGTCCAGCAGGGCGTGAACATCGGGCAGGGCACCTTCCAGTTCGTCATCGCCTTCTTCGTGATGCTGTACCTGCTGTTCTTCCTGCTGCGCGACGGTGACCGGCTCGTGCGGCGCATCCGGCTGGCGCTGCCGCTGCAGCCCGACCTGAAGCACCAGTTCGGCGAGAAGTTCACGACGGTCGTGCGTGCGACGGTCAAGGGGAACATCGTCGTCGCCGTGCTGCAGGGTGCGCTCGGCGGTATCGCGTTCTGGGTGCTCGGCATCGCCGGAGCCGTGCTGTGGGGGGTGGCGATGGCGATCCTTTCGCTGCTGCCGGCCGTCGGCGCGGCGCTCGTCTGGCTGCCGGTGGCGCTGTACCTGATCGGTTCGGGATCGACCTGGCAGGGGGTCGGGCTGATCGCCTTCGGCGTCCTCGTCATCGGACTGGTCGACAACATCGTTCGGCCGATCCTCGTCGGCAAGGACACGAAGATGCCCGACTACATCGCGCTGGTTTCCACGCTCGGCGGCATCGCGGTGTTCGGCATCAACGGCTTCGTCATCGGGCCGGTGATCGCGGCGCTGTTCATGGCGGCCTGGGACGTGGTCGCCGCGTCGCGCGCGCCGCTCGGACTGGAGACCGCCGCTGCGCCGGCGCTCGCGGACGACGCCCGACGTGCGCCCGAGCCGTGAAGGCCGCGCGCAGGCTCCGATTCCTCGCCCGCAGGTTTCGTGTCAAAGTTGCGCCTGCATGCCGGATTCTCGGCAGTTCACATACCAGGGAGGATTCCGCCGTGGTCGGAAAGATGGTTCTCGCAGGGCTTGCGCTCGCCGTGTTCGGAGTCGCCCCGGCCCATGCGCAACAGAAGTGCACGACGACGATCGGCAGCGTCATGTCGCTCACCGGCTCGCTCGGCGCGCTCGGCCAGGAGATCGCCAAGGGCGCGCAGCTGGCCGTCGCCGACCTGAACGCCGCCGGCGGCGTCAACGGCTGCCAGATCGCGATGTCGCTGCTCGACGACCAGACCAGTCCGTCGGTGGGCGTCGACGCCGCGCGCAAGCTGGTCGACGTGCAGCGGGTGCCGGCGATCGTCGGTGCGCTCTCCAGCGGCGTGAGCGCCGCGATCCTCACGTCGGTGACCGCCGGCAGCAGCATCGTGCAGGTCTCGCCGTCGTCGACGTCGCCGATGTTCACCGAGCTCGCCGAGCAGGGCAAGACGCACGGCTTCTGGTTCCGCACCTGCCCGTCCGACGCGCTGCAGGGCGTGGCGATGGCCAAGCTCGCCACCGATGCCGGCATCAAGAACGTGGCGGTGCTGTACCTGAACAACGCCTACGGACAGGGGCTGAGCAGGGAGTTCATCGCGGCCTTCGAGAAGGCGGGCGGCGCGATCACGCAGAACGTCGTCTACAACCCGAGCCAGTCGTCGTACCGCTCGGAGGTCAACAAGGCGATGAACCCGAAGCCCGACGCGCTGTTCCTGATCGGCTATCCGGGCGACGGCACGACGATCGCGCGCGAGTGGATCGGCGCCGGCGGGCCGCAGCGCTTCCTGTTGCCCGACGGACTGCAGTCGCAGGACTTCGCCAACGACGTCGGCGGGCAGTACCTGAAGGAAGTCCACGGAACCGCCGCCGGATCGGTGGAGACGCCGTCGCTCGAGCTGTTCAAGAAGGAGTACCAGGCGAAGTTCGGCGAGCTGCCGGCGCAGCCGTACATCACCAACGCGTACGACGCGACGGTGCTGATCGGCTTGGCGATGGCGCAGTCGAAGAAGAACGACCCGGCCGCCATCCGCGACGCGATTCGCCAGGTCACCGATCCGAAGGGCGAGAAGATCTACGCCGGCGTCGACTCGCTGAAGAAGGGGCTGCAGATGGCCGCCGACGGCAAGGCGATCCAGTACGTCGGCGCGTCCGGACCGCTGCAGTTCGACAAGAACGGCGACATCGACGCGCCGATGGTCGTCTGGTCGGTGAAGGACGGCAAGGTCACGCAGACCGGCATGGTCACGGTCGAGCAGATCCGGCAGCTGCGCTCGGGTTCGAAGTAGGCGGCCGATGCTCGAAGTCGGGCAGCTCGTCAAGGAGTTCGGCGGACTGCGCGCGGTCGACGGCGTCTCGTTCACGCTGCGCGCAAACACGATCACCGGCCTGATCGGGCCGAACGGCGCCGGCAAGACGACGCTGTTCAACACGATCGCCGGCGTGCACCGGCCCGACTCCGGGACGATCACCTTCGGCGGGCGGCGCATCGACGGACTCGCGCCGTACCGCATCTTCGACGAGGGACTGGTGCGCACCTTCCAGATCCCTCGTCCGTTCGCCGGCATGACCGTGCTGGAGAACTGCATGATGGTGCCGCAGCACCAGGCGGGCGAGCGCTTCTGGAACAACTGGTTCGCCCGCGCGCGCGTGCACGAGGAGGAACGCGCGGTGCGCGAGCGCGCGCGCGAGGTGCTCGATTTCGTCGGCCTGCTGCGGCTGTCGGGCGAGTTCGCGCGCAACCTCTCCGGCGGGCAGCAGAAGCTGCTCGAGCTCGCGCGCGTGCTGATGTCCGAGCCGAAGCTCGTGCTGCTCGACGAGCCGGGCGCCGGGGTGAACCCGACGCTGCTGGTCACGATCATGGACAAGCTGCGGGCGCTGCACGATCGCGGAATCACCTTCCTCGTGATCGAGCACAACATGGACCTGATCATGAACCTGTGCGATCCGGTCCTCGTGATGGCGCAGGGCAAGCTGCTCCTCGAAGGGCCGCCGCAGGCGGTGCGCACCGACGCGCGCGTGCTCGAGGCGTACCTGGGCGGGGTGCCTTCGTGATCGAGCCCGAGCGCGACGCAAGCGCATCCGGGCGGAGCGCGGGCGTTGCCGACCCGAACGCCCGCGTTCCCGACCCGAACGCCGGCGTTCCGGCCCTGGTCGTGCGCGACGTCGTCGCCGGCTACGTGCCCGAGGTCGACATCCTGCGCGGCGTCGGCCTCGAGGTGCGCGAGCGCGAGATCGTCACGGTGCTCGGGCCGAACGGCGCCGGCAAGTCGACGCTGATGAAGGCGATCGCCGGGCTCGTCCCGGTGCGGTCGGGGTCGATCCGGATGTTCGACAGCGACCTGCTCGGCGTGCCCGCGCACCGGATGGTCTCGCGCGGGCTCGCGTACGTCCCGCAGACGGGCAACGTCTTCGCGCGCCTGTCGGTGCAGGAGAATCTCGAGGTCGGCGCGGCGGCGCGCAGCGGACGCGACGGCGTCGACGAGGACCTCGACCGCATGTACCGGCTCTTTCCGCGCCTGGGCGAGCGGCGCCGCCAGGCGGCCGGCACGCTCTCGGGCGGCGAGCGGCAGATGGTCGCGGTGGCGCGTGCGTTGATGTCGCGCCCGCGCGTGCTGATGCTCGACGAGCCTTCGGCCGGGCTGTCCCCGCTGCTCGTCGGCATCGTCTTCTCCAAGGTGCGCGAAGTGCGCGACCTCGGACTGACGATCCTCGTCGTCGAACAGAACGCGCGGGCGGCGCTCGCGATCTCCGACCGCGGCTACGTGCTCGCCGAGGGGCGCGACCGCATCCAGGGCGAGGCGCGCGAGCTGCTCGAGAACCCGGAGGTCGGCGAGCTGTATCTCGGCGCGCGGCGGGCACTCGCATGATCCAGTACTTCGCCGACGGCATCATCGCCGGCGCGACGCTCGCGCTCGGCGCGATCGGGCTCACGCTCACCTACAACATCCTGCGCTTCGCGAATTTCGCGCACGGCGAGTTCCTCACCTTCGGCGCCTATTTCGCGCTCGTCTTCGCCGCGTTCTTCGCGAGCGCGACCACGATCGGGCCGCTGACCTTCGGCTGGGGCTTCCTCGTCGCGGTGGCGATCGCCGTCGCGCTCACCGCGCTGCTCGCGCTGCTGGTCGATCGGCTGCTGTTCCGTCCGTTGCGCGTGAGCGACGTCACCGTCACGCTGGTCATCGCCTCGTTCGGCGCGTCGCTGATGCTGCGCAACGTCGTCGTCTTCGTCTGGGGGTCGCGCCCCGAGTACTACTCGCGCACCATCGCCGTCTCCGGCGAAATCTTCCCCGGCGTGCGGATGAGCGGCGACGAGGTCTTCGTCATCGCGCTCACCGCCGTGCTGATGATCGGGCTGCACCTGTTCCTCACGCGCACTTCGCTCGGCCGCTCGATGCGCGCGGTGTCCGACGACCCGACGCTCGCCCGCGTCGCGGGCATCGACGTGCGGGCGGTGATCCGCTGGACGTGGATCATCGGCGCGGGCCTCGCCTCGGTGGCCGGGATCCTGTTCGGGCTCACCGTGCAGATCTCCTCCGAGATGGGATTCAACCTGATCCTGCCGATGTTCGCCGCGGCGATCCTCGGCGGCATCGGCAGCATCTACGGGGCGGTGCTCGGCGGACTCGTCATCGGACTCGCGCAGGAGATGTCGGTGCCGCTGATCGGCGCCGCCTACAAGCCCGCGGTCGCGTTCCTGCTGATGTTCGCGATCCTGCTCGTCTATCCGAAGGGCATCCTCGGAGATCGCAGTTGAACGGCCCTCGACGCCGCCGGTGACCGGCATGCTCTCGTACCTCGTCTTCTTCCTCGCCCAGGCATCGATCTTCGCGATCGTCTGCCTCGGATTGAACCTGCAGTGGGGCTACACCGGCCTGTTCAACATCGGCGTCGCCGGCTTCTTCCTCGTCGGCGCGTACAGCTTCGCGATCCTCTGCGGCCCGGAGTACCTGATGCACGTCGGCGGCTTCGAACTGCCGTACCTCGCGGGACTGGCGGGCGCGCTGCTCGCGTCCGGCCTGATCGCCTTCGTCGTCGGCATCCCGACGCTGCGATTGCGCGAGGACTACCTCGCGATCGTCACCATCGGCATCGCGACGACGCTGCACCTCGTCGCGCTGAACGCGCAGTGGCTCACGGGCGGCAGCCAGGGCGCGGCGAGCATCCCCCGCCCGCTGCCGGGACTGTTCGACACCGTGCTCGGACGAAACCTGCTGATGCTGTCGCTGGTGCTCGTCGTCATGGCGCTCGTCTACGCCGGGCTCGAGGCGATGGTGCGCTCGCCGTGGGGCAGGGTGCTGAAGGCGATCCGCGAGGACGAAACCGCGGCGTCGTCGCTCGGCAAGAACGCGTTCCTCTACCGCCTGCAGGCCTTCGTCATCGGCTCGTCGATCATGGGGCTGGGCGGCGCTCTCTACGCGAGCTTCATCGGCTTCGTCAGCCCGCAGGACTTCATGCCGATCCTCACCTTCCAGGTCTGGACGATGCTGATCGTCGGCGGCAGCGGCAACAACAAGGGTGCGGTGCTCGGCGCGCTCGTCATGTGGGCGGTGTGGACGCTGAGCGGCACGCTCGCGCAGCAGGTGCTGCCGGCCGGCCTGCAGGTGAAGGGCGGGGCGGCGCAGGTGATCCTGATCGGCCTCGTCCTCATGGTGACGCTCGTCTTCCGCCCACGCGGCCTGATCGGCGAGGAAGCCGTGGTGTCCAGCGGCGCCGCCGTCGATACGGGTAAATCAGCGTAGACGCACCGTCGCTTCCGGCAGACTCTGTCGTCTGGAAGCAGTTGTTGCAGGAGGCAGACACGGTGCGAAATGTCACGACGTCGACGGGTGACCAGTGGCAGCATCTGGCCCAACCGCGATCCGCTGGGCTCGTCATGGACGAAGAACAACAGAAGATCGAAGCGCTGATCGCCCAGGCCCAGGCCGGGGACGAAACGGCGCGCGAAGCGCTGCTCGGGATCATCGAGGACATGCTCGTCGAAGGCATCGGCCTGCCGTCGCCGAAGCCTTCCTGAAAGGGCGGTGCGCCTGGGCGCGCGCCCCCGTTCGTTCGCGTGCGCCGGTTCGGTTCAACGCGTCGCAACCGCGGCGTGCTCGGTCGCACCCACCGCTCGCCCGTCGGCGGAGAAGCCGACCTGCACCGGCACTCCCGCACGCAGCGTCTGCAGCACGATGCACGCGCGCTCGGCCTCGTTGACCAATACGTCGACCAGCCGGGCGGGGGTGCCGGGTGCGGGCTCGATGTGGACGTCGCAGTGCATCGACGAGAATCCGACCGGCAGTTTCCGGTCCAATCCCAACGCGCCGCGAACGTCGACCGTCCCGCTCACCGCGGTGGTCACCCGGGACAGCCGGACGCCGAGCACGTCGGCGACCATCCGGACCGTTGCGTCTTCGCACGCAGCCAGTGCCGCGCACAGCAACTCCGCTGGATTCGGTGCGTCGTGCCATCCGCCCACCGCCCGATCGATGCCGAATCGCAACGAGACGTCGTATTCCTGCCCGGGGATCACCAGGCCGTGCAGCGGGTCCTCGTCGGGTCCGGCGCTGGCCCTGGCGCGTTTGACGATCAGCGCCTTTCCAGGATCCGCGTCATAGGCTTGTCTCACCCGTACCTGTCGTTGCGAGACAATCGATTCGTTTCTGCGCATGGGGGCCTCCTGTGCGTCCGGGCCGGAGCCTCGGCGCGTATCGCGTCACTGGATCCGGTGCTTCCGATTCTCGGCCCGGTGATCCCTCCATGCGAGGGCGGCGCTCGCCAATAACCGGGCAGATCCGGACATCGCGCCATGGCCAATCGCGTCACCCTGCTGGCCCCGGACGAATGCTTCGCCTCGAGCATTGCCGGCACCGTCGATCTGCTGCATACGGCCAACCTCGTCGCCGCTCGCCTCGATCCGCCGCGCGCACCGATCTTCGAGTGGCAGGTGCTGTCGCGCGACGGCCAGCCCGTGCGCGCTTCCAACGGCTACGAGGTCGCGGTCGACGGAGACCTCGATCGGGCACCCCGCGGCAAGATCGTCGTCGTTCCCGCGTTCGGCTCGCCGCAGCCCGACTTGCTGTTCTGCGCGCTGGAGCGGCAACGGCCGCTGCTGTCGTGGCTGCGGTCCGAGCACGCGGCGGGCGCGACGATCGCCGGGAGTTGCAGCGGAACGTTCCTGCTCGCCGAAAGCGGCTTGCTCGACGCGCGGCGCGCGACCACCAGCTGGTGGCTGGCGAGCGTGTTCGAGCGTCGCTATCCGAAAGTCCGGCTCGATCTCGCCTCGATGCTGACGGAGGACGACCGCTTGATCTGCGCGGGTGCGGGCATGTCGCATCTCGATCTCGCGCTGCGGCTGATCGATCGCTTCGGCGGACGCGACGTCGGGCGCCTGTGCGCGAAGTACGCGGTGCTCGACGACCGACGCAGCTCGCAGGCGCCGTTCGTCGTGTTGACGCATGTTCGCACCTACGATCCGCTGGTGATGCGCGCCGAGAAGTGGATCCGGGCGAACTTGCACCGAGGCATCGGCGTCGACGAGATCGCCGGACAGATCGCCGTCAGTCCGCGCACGCTGGCGCGCCGGTTCCGAGAGTGCACCGGCGACAGCCCGCAGGCGTTCGTGCAGAAGGCGCGCGTGGAGCTGGGAAAGGCGCTGCTCGAGAACACCGAGCTGAGCGCCGATGCCATCGTCGAGCGCGTCGGCTACCGCGATGCGCGAACGTTTCGACGGCTGTTCCGCAAGCATACGAGCCTGTCGCTGCGGGACTATCGAAAGCGTTTCGCCGCGCGGTAGGCGGCGGCAGACTCCCGCTGCCGGGACAACGATTCGAGGAGCGACACCATGGCCGATTCCTTCGACAACCCGATGGGGCTGGCGGGTTTCGAGTTCGTCGAGTTCGCGTCTCCCGCGCCGAACGTGCTCGAGCCCGTCCTCGAGCGGATGGGCTTCATGCACGTGGCGAACCACCGCTCGAAGGACGTCGCGCTGTACCGGCAGGGCGCGATCAACTTCATCGTCAATCGCGAGCCGGGGAGTGCCGCGCACTACTTCGCGGCCGAGCACGGACCGTCGGCCTGCGGCATCGCGTTCCGCGTCCGCGATTCGCACCATGCCTACGCGCGCGCGCTCGCGCTCGGCGCGCAGCCGCTCGAGATGCCCACCGGACCGATGGAGCTGCGCCTGCCGGCGATCAAGGGCATCGGCGGCGCGCCGCTGTACCTGATCGATCGCTACGAGGACGGCAGGTCGATCTACGACATCGACTTCGAGTTCCTGCCGCAGGCCGACCGGCGACCGAGGGGACACGGGCTGCTGGCGATCGACCACCTGACGCACAACGTCTACCGCGGCCGCATGGCGCACTGGGCGCAGTTCTACGAGCGCCTCTTCGGCTTCCGGGAGATCCGCTACTTCGACATCAAGGGCGAGTACACGGGGCTCAGCTCGAAGGCGATGACGGCGCCCGACGGCCTGATCCGCATTCCGCTGAACGAGGAGGCATCGCGGACCACCGGGCAGATCGAGGAGTTCCTGATGCAGTTCGGCGGCGAGGGCGTCCAGCACATCGCGCTGCTCGCCGACGACCTCGTCGCCACCGTCGACGCGCTGCGCGCGAGCGGCGTCCCGCTGATGACGCCTCCGCCCGATACCTACTACGAGATGCTCGACGAGCGGCTGCCCGGCCACGGCGAGAACCTGCCCGGGCTGCGGGCGCGCGGCATCCTGCTCGACGGCACCGTCGAGGGCGGCGCGACGCGGCTGCTGCTGCAGATCTTCTCGGAACCGCTGCTCGGGCCGGTGTTCTTCGAGTTCATCCAGCGCAAGGGCGACGACGGCTTCGGCGAGGGGAACTTCAAGGCGCTGTTCGAGTCGATGGAACGCGACCAGCTGCGCCGCGGGG
>JBIQJM010000062.1:0-18893 GCA_044507525.1 Burkholderiales bacterium
AATGCTCCGGCGTGAGGTTCAGCCGCGACGCGATGACGCCCTTGCTCGTGTCGAGGACGATGCGGATCGGCGGCGTCAGGTCGTCGCGCTGGTCGATGTCGCCGAGCAGGTAGCCGATCACGCGCTGCATGCCCGAGCGCAGCGAATACGCCTCGACGTCGTGCACGAGGCTGACCAAGCGCCGGCTCAGCCCGGCGAGCATCATCCGGGCGAGCCGCTTGTCGCGCGCCAGCTCGGCGTCGAGCGTCGCCTTCGAGATGTGCAGCAGCAGCGAGTCGGCCAGGCACTCGGCGTTCACCGGATACGGGTGATCGAGGAACATCGCGGCCTCGCCGAACGACTGGCCGGGGCCGAGGATCTCGATGACCTTCTCGGTGCCCTGCGGAGACACGAAGCCGAGCTTCACCCGGCCGTAGACGATGACGTGGAAGCCCACGCAGGGCTCGCCGCGCCGGAACAGGATGCGCCCCTTCGGGATCCGCAGTTCGGTCGTGCCCGTCGCGATGCGATCGAGATCCTCGGTGCCCAGCTCGTGGAAGAGCGCGAGGTTCGCGAGAAAGGTCCGGGTCATCACTTTCGGGGCACGCACGTGTTCCGCTTTCCTCGCTCGATTCGCTGTAGACCTCCAGAGCGCGGGCGGGGCGCCGACGCACCGCCCGCCTCCGGCTCAGCCGCTATTGTGGACCGAAGCGGACCCGGCCAGCGCGTCCGCCGTCGCCGGCAGCGCTGCGCCCAGCCGCTGCAGCGCCCATCGCACGTGCTCGCGCACCAGCTCCGACCGGTCGTCGGCGCGGGCTTGCAGCGCGCGGATCACCGCTTCGCCGCCGGCACTGTTGCCGAGCGCGACGGCGAGATTGCGCAGCCATCGCTCGTGGCCGATGCGCCGGATCGGCGAACCCGCGAGTCGCGCGTCGAACTCCTCGGCGCTCCACGAGAACAGTTCCACGAGCGCCGCCCGGTCGAGCCCTTCGCGCGGCGCGAAGTCGCCGAGCGCGGCCGGTCGCGCGAAGCGGTTCCACGGGCAGGCGAGCTGGCAGTCGTCGCAGCCGTAGATCCGGTTGCCGATCGCCGGACGCAGCGGCTCGGGGATCGCGCCCTTGTGCTCGATCGTCAGATACGAGATGCAGCGCCGCGCATCGAGCCGATATGGTGCGACGATCGCGCCGGTCGGGCAGGCCTCGATGCAGCGCACGCAGCGCCCGCAGTGCTCGTCGACCGGCTCGTCGACCGGCAGTTGGAGGTCGGTGTAGAGCGTGCCCAGGAAGAAGGTGGAACCGCGGCGCGCGTCGATCATCAGCGTGTGCTTGCCGCGCCAGCCGAGTCCGGCACGGCGGGCGAGCTCGACCTCCATCACCGGGGCCGAATCGCAGAACACCCGGTAGCCGAAGGGACCGATCCGCTCCGCGATGCGTTCGGCGAGACGCTGCAGGCGCGCGCGCACCACCTTGTGGTAGTCGCGTCCGAGCGCATAGCGCGAGACGTAGGCGCGTTCGTCGTCGCCGAGCGTCGCCCAGGCGGCGTCGATCCACTGCGGATCTTCGGGCGCGTATTCGAGCGAGACCATCACGGCGCGAACGGTGCCGTCGACGAGTTCGGCCGGACGCGCACGCTTGAGGCCGTGCCGCGCCATATAATCCATCTCGCCGTGGTAGCCGGCCTCGAGCCACGATTGGAGTCCGGGCTCGACGTTCGACAGGTCGACGTCGGCCACCCCCAGCGCGGCGAATCCCAGCTCCTGCGCCCACGCGCGCAACACCTCGACGCCCGGGACGACCGGCGCCGTCTTCGAAACCTGCATCCGCCGATTCTAGTGGACTAGTGCACCCGCCCGATCGAACCGTGCTGCGCCTGGCCGATGCGCAGGCCACCGAAGCGCTGGCGCGGCGGCTCGCGCCGCGGCTCGTGCCGGGCTTCGTGCTGTACCTGTCGGGCGACCTCGGCACCGGCAAGACGAGCTTCGTACGCGCACTGCTGCGCGCGCTCGGGTACGCCGGACGTGTGAAAAGTCCCAGCTTTTCGTTGCTCGAGTCTTATGATCTGTCGAAGTTTCGACTGTATCATTTTGATTTCTATAGATTCGACTCCGAACAGGACTGGCTCGATGCGGGTTTCGAGGAATACATCGGCGCGCCGAACGTCGCGGTCGTCGAGTGGCCCGAACGGGCGGTCGGGACATTGCCGACGCCGGACCTGCATCTGTTCTGGCGCTTCGAGGCCGATCCGGGCGGCGAGGGACGCATCGTCGAAGCCGTCGCCGGCACCGCACGGGGGCGCGCGTGCCTGAGCATGCCGGCCCCGGACGACGAACGCTGCTGAAGCTGGGCGCGAGCGCGCTGCTCGGGCTCGAGCTGCCGCCGGCCCATGCAGCGTCGATCCACGCGGTCCGCGTCTGGCCGGCACGCGACTACACGCGCGTGACGCTCGAGCTCGACCGGCCGCTGGAATCGACGCAGCTGCAACTGTCCGATCCGCCGCGCCTCGTCGTCGACCTGGACGGGCTCGACATCGACGCCGCGCTGCGCGAGCTGGTCGCGAAGATCGCCCCCGACGACCCGTACATCGAGCGCGTGCGCGTCGGCCAGAACCGCCCGCACGTCGCCCGCATCGTGTTCGACCTGAAGAAGGAGGTCGCGCCGCAGCTGTTCACGCTCCCGCCCGCCGGCACCTACCGGCACCGGCTCGTCATCGACCTGTACCCGCTGGTGCCGATCGATCCGCTGCAGTCGCTGCTCGACGAAGCGCGCGAGCGGGAGCGGGAGCGGTACGCCGGCAGCGTCGAGGGCGATCCGCTCGCCGCGTGGCTCGACCGGCGCGGACGCGCCGCCGAGCAGGGAGCGGGCGGCGCAGCGCCGGACACGGCGGCGGCGCAGCCGGCGCAGCCCGCCGGCGGCACGGCCGGCGCCGAAGCGCTCGCCGACGCGGGAACGGCGGCCGAGGCCCCGTTGCCGGCCCGCGCGCAGACGAGCGCGTCGAAGCGGCCGGCACGCGCACCGCGCACGCCGCCGACGATGACGCGACTGGTGACGATCGCGATCGACGCGGGGCACGGCGGCGAGGATCCGGGCGCGATCGGCCGGCGCGGGACGAAGGAGAAGGACGTCGTCCTGCGTATCGCGCAGCTGCTGCGCGAGCGGATCGCGCGGGACCCGTCGATGCGCGCCTACATGATCCGCGACGGCGACTACTTCGTGCCGCTCGCGACGCGGGTGGCGAAGGCGCAGCGCGTGCAGGCCGACCTCCTCGTGTCGATCCATGCCGACGCCTTCGTTCGCCCCGAGGCGCGCGGCGCCTCGGTCTACGTGCTCTCCGAACGGGGCGCGACGAGTGCCGCCGCGCGCTGGCTCGCCCGGCGCGAAAACGACTCCGACCGCATCGGCGGCGCGCGCTTCGCCACCCGCAACGCCGAGGCGCGGCGCGTGCTGCTCGACCTGACGACGAAGGCGCAGATCCAGGATTCGGCCCGACTCGGCCGGATGGTGCTCGCCGAACTGCGCGGCGTCGGCTCGCTGCACAAACCGGCCATCGAGCAGGCGGGCTTCGCGGTGCTGAAGGCGCCGGAGATCCCGTCGATCCTCGTCGAGACGGCGTTCATCAGCAATCCGCAGGAGGAGCGCCGGCTGGCGAGCGCCCAGTACCAGGCGCGCATCGCCGACGCGATCCATCGGGGCCTGGCCGCCTACCTGCGTCGGCACCCGCCGGCAGCGAAGGCGCAGGCCACCTGATCGCCGTCGACCGTCGGCGCCTCACCAGCCGACGCGTTCGGGCGCCGCCTGCGGGTTCTCGAGCCGGTAGCCGATTCCGCGCAGCGTGCTGATCCGGGCACCCGTCCCCGCGAGCTTCGCGCGCAGCCGCGACACGTAGACCTCGATCGCGTTCGGCGCGAGCCGCTCGTCGAGGCCGGTGATCGCCTGCATCAGGTCTTCCTTCGTCACCGGCGTGCCGGCGTGCTGCACCAGCTGCTCGAAGATCGACCACTCGCGCGGCGTGAGGTCGACCGGCGTCGAGCCGAAGCGCACCTCGCGCTTGCGGCTGTCGACGACGAGTTCGCCGCAGAAGACGACGTCGGCTGCGCCCGCCTCCTCGCGCCGGCGCACGAGGGCGGCGCAGCGCGCGACCAGCTCGCGCGCCTCGAAGTCGCCCGCCAGGTAGTCGCTGGCACCGGCTTCGAGCGCGGCGATGCGCAGGTCGACGGCGGCGGCCTCGGTGAGGACGAGCACCGGTACGCGTATGCCGCGGCCGCGAACCGTGCGCAGCCACTCGAGCGCGGCCTCGGCCTGCGATCGCAGGTCGAGCACGATCGCACCGGCCGGCGCGACCCGCAGCAGCGGGTCGAGTTCGTCGGTATCGCTGACCTCCTCGATGTCGAAGCCCGCGTCGCGCAGCGGCGCGACGACGCGTTCCGGTGCGTCCTGGGCATCGGTGACGACGAGCGTTTTCATGTACACGGCCCCGTTCGTTCCGGGCGGGCCCGGTCACGCCGAGCCCCCCGCAATCGACGGAGCAAGGCGCGTGCCGCCGTCCGGCCGGGGGCGCGCGCCCGCTAGCCCGGCGAGCCCCCGGCCGGCAGGCCGCGCGCGCGCCGTTCCCGCCGGGCGCGCAGCCAGTGGCGCAATACCTCGAACACGGCGGGCAGGCCGGGGATGATGATCATCGCGAGCGTCACCCACGAGAAGTTGCGCTGCACCCACGCCGTGTTGCCGAACAGGTAGCCGATCGTGCTCAGGCCCGCCACCCACAGCGTGCCGCCGACGACGTTGTAGAGCGCGAAGCGCGGGTAGCGCATCTGCGCGACGCCGGCGACGAAGGGCGCGAAGGTGCGCACGAAGGGCAGGAAACGCGCGACGATGATCGTCATCGGCCCGTGGCGCTCGTAGAACGCGTGCGTGCGGTCGAAGGCCGCCTTGTTGAAGAAGCGCGAGTTCTCCCAGCCGAAGACCTTCGGCCCGAAGTAGTGGCCGACCGAATAGTTGACCGCGTCGCCGAGCACGGCGGCGACGATCAGCAGCGCGATCAGCACGCCGATGTCGAGCCCGCCCACCGCCGCCAGCGTGCCCGCGACGAACAGCAGCGAATCGCCGGGAAGGAAGGGCATCACGACGAGGCCGGTCTCGACGAAGATGATCGCGAACAGCAGCGCGTACACCCAGACGCCGTACTGCTCGATGACCGACGCCAGGTGCCGGTCCAGATGCAGGAACAGGTCGAGGAGCTGCGCGAAGTCCATCGGGCGCGATGGTACACGGCGCGTCCGCCGTCGGCCGGCCCCGTCGGCCTCCTATAATCGCCGGATGCCCTCCGCTGCGCCCGCCGCTCGCGGCGCGTCGAGCCGACCGATCGCGCGGCTCGCCGATCGACTCGTCAGCCAGATCGCCGCCGGCGAAGTCGTCGAGCGGCCGGCGTCGGTCGTTCGCGAGCTGCTCGAGAACGCGCTCGACGCCGGCGCGACGCGCATCCGCGCGCGCATCGAGGAAGGCGGCGTGCGGCGCGTCGTCGTCTCCGACGACGGCTGCGGCATCGCCCGCGCGCAGCTGCCGCTGGCGCTCGAGCGCCACGCGACGAGCAAGATCGCCACGCTCGACGAGCTCGAACGCGTCGGCACGCTCGGCTTTCGCGGCGAGGCGCTGGCGTCGATCGCCTCGGTGGCCCGCGTGCGGGTGACGAGTCGCGCCGCCGACGACGACGCCGCCTGGCGCATCGATGCCGACACCGGCGAGATCGAGCCGGCGCCCGGCGCGCGCGGTACGCAGGTCGAAGTGCTCGACCTGTTCTCGGCGACGCCGGCGCGCCGCAAGTTCCTGCGCAGCGCCGCCACCGAGAGCGCGCACTGCGTCGACGCGTTCCGGCGCATCGCGCTCGCCCACGAGTCGGTCGCCTTCGAGCTGCAGGTCGACGACCGGCGCGTCGAGTCCTTCGAGCCGGCGCAGTGGACGCGACGCGCGCTCGGCGCGCTCGGCGACGAATACGAGCATGCGCACCGCGTCGTCGACGTCGAAGCCGGCACGCTGCGCGTACGCGCGCTGCTCGGCCTGCCCACGCACGACCGCGCGCGCGCCGACCGGCAGTTCCTGTACGTGAACGGCCGCTTCGTGCGCGACCGCATGCTCGGCTACGCATTGAAGCAGGCCTATGCCGACCTCATGCACGGGAACCGGCACGCGGCCTGGGCCGTCTTCGTCTCGATCGACCCGGCGCAGGTCGACGTCAACGTGCACCCGGCGAAGATCGAGGTGCGTTTCCGCGATCCCTCCGGCGTGCGTTCCTTCGTCTATCACGCCGTCGAGGCGGCGCTGCGCGCGCCGGCCGACGAGCGCTCCGTCGCGCCGGCCGGGTCGCGCGCTGCGGTCGGCCCGACGGCGCGCTTCGCGGCAGGCGAAGGACCGCAGTCCGGGCGGCTCGACCTGGTGCGCGAACCCGCGGCGCGCTTCGCCTGGGACGCCCCGCCCGTGCGCCGCGACGTCGGCGGCGTCGACGCAAGCGCTCCGGCGGCCGATACGCTCGACCGGACCGCTACGCTCGACCGGGCCGCTGCGGCAGACGCAGCCGCGCCGCTCGGCGACGAGGCGCGCCGCGACGACGAAGCGCCGCTCGGCCACGCGCTCGCGCAACTGCACGGCACCTGGGTGCTGGCGCAGAACCGCCACGGACTCGTCGTCGTCGACATGCACGCGGCGCACGAGCGCATCGTCTACGAACGGATGAAGGCGGCGTACGCCGTGCGCGCGATGCCGACGCAGGCGCTGCTCGTTCCGGTCGTCTTCCGCGCCGACGCATTCGAGCTGGCCCTCGTCGACGAGCAGGCCGACGCGATCGCCGCGCTCGGGCTCGAGCTCTCGGTGCTGTCGGCGCAGTCGATCGCCGTGCGCGCGGTGCCGGCCGCGCTGGCGAACGCCGACGCCGCCGCGCTCGCCCGCGCCGTGCTCGCCGACCTGCACGAGCACGGCGTCTCGCACGCGCTCGCCGAGCGCGGCGACGCGTTGCTCGCGACGATGGCGTGCCACGCGGCGATACGCGCGAACCGCCGGCTGTCGCTCGACGAGATGAACGCGCTGTTGCGGGAGATGGAACGCACGCCGGCGGCCGACCAGTGCAACCACGGCCGTCCGACCTGGCTGCAGGTGCGCTTCGACGAACTCGACCGCTGGTTCCTTCGAGGGCGCTGAAACGATGCCGCACGCCGGCGCCGCCATCCCGGTCGGCCTGCTGTTCCTGCTCACCGGCTTCCTCTCGCTGCAGCCGCTGTCGACCGACCTCTATCTCGCGTCGCTGCCGGCGCTGCGCGCGCATTTCGACGCGCCGGTGTCGTCGGTGCAGCTCACCCTGTCGGCCTTCCTCGGCGGTTTCGCAATCAGCCAGCTGCTCGCCGGTCCGCTGTCCGACCGCTTCGGGCGGCGTCCGGTCGCGCTCGGCGGCGCCGTGCTCTACGTCGCCGCATCGCTGCTGGGCGCAGTGGCGCCCTCGCTTGCCGTGCTCGTCGCCGCGCGCGTCGTGCAGGCGCTCGGCGTGTGCTGCACGGTGGTCTGCTCGCGCGCGATCGTGCGCGATCTCTACGAGGCCGAGCCCGGCGCACGGGTGATGGCGCGGGCCCTGAGCTGGATGGGCGTCGCGCCGATCGCCGGCCCGGTGCTCGGCGGGCTCGTGCAGTCCGCCCTCGGCTGGCGGATGAACTTCGTCGTGCTGATGGCGCTGGGCGTCGCGGTGCTCGTCGCGACGCTGCGGATCCTGCCCGAGACCAATCGTCATCGCAATCCGCACGCGACCGACCTGCGCCCGCTGCTGCGCAACTACGCGCTCGTCGCTTCGTCGCGCCGCTTCTGGGCGCACGCGCTGCCGATCACCGGCAGCTACGGCGCGCTGTTCTGCTTCATCTCGGCGTCGTCCTTCGTGCTGATCGAGCTGTTCGGCGTCAGCGAGCGCGCCTTCGGCTTCACCTACGCACTGGTCACGCTCGGCTACCTGCTCGGCACGATCGCGGTGCGCCGCGTGCTCGCGCGCACGGGACTCGTCGGATCCATCCGGATCGGCGCGACGGTCGGCCTCGCCGCCGCCGCGGCATTGGCGCTCTTCGCCGCGCTCGGCGTGCAGACGCTGGCGGTGGTGATGCTGCCGATGTGCCTCGTGACCGCCGCGCACGGCTTCATCCAGCCGTGCTGCCAGATCGGCGCGATCGACCCGTTCCCGCGCAACGCCGGCGCCGCCACGGCGCTGATGGGCTTCGTGATGCTCACGATCGCGTCGTTCGCCGGCTGGCTGGTCGGTGCGCTGCACGACGGAACGACGCGTCCGCTCGCCTGGGCGGTGCTGGCGAGCATGCTGTTCTGCGCGAGTTCGGCCTGGGGGCTGCTGCGACGCGACGAGCTGCGCGGCGAGACGGTCGCGCAGCCCGGCGGCGCAGCCTGAGCCGACGATGCGCGACGAAGACGAACGGCCGACGCTGGCGATGCTGCTCGGACCGACCGCGTCGGGCAAGAGCACGATCGCGATGCGGCTCGCCGGGCATCGCCCGATCGAGATCGTCAGCGTCGATTCCGCGCAGGTCTATCGCGGGCTGGACATCGGAACCGCCAAGCCAGACGCCGCGGAGCGCGCACGCGTGGCGCACCACCTCGTCGACATCGTCGACCCCGCCGAACGCTATTCGGCCGCCCGCTTCGTCGACGACGCGCTCGCGGCGATCGCCGACATCCGCGCACGCGGCCGCATCCCGCTGCTCGTCGGGGGGACGATGCTCTATGCGCGGGCACTCGCCGAAGGCCTGCATCCGCTGCCCGGCGCCGACCCGGCCGTGCGCCGCCGTCTCGAGGACGAAGCGCGCACGAGCGGCTGGCCGGCGCTGCACGCGCGCCTCGCGGCGATCGATCCGCGCGCCGCCGGGCGCATCGACCCCGCCGACGCGCAGCGCATCCAGCGCGCGCTCGAGGTCTTCGAGACGACCGGACGCACGATGTCCGACTGGCTGTCGGCGCCCGCGCCGCAGCCGCCCGCCGGTCGTGCACGCGTCGTGCGCGTCTCGCTCGAGCCGGACGATCGCGCGGCGCTGCACGCGCGCATCGCCGCGCGCTTCGACGCGATGCTCGCCGCCGGCCTGGTCGACGAGGTGCGCGCGCTGCGCGGGCGCGGCGACCTGTCGCCGTCGCTGCCGTCGATGCGCAGCGTCGGCTACCGGCAGGTGTGGCAATGGCTCGACGCGGGCGGCTCGCAGCGAAGCCTGCGCGACGCGGGCATCGCCGCGACGCGCCAGCTCGCCAAGCGCCAGCTCACCTGGCTGCGTGCGATGCCCGGGCGCATCGCCGTCGACCCCTTCGCGCCCGACGCCTTCGAGCGCGTCTCGCGCGCGCTCGCCGGCTGAGGCGCCCCCTTTCCCGCCCGATCAGTCGAAGGAAAGGGAGAAGAGCAGGTCGAGCGCCGTGTCGGTTCCCGTCTGCGCACGCAGCGACAGGCGATCGGTGATCTCGTACTGGATGCGCAGCAGGTTCCACACGCCGCGCAGCCCTTGCTCGTAGGTGACGAGCACGCGCGAGCCCAGGCGCTTGCCGATGGTGAAGACCTTCTGCGCGGCGACCGACGTCGAATCGAGCGTGCCTCCGTGCCCGGGGAAGTTCGCGCCGAAGTCGGGGTCGTAGACGCCGCCGGCGTCGGCACTGCGAATCGTCAACACGTCGAGCCCGAGCGATCGCGCAAGCCCCCCCGAGCCGCCGCCGCTGCCCATCAGCGATGCGGCCGCCGCGCGCAACGCGGCGATCTCCGCACCGCTGCGCGCGTCGTCGAAGCCGACGCCCAGCACGAGCCAGGACAGCTTCTCGGCATCGGGAACCTCCGGATCGGAGACCAGTCGCACGCGCGGCGACAGGACGGTGCCGGTCACCGCGACGCCCGCCTCGACCGGCAGACCGGTGCGCATCGCGATGATGTCGAGGACCGGATTGTCGATCGGCCCGTCGAAGACGACGCGCCCGCGGGTGATCTCCAGCTGCTGGCCGTAGGCGCTGTAGGTACCCTTCGCGACCCGCACGGTTCCGTAGGCGAGCGGATTCGCCGGCAGCGTGCCGCGCAACTCGAGCGAGCCCGCGAGCAGTACGTCGACGCCGCTGCCTCGGATGCGCAGCTTCTCGCCGAGATCGAGCCGCAGGTCGGCGGCGACGCGCAGCCCGTCGTCGGCCCGCTGCGCAGCCGCCGCCTGGATCGCCCGCGGCCCGGGCGCGCGCGGCTGCTCGTCGCCGACGATGACGACGTCGTCGGGAAGGCGCGGCGCCTCGCCGCCGCGCAGTTCGATCAGGCCCTCGTCGACCTTCAGGTCGCCGCTCCACGACAACGCGGATCCTTCGCTCGTGACCTTCGTCGCGCCGGAGACGACGATCCGCTCGCCCGGACCGAGCGGGACCGGCAGCGCGTCGGCACGGAGATCGAAGTCGCCCCGCAGGCCGTCGAGCAGCAGGCGGCCCGCCATCGTGGTCGAGCCGTCGCCCGAACGCAGCCGCAACTCCTGCACCACGAGGCGGTCGCCGTCGAAGCGCGCCCGCAGCGTGCCGTCTTCCAGGCGCCAGCCGAGCTCGCGCTGCAGCAGCGCGATCTCGTCCCCTTCGAGCTCGCCGTCCACGCGCGGCGCCGAGAGGCTTCCGCCGAGCTCGCCGGAGAAGCGCAGACGACCGCCCATCGCCCAGGTCGGGCCGATGATGCGATTCGCGAATGAGAGCGTCGGGATGCGCAGGTCGACGCGCCCGGCGAGCCGGCCTTCGTCGAGCACGACGTCGGCGTGCCCCCGCTGCTCGCCGGCGCCCATGCCCTGCAGCGCGAGAGACACGCGGCCGCTCGGCCGCGAAGGATCGTCGCCGCGCAGGTCCCAGCGCGCGTCGAGCGCGAAGTCGTCGAGCTCGGCGTCGGCCTGCTCGACCGCCTCCGGCGCGAACAGGCGCGCCCAGCGGCCGACCGGCAGCCCGCTCGCGCTGCCGCGCGCCGAGAAGCCGCCGTCGCGCCAGGCGAGCGTCGCCACGTCCAGCGCTGCGCCGTCGACACGCCACGAGGATTCGTCGATCGATGCTCCGCGTGGGTCGACCTGCACGCTCGCCGGCTCCCGCAGACGCAGCGCGACCGGCCCCTTCGCATCGAACGAGACGAGCCGGCCCTCCCAGCGCCACGCGCCCTCGCCCGCGCCGGTCTTCAGCGCGCCCTCGGCCACGGCGCTTCCCGAAAGCTCGCCGCCGTTCGCGTCGACGCGGAAGCTGTGCGCATCGACGTCGCCGTCGGCGCGCACGCGCAAGCGATCGAGACGGCGGCCGGCCGCGACCAGCCGGTTCGCCCGCAGGTCGACGGCGATGCGTCCCTGCGCCAGCTCGGGCGCATCGATGCGTGCGTCCAGCGAACCGATGCGCGCGACGTCCAGCCATGCGAAGTCCCGTGCGGAGACCGTGCCGACCAGTCCGAAGGCTGCGTCGCGCCACCCACCGCGCAGCTCGCCCTCGGCGCTCGCCGATCCCGATGCGCGCGGATCGAGCCGCCGCAGCGCGTCGGCGCGCACCGAGAATCGCAGGCGATCGCCGTCGCGGCCGAAGGCACCGCGCACGCTCGCCTGCGCACCGCCGAAGTCGAGCGACGCGACCACGTCGGCGACGCGGGTCGTCGATACGTCGCCGCGCCACTGCAGGCGCAGCGCCTCGCCGGCAAGCTGCCCCGACTCGACCGCAAGGCGGGTGTCCAGCGACGGCTCGGGCCACGCCCGGCCCCGCGCGCTCCAGCTGCCGCCGATGCGTCCGCTCCATCGCGCGAGCCGCGCCGGCGCCTCGCGCAGGTCGAAGCGGGCGAGCGCCGCCTCCACGCCTGCGGGGTCGAGCTCCGCGAAGCGCCCGGCGAGCTCGACCTGCCAGGGTGCCGCCAGCGTCGTGCTGCCGCTCGCCTCGAGCGTGCCCGCCCGGCTGCGCAGGCGGGCGCGCTCGATCCGCAGCGCCTGCCCTTCGATCCGCAGCGTCGCCGCGAGCGCGACCTCCTCGCGACTCGCGTCGGCGAGGTCGACCTCGAGCCGGTCGCGGTCGACGCGCAGCTCGCCGGAGAGCCGTGTGCGCTGCAGCCCCGCGTGCAGCTGCGACAGGTCGACTTCCTGCAGGCTCCCCTCGCCGCGCAGTACGGGAAGCCGGTGGCCGAGCACCTCGAACGGCGTCGCGAAATCGACCGAGAGCGAAGCGGCGACGCGTCCGTCGCCGGGCAGCGTCGCCTGCAGCTCCCGCAACGAGAGCAGCTGCGACGACCAGTCGAAGCGGCCGCGCAGCGCCTGCAACGGGATCCGGTCGTCGTCGACGAGACCGGGCAGCGCGTTCTCGACCCTGAAGTCCCCGGCGACGCCCGCGTCGTGCGCGCGCAGCGTCGCGCGACCCGAGAACCGGGCAGCGGGCAGGTCGTCGAGCCCGAACTGCGCGGGCTCGACGGCATCGAAGGCGATCGCCACCGGCGCGAGCCGCTCTTCGAGCCCCTGCGCGAAAGGTCGCAGCCGCGTGTCGAGTCCGATCCAGACCGGGCGCGCCGGCTGCGTCGAGGCGACCCCCGGCGGCGGGAGCGCCTGGGCGACGACCGAGAAGTCGTCGAGCCGGCCGTCGGCGAGCGCGCGCACGCGGGGCAACGACAGCGACGGTCGCGCGGCCACCTCGATCCGCGGCGTCGCCTCGAGCACCGCTTCCAGGTCGAAGGGGGCGCGCGCGCCGAGCACGCCCTGCACGTTCGCCTCGCCCCAGCCGGGCGCGACGACGGCGAGACGATCGACGCGCCAGGCGCCGTCGCGATAGCGCCCGGCGACGGAGACGCGCTCGAGCACGATCGGCTGCGCGCCCTCGCGCGCGATCGTCAGCCGCCCGATCCCGAGCGCGTCGACGCGCAGGTCGATCGGCAACTCGAGCGACTCGGGCAGCGCGGCGGGGACGTCGTCCTGCGTGGGCCGCAGCTCGATCCGCAGCTCCCCGATCTCGACGCGGCCGACGCGCGCTTCGCCGTGCAACAGCGCTGCGGGGCGCAGCGCGACCACGATGCCGTCGAGCTGCAACGCGCGGGCGTCGTCGCGCCAGCGCAGCGAGTCGATGCGAAAGCCGCCGAGCAGCGTACCGCGCACCGTGCCCGCTTGCAGTGCGCCGTCGCTCGCCTGGACGGCGCGGTCGAGCGACCAGCGCAGGAAGGACGTGCTCTGGCCGACCCACCAGACGCCGAACGCGACGAACAGCAGCAGCAGCGCGAGCAGGACCCCCAACGCGCGCACGCTCCAGCGCAGGGCCGTGCCGCCGGCCATCAGAACGTGAACCCGACCGAGAAGTGCAGGCGCCAGTCGCGCACCGCGTCACCGTAGGCGAGGTCGAGATTGACCGGACCCACCGGAGAGCGCCAGCGCGCGCCCACGCCGTAGCCCGCGACGGCGTGATAGCGGCCCCAGGTGTCGGCGGCGTCGCCGACGTCGACGAATGCGGCCGCGTACCAGTCGCGGCGCACCGGATGCTGGTATTCGAGGCTGCCGAGCGCCATCACCCGGCCGCCGACGACGGCACGCCCTTCGCGCACGCCGAGCGAGAGGAAGTCGTAGCCGCGGACCGTGCTCGTGCCCCCCACGCGGAACAGGTTCTCCGAAGGAATCCCGTCGCGGCCGTCGGCGAAGACCTCGCCGAACTCGACCAGCCCGACCAGGATGCCGCCGTCGAGCGGCGAGTCGTCGGGCATCGACCAGAAACGCATCGCGCGCGTGTGGAAACGCACGAAGCTGCGGTCGCTCAACAGCCCATCCCAGGCGCCCGAGAGCTGGGCGCTGATCGTGTAGCCCCGTCGCGGATCGATCGCCGAATCGAGGCGGCGCCTGTTCCACGCATAGGCGAGCGTCAGCGCGCGGGTCGAATCGACGTCGCCGAGCCCGCGCACGTTGCGCTGCTCGGTCTGGTACTGCAGCGAGACGAAGCGGTCGGTATCGTTGCTGCGCTTGCCCTCGCCGATGATCGCGGTCTGCTTGTCGGTGCGTTCCCCCTGCACGTCGAAGCGCTCGAAGCGCACGCCGCCCTGGTAGTAGTGCCCGCTCGACTTCTGCGGCGTGCGCAGGCTGGCGAAGACGCGTCGACGCACGTTCTGCAGCAGCATGCCGGACTCGAGCTGCCAGCCCTTGCCGAACACGTTGCGATGCTGGTAGCCGAACAGCGCGCGCGGGCCTTCGTCGGAGCTCACGCCGACACCGAGCGTGACGCTCTGGACCGGCCGCTCCGAGACGTGCACGCGCAGGGGCACCGTCGTGAGACCAGGATCGGCGAGGACGGCGCCGAAATCGGGCAGCACCTCGGCGGAGTCGAAGTAGCCCGAGGTGCGCAGGCGCGCCTGGAAGGACAGCACCTCGTCGAACTCGTAGGGCCGCGTGCCTGCGCCCTCCCAGGGCGCGAGCGCCCGCACGATCGATTCGTCGAAGCGGGAGAGCCCTTCGATCGTCATCGATCCGAAGTCGAGGCGCGGGCCGCTGTCGACATGGACCGCGAGCGCTGCCGTGGTGCTGCGCGTGTCGACGCGCGCTTCGCTGTCGACGATCCGCGCGCGCACGTAGCCGCGCTGCTGCAGGGCATCGACGAGCAGGCGCTTGCCCGACTGCCACGGCGCGCCGCGAAAGAAGCTGCCTTCGGGAAGCGGCCAGCGCTCGAGCAGGTCGTCGCGCAGCTTCTGCGCCGTCGGCGGCCCGTCGAGGACGAAGTCGAAGCGGTTCACCGTGGTGCGCGCGCCGGCGTCGACGACGATGCGGACGGTGGGCGCGCGGCCCTGCGCCGCCGGCTCGTAGGCGACCTCGACCCGCGCGGAGAAGAAGCCCGCCGCCTGCGCGATCGCCTCGGACTCGGTCCGTGCGCGCTCGAGGAACAACGGCATCTGCTCGGCCTCGAAGGCCGGGTCGTCGATCCAGCGCCCGACCAGCGTGCGCGTGCGAATCGGCTCGACGAGCTCGGGCAGCGCTTCCACCTCGAGCGCGTAGTTCGCCGCGAGGGCCGCGCCGAGCGGCCCCAGCATGCCGAGCACGGCGAGCGCCGCGAGACAGGGAAGGATCCGGCGTCCGGCCGGTGGGCGCGCCCGGAGCGCGAGGCGCGTCCCCGGTCGCGCCGGCATGTCCTCAGACCACCACGGTGGGGGCGGCGCCGTGCGCCCGCTCGATGATCTCGCCGATGCGAAAGACCGTCTCGCCGGCCGCCTGCAGCACGCCTTCGGCGCGCTCGGCATCGGCGGCGTCGACGACGACGACCATCCCGATTCCGCAGTTGAACACTCGATGCATCTCGTGCGGATCGATCGCGCCGTTGTGCTCGAGCCAGTCGAACAGCGGCGGCCTGCGCCAGGCGTCGCGATGCAGTACCGCCTGCACCTCCTCGGGCAGCACGCGCGGCACGTTCTCGAGCAGGCCGCCGCCGGTGATGTGCGCGACGCCCTTCACCGCGACCTGCCCGATCAGGCCCAGCACCGGCCGGACGTAGATGCGGGTCGGCGCGAGCACGGCATCGGCGAAGCGCCCGCCGTGGAATTCGTCCTGCAGCTGCGGGGCGTCGATCGAGCCCCAGGTTCGCTCGATCACGCGCCGCACCAGCGAATAGCCGTTCGAGTGCGCGCCGCTCGACGCGAGCCCGAGCACGACGTCCCCGGGGCGGATTGCCGAGCCGTCGATGATGCCCTCCTTCTCGACGACGCCGACGGCGAAGCCGGCGAGGTCGTATTCGCCGTCCGGGTACATGTCGGGCATCTCGGCCGTTTCGCCGCCGATCAGCGCGCAGCCGGCCTGCTCGCAGCCCTGCGCGATGCCGGCGACGACGCGCGCGGCCACGTCGACGTCGAGGCGTCCGCAGGCGAAGTAGTCGAGGAAGAAGAGCGGCTCGGCACCCTGCACGAGGATGTCGTTGACGCTCATCGCGACGAGATCGATGCCGACCGTGTCGTGCCCGTCGAGCGCGAAGGCGAGCTTGAGCTTGGTGCCTACGCCGTCGGTGCCCGACACCAGCACGGGCGCGCGGTAGCGCTGCGGCACCTCGAACAGCGCGCCGAAGCCGCCGATCCCGGCCAGCACGCCTTCGCGCATCGTGCGCCGCGCGAGCGGCCCGATGCGGTGGACGAGCGCGTCGCCCGCGTCGATGTCGACGCCGGCGTCTCGGTAGGAAAGCGGCGTGGAGGTCTTCGGAGAACCCATGAGAATCCCGGCTCGTGCGCGGTGCGTCGAGGCTTCGACGACCGATAGAATGACGAACCGCACGCGCTCCGGCGCGGCTCGCGATCGGTTCGAGGCGATTGTAGCCGCTCGCCCGCGGCCGACCCCTCCGTATCCGCATGCGCACCCGATGCACCAGATTGCGCTCGACCTGCATCGCGTCGAAGACCCGACGCTCGAGAACTTCGTCGCCGGCCGAAACGGCGAGGCGCTCGCCTGCCTGCGCGCGGTGCGCGACACGCCGTCGGCACGCGTGCCGCTCGTCTACCTGTGGGGAGAGCCCGGCTGCGGCAAGACGCACCTGGCATCGGCCGCCGCCGACCGGGGATGCGCGCTCGGCGCCGACGCGCCGGCCACGGCCTTCGAGGCGCTGCTCGCCGACGCCGCCGAGCGTCCTCGGGTGGTCGCGGTGCTCGACGTCGAGCGCCTCGACGCCCCCCGCCAGGCGCTGCTGTTCCACCTCGTCAACCGGACCCGCTCGCAGCCGGCCAGCACGCTGATCGCCACCGGCGCCGAGCCGCCGCTCGGCCTGGGCCTGCGCGACGACCTGCGCACCCGGCTCGGTTCGGGGCTCGTCTACCGGCTGCAACTGCTCGACGACGACGAAAAGGCGGCCGCGCTCGAGCGCGTCGCGCGCGACCGCGGCGTGGCGATCGCGCCCGACGTCGTTCCGTGGCTGATCGCGCACACCTCGCGCGACATCCGCCAGCTGCTGCGCACCTTCGATGCGCTCGATCGCCTGGCCTTCGAACGCCGGCGCGCGATCACGCTGCCGCTGCTGCGCGAACTGCTCGGCCGGCCGGGCACCGCCGGCGAGGACGGCGAAGCGGCCCAGCCTTCATAATGTCGGCCGTGAAGCCCCGTCCCGCCCGCGATCGCGCCCCGTCCGAAGCCGCGCCCGCCGAATCCGTGTCGCTGCCTGCCGCGCCGCCCGCCCGCGCGCCGATCGACCTCGCGCTCTTCGATCTCGACTACACGCTGCTGCCGATCGACAGCGACTACGAATGGGCGCGCTTCCTCGTCCGGCTCGGCGTCGTCGACGGCGCCGAGTACGACCGGCGCAACGACGTCTTCTTCGAGCAGTACCACGCCGGCACGCTCGACATCGACGAGTTCCTCGCCTTCCAGCTCGCCCCGCTGGCCGCGCACCCGCTCGACACGCTCGACGCCTGGCGCGAACGTTTCCTCGACGAGGTGATCCGGCCGCGCATCCTGGACGGCGCGCGTGCGCTCGTCGACCGTCATCGCGACCGCGGCGACCTGTGCGCGATCGTCACCGCGACCAACGAGTTCGTGACGCGGCCGATCGCCTCCGAGTTCGGCATCGAGCACCTGATCGCCACGCGCATCGAATCCGCCGACGGACGCTACACCGGACGGCCGCTGGGCACGCCCTCGTTCCGCGAGGGCAAGGTGCAACGCACCGCGGAGTGGCTGGCCTCGCTCGGACGCTCGTGGGAAGGCTTCGCGCGTTCGCACTTCTACAGCGACTCGGTCAACGACGTGCCGCTGCTCGAGCGTGTCACCGACCCGGTGGCCACGAATCCGGACCCCCGCCTGGCGTCGCTCGCGCGCGAACGCGGCTGGCGCACCGTGCAACTGTTCGAATGATCCGCAACCTGATCGACCGCGTGCTCGCCAAGACGACGCGCTCGGCGCTTCGCAAGCGCCCGAAACGCTACCGCGGCAGCGAGCAGGGAATGCCGCTCGCCGACGTCTCGCAGGCGGCCGTACGCACCTGCGAGACGCTGCAGCAGGGAGGCTTCCAGGCGTGGATCGTCGGCGGCGGCGTGCGCGACCTGCTGCTCGGCCTGAAGCCGAAGGACTTCGACGTCGCCACCGACGCGACGCCTGAGCAGGTGCGCAAGCTGTTTCGCCGGTCGCGCATCATCGGGCGCCGCTTCCAGATCGTGCACGTGCTGCACGGACGCGACACGATCGAGGTGTCCACCTTCCGCTCTTTGCAGCCCGCCGCCGAAACCGACGAGCACGGGCGCGTGCTGCGCGACAACGTCTGGGGAACGCAGGCCGAGGACGCGGCGCGACGCGACTTCACGATCAACGCGCTGTACTACGACCCGGTCTCGGACACGCTGCTCGACTACCACGACGGCGTGAAGGACATGAAGCAGCGCACGCTGCGCATGATCGGCGACCCGGCCACGCGCTACCGGGAGGATCCGGTGCGGATGCTGCGCGTCGCGCGCTTCGCCGCCAAGCTGGGCTTCACGGTCGAGCCGAAGACGCAGCAGCCGATCCGCGAACTCAAGGACCTGCTCCACAACGTCCCGGCGGCGCGGCTCTTCGACGAAATGCTCAAGCTGCTGCTGTCGGGCAGCGCGATGGCCTGCGTGCAGGAGTTGCGTCGCCAGGGCCTGCACCACGGGCTGCTGCCGATGCTCGACGTGATCCTCGAGCAGCCCGACGACGAGCGTTTCGTGCAGGCAGCGCTCGCCGCGACCGACGCGCGCGTTCTCGCCGACAAGAGCGTCTCGCCCGGATTCCTGTTCGCGGCGCTGCTGTGGCAGCCGGTGCGCGAGCGCTGGCAGGCGGCGACCGCGCGCGGCGAACACTCGATCCCTGCGCTCGCCGCGGCGATCGACTCGGTGCTCGACGAGCAGGCCGGGCGCCTGGCCATCCAGCGCCGGTTCATCGGCGACATGCGCGAGATCTGGATGATGCAGCCGCGCTTCGAGCGCCGCAGCGGCCGTTCGCCGCA
>JBIQJM010000206.1:0-2742 GCA_044507525.1 Burkholderiales bacterium
CTCGAACAGCGGCCAGACGTGCTCGCGCAGCTGCGCCGCGATGTGCGCCTTCTCGGCGGCGCTGCGCGGACGCAGCGTCGAGCCGGTCCAGTGCAGGCGCTTGACCATCAGCAGCGTGAAATCGCCCGCGGGCCGGGCACCCTGCTGGAACGCGATCTGCACGAGCCGCCCCTCGACGGCGAGCGCGCGCAGGTTGCGCTCGACGTACTCGCCGCCGACCATGTCGAGGATCAGGTCGACGCCGCGTCGCTCGGTGAACGCGCGCACGCGCTCGACGAAGTCCTCGTTGCGATACTCGATCGCCGCCGTTGCGCCGTAGCGCTCGCAGGCGCGCGCCTTCTCCGCGTTGCCGACCGTCGTGTAGACGGTGGCGCCGCGTGCGCGTGCGAGCTGGATCGCCGCCAGGCCGATGCCGGACGAGCCGCCGTGCACGAGGAAGGTCTCGCCCGCGCGCAGGCCGCCGCGGTCGAACACGTTGGTCCAGACGGTGAAGAAGTTCTCGGGCAGCGACGCCGCCTGCGCGAGCGTCAGCCCGCGCGGCACCGGCAGGACCTGGCCGGCGGGTACGGCGACGTACTCCGCGTATCCGCCGCCGTTGACCAGCGCGCAGACCGCGTCGCCGATGCGTACCTCCTCGACCCCGTCCCCGGCGGCGATCACGTCGCCGGCGACCTCGAGGCCGAGCACCGGGGAGGCGCCGGGCGGCGGAGGATAGCGACCCTCGCGCTGCGCGACGTCGGGGCGGTTCACGCCCGCGTAGGCTACGCGGATCAGCACTTCGCCGGGGCCGGGCGCAGGCACGGGCGCGTCGACCAGCTGCAGCACGGAGGGCGCGCCGCCCTCGCCGTGCGCGATCTGTTTCATGCGGGACGGAACGGAATTCATCGAGTGTACGGGCAGCGAGTTGCACGCCGACGACGCGGCGTTCATAGTCCGTGCGAGGCTGCACGGATCGGCAATGTCCACCATACACAATTCCATCGGCGCGGACTACGCGTACCTGCGCGGCGGACCGGCGTTCTCCTCCGGCGTCATCGCGCTGCCCGGCTACGAAATCGTGCGCGCGCGTTTCTCGCGCCTGCTGCCGCTCGCCGAAGGCTTCGACGCGATCGCCGCGCACCTGCGCCAGCGCAATCGACCGCTCACGGCGCTGTGTGCGGCGGAGCTGCGCTCGCCGCGTCCGTTCACGCTCGGCGGCTTCGGGCACTTCAACGCGCAGTACGTCGGCGTGTTGCGCCAGTGGGGTCTCGTGCCCGACGAGACGATCCCGGTCGCGCGCAGCAACGTGTGCCCGCTGTACGACCCGCCCGAGGAACCGTCGTTCCACGCCTTCTGCTACACGACGCCGATCGGTGCGCCGCACGCGGGCTTGCTCACCACCTCCGACCACGCGCCGGAGGCGCCGGCGCCGCGCAGCTTCGTCGTCTCGGGCTTCGCCGAATGGCTCGAGGGCACGCCCTTTCCCGAGGGAATCGTCGCCTGGGGCGACACCTCGCCCGACGGGCTCGCGCAGAAGGTCGACTTCGTGCTCGACGGACTCGAGCGCAACACGGCGGCGCTCGGCGCGCGATGGCAGGCCGTCACCGCGGTGCAGATCTACACCGCGCACGAGTTCGGCGCGCTGGCCGGCACCCGCTTCGCGCCGCGCGGCCTGACCCGGCTCGGCCTCGAGTGGCACGTCAGCCGCCCGCCGGTCGACGGACTCGAGTTCGAGATCGACGTGCGCGGCGTGCGCCGGGAGCTGGTCGTCGATTGAGCGTCGCCGACGAACTCGTCCGTGCCGCGCGCGCACTCGCGCGCGCCGTCGACCGCCTGCAGTTCGGCCCACCGGTCGCGCACGTCTACAACCCGCTCGGCTACGCGTGGGCGATGCACGAGGCGTATCTGCGCCGCTTCGCCGCAACGACCAAGCGCGTCGTCTTCGTCGGCATGAACCCGGGTCCCTTCGGCATGATGCAGACCGGCGTGCCCTTCGGCGAGGTCACCGCGGTGCGCGACTGGATGCGCCTCGACGAACCGCTTCGGCGGCCGGCGCGGCAACACCCGAAGCGCCCGATCGAGGGGCTCGCCTGCCGGCGTAGCGAGGTCAGCGGCCAGCGCGTCTGGGGCTGGGCGGCGTCGCGCTTCGGATCGCCCGAGTCCTTCTTCGAGCACGCGCTGGTGCTCAACTACTGCCCGCTCGTGTTTCTCGCCGACAGCGGACGCAACTGCACGCCCGACAAGCTGCCGGCCGCCGAGCTGCGCCCGCTGCAGCATGCGTGCGACCTGCACCTGCGGCGTATGCTCGAGGCGATCGAGCCGCAGTGGGCGATCGGCATCGGCGGCTATGCCGCCAAGCGCCTGGGGATCGTGCTGGGGGGCGCGCAGGCGGCGCAGCTCGAGGCGGGGGCTGCGGCCGTTGGCACCGCGAGCGCCACCGGCACCGCGGACGCTGGCGGGTCCGCACGCGCCGGCGCCGTGCGCATCGGACAGGTGCTGCATCCGAGCCCGGCCAGCCCGCTCGCCAACCGGGGCTGGGCGGCGCAGGTCGACGCGCAGCTGGAGGCGCTCGGCGTCCTCGCGCTGCTGCCCGGCTACCGCCGTCCGCAACGCAGCGGGGAACCGGCCTGACTCGCTGGACGGGGCTCGACTGCCGTCTCGTCGAGGGGGCGATGTACGCGTAGGCGCGCGCCGAGGGCTCGGCGCGGGCGGAACGTCGGCCCCCTCGCGATCGTTTCGCGTTCGGCGAACGCGTCGGTCGGC